>CAYTLD010000041.1:0-2987 GCA_964438585.1 uncultured Blastochloridaceae bacterium | reverse complement strand
AAGAGGTCGGATTACATCCGTCCGAGGATTTCCGATTTCTTGGACTCGTATTCGTGCGCTTCAATCAGCCCAGCTTCAAGCATACGCTTGAGTTGTTCCAAGGTGGCCACCGGATCTTCCTGGGCTGCGGAGGAATAGGAAGTTTGCAGGGCATCTTGCTGTCCGGATTCCTCCTGGCTGGCAAAGAGATCCAACCCCGGAGCGGGGGCGGGCTTCTGTTTCGGCAATCGTTTGGGTGCTTCTTCGGGGGATGTCTTGGCGAAGGCATTGGGGGCGTTTTGGGTGGGCGCGATGCCGACGAACGGGGAGGCTCCGGCGCGCTGTTCTTCCATGGCACGATCCCGGCGCACTTCGGTCATTTCCTCCTCTTTTTCCTGGGCATAGGAATAAATGCGGCGTGCCTGCTTCTTGGGCAGGTGATCCATTTTCAGGATACTCTTATCAGTGGTGGTGCAGCTGATGGTGGCGGTCAGCATTTGTTCGCTGATGTGGACATCATGAACGTCCCGCCAGAGATGATCTTCAAAAGTCATGCCGGTTAACTTGGGATGGACAGCGAGGATGCGTTTGTCGGTGAGGATGAGGCCGGCGGGTGATATATTGACCACCGGGTGCTTTTGGATGCCGATGAATTCGATCCTCTCATCGCGTGTCAGGAGATCCGAGGCCCGTTCCACCATCCTGATAACCGACTTGGGATCCTGGTCTTCGCTGAGGAGGTGAGGGTAGGGGTGGGGGGCGTCGGTCGGGGCGGCTTTCTCCTCCGGCGCGGATTCGCCCTCGACGATTTCCAGATCAATGAGTTCGTACAAGGGAGTCCATTCCCCTGACTCCTCGGTCCAGGCCTGGTCATGGGGCTGAATTTCACCGGATTCCAGCTTTGCTTTGATCTCTTCACTAGAGAAGGGACCTACTTGTTCTTCATTTTGATAAAGATACATATTCAAGACGCCCAACCTAAAGCCTTTTGCTTTCCGTAAAAAGAAAATTTTCACGGATATGGTCAGGTTGGGTGTTATCGCGCCTGCTTGTCAGGGGGGAGCAAATCGGGTTGCAGACTCCGGGGTGTTAATCTATATCGGGAGGATGCGGGTTCCACGTGCGGTCATTGATAAGCGCCGTGCTGATATGGCTGAATGGGTTAAACAACGCCGGTTTTTATCAATCCAGGAAGTTTGTGAGCGTTTCCGAATTTCTGAGCCGACGGCACGACGTGATCTCCGGGCCCTGGCTCAAGAGGATAAAATTACCCGCACCTTCGGCGGGGCGATGGGGGATTTTGACAGCACCTTTGAATCCTTCAGCCAGCGCACGGAAGTCGCTCACCAGGCCAAGAAGGCACTGGCACAAGAGGCAAGTGAGCGTGTGCGCTCCGGTATGACCGTTTTTCTCGACGGTGGCAGCACTCTCTTTTATCTCGCCCGTGAACTGGCCCGGAAGCAATTGCATGGAATGACGGTGGTGACCAATAACGTCGCAGCGGCCGAGGCCCTGGTGCTGACGGAGGGGATCAATATTATCCTGAGTGGCGGAGAGTTCATCGGTCGGCAATCGGTGCTGGTGGGCCCGGTTGCGATAGGGGGACTTAAACCATTCCGGTTTGATTATGTTTTTTTGAGTGCGGTCGGGATCAACCAGTCCGGCATCTGGAATACCCGCGGGCACGTGATCGATATTCAGAAATCGGTCATCCGGCAGGCTCAGAAGTCCACCTTTCTCCTCGACCGTGATAAATTCGGGCGTGGTGGGGATGAATTTCTGCTGCCGCTCAACAAAATTCCACACCTGATTACCGACGCCCGCCCGGCAGATTTCAAAAAGTCCAAGGTGGAATATGTTCCCCAAAAGATGACCTTGGTCGAGGTGAACTGATGAAGACAGCATTCGAGCTGTGAAGTCAGGGTCCCGAAAGGACAGAGTTGCGGTGGTCAATCGGCGTTCAATTCGAGAGACTGCGCGGCGAGGTGCCCTACGGGCCGACCTTTTCAGTCAGCCATTTCTCCGGGATGCCATTTTTCGCCGCCAGCAGTGATCCCACCACCGCACCCCGGTGACAGTTATCGCCACCGACGCGGGCGTTAGCGATGATTCCTCCGGTGAAATCGTCCCGGTATTTCCAGATCAGGTAGAGGCTGGCGGGGAAGGATTCTCCGATGTAGCAAGCCGGTGAAATTAACTTTCCGACCACGTCCCGGTCATCAACATCTGCCAGTTCGTTTATCTTCCCGATATTGAATTTTTTCCCTGCCTGGTGTTCGATCGCCGTCTCGAAATCTTCTCCGGAGGCAATCTGGTAAAGAAGACAAACCAACATATCTCCGGCATCGAGGACCGCCTGGTTCTTGTGTGTCAGTCCGATGTGGCTCTGAACTTTGGCCCGGATAAAATCCAGTCCGTCTTCGCCAATCTCGACCAGAGCGGCGACTAGAGCTGGCACTTGGGCAAGTCCGCCAATATGGTGATCATCGATACCGCATTTCAATGGATTCTCTCCCTGTGCGTAGTTGGTAAAGAAGGCCCGGTGGCATTCTTCCAGGTAAGTATCCCGGTTCCAGTCTGGATCGCGCATGAGGGAAATATAGTGCTCCAGCCAGCGGGATTCCCGGTATTCCCCTTCCGTGATCACCTGCTCATAGAGTTCCCTGGCCAGACGGTAGGAGATGGTGTTCTCACCAGCCTCCAGATTCTGGTGGTAATGGATGCCGGGCATGCCCCAATAGCGGGCGTGGTGGTGAAGAATCTCACCTTTTTCATTGGGCGCCTCATAAGCGCATTTGATCAGGAGTGAGTCTGGGTGCGGATTTATTGGTGCCTTGTATCCTTCGAGAGGCCCGTAATCGCGATCCATCGCGTCCCGGTCATAATACCAGTGGACCGGCATCGCCAGCGCGTCCGCCACCAGACTCCCCATCCATGCATCCTTCATTCGCTTTTCAAACATGTGGATAAGTTAAATCACTTATGAACCTAGGGCAAATGCCGGAAAC
>CAYTLD010000040.1:0-14620 GCA_964438585.1 uncultured Blastochloridaceae bacterium | reverse complement strand
GAGGCTATGGCGGAGGAAGAAAGGCGGTATTCCAACGGCGATATTTGCTTCACATCCCGGCGCGCTATGGTATCAGGGGGACTATGAAATGGCTGGTAATCGCTTTATTTATTTTTGCCACGCTCGGGCAGCCGGGCCGGGGTCAGGAGGATCCTTTTGCCAGTGAGCAGGCGCGGGAAATCCAGCGGCTTCATGATCAGGCGGTCAACGGGGATGCGAAGGACACGGCGGTCATTTTCGAGAAGCTGGAGGGCCTGACCCGGGCGGAGCCGAAGAACGCGCTGGCTCTGGCCTATCTCGGGAGTGTTTATACCCTCAAAAGCCGGGACGTCTTTCCAGGCCCGTCGAAGTTCAGCTTCCTGAAAAAAGGCCTGAAGACGATGGACCAGGCGGTGAATATGGATGCACGCAACCCGGCACCACGCTTTATCCGGGCCATGAATAATTTTCATCTTCCGGCCATCATCAACCGGCGGGATAATGCCCGCGCGGATTTTGCCGTCCTGCTTAAACAAATTGAAGATCCGGCCAATCCCTACCGCCTCCGGACAGAAACCTGCCAGGCGATTTATTATTTCGCCGGACTCTCGTTTTATCAACTCGATCGCCGGGATGATGCCCGCGCCGCTTGGGAAAAGGGCCGCGCCCTGAAGGCTTCGGATGAATTTACTAAAAAAATCACCATCGCCCTGGCCAAACTCGATGGCTGACCTCCCCGGCAAGGAATTGCTCTCCGCTTCGGTGATCGCGGACCGGGTGCGGGAACTGAGTGAGGAAATCACCCGCTATTACGATGGGGAGCCGATCACTGCGGTCGGGTTGATGAACGGGAGTATTTTTTTTATGGTCGATCTGATCCGTTTACTCCCCTCCTCCACCCGCATCGAGTGCTGGCGGGTGCAGAGCTACCTGGGACAGCGTTCGTCGGGACGGATTCAGGGCCTGGACAGTGTGAATGGAGACTATGCCGGGAGGCGGGTTCTGCTCATCGATGACATTCTCGACTCCGGCCTGACCCTCACCCACGTCAAGCGTTCCCTGCTGGCGCAGAACGCCCGGAGCCTCGATATCTGCGTGCTACTGAAAAAAGAAGGAACACAAATTCATCCGGTCGATGTCCGGTGGGTCGGGTTCGATATTCCCGACCAGTTTGTGGTCGGATACGGACTCGATCTCGATCATCAGTATCGCAGCTTGCCGATGATCCGGGTGATCGAAAATACGCCTGACTAGAGATAATCGTGTCGGCCAAATCATTTCCAGTTTTATTCTGGAACTAGATTGGTGAAATCTCTAATTTCCTGTCATGGCGACAAAAAGAATAGGTGTTCTGACCAGCGGAGGCGACTGCCCCGGGCTCAATGCGGTGATCCGGGGAGTAGTGCGGGCGGCAGACAGACTCGACTGGGAAGTTATCGGCTTCAATGACGGCTTCGAGGGCATCCTGGCTCCGGTGCGCTACCGGGTTCTGGACCCCAAGTCCACCGCCGGGATCATGCATCTGGGCGGCACCATCCTCGGAACGACGAATAAAGGCCGCTTTGTGGCCAAGATGGGGCATGGTGAAAAAGCGCGGCTCGATCCCTCAATCATCGAACAGACCAAGGAAACACTGGAAGGACTGAACATCGAGTGCCTGATCTGCATCGGTGGGGATGGTTCCCTGACTACCGCGCAGGAACTTTTCGAGGCGGGCATTCCCACCATCGGGGTTCCGAAAACGATCGACAATGATATTTCCGCCACCGCCATTACCTTTGGCTTTGATTCGGCTGTGGCCTGTGTCGTCGATTCTCTGGACCGCCTCCATACCACCGCCAAAAGCCATAAGCGGGTCATGGTCCTGGAGGTGATGGGGCGTTATGCAGGGTGGATCGCACTTCATGGTGGCCTGGCTGGAGGTGCGGACGTTATTCTTATCCCGGAATTGCCTTTCACCTTTGACGCAGTGGCCCAATTTGTCAAAGAGCGTGAAGCGTCCGGTGCCTTCACGACTATGGTGGTAGTTGCCGAGGGAGCCTGCCCGAAGGACGGCACCTTTACTTCAAAAGCGGCCAATACCGGTGGAGAGGCCAAGTTAGGGGGCATCGGAGCCCTGGTTGCGGAAGAGATTGACAGGCAAACCGGGAAAGATACCCGTTCTGTCGTGCTCGGACACCTGCAACGCGGCGGAAACCCCACCGCCCTCGACCGCATCCTGGGCACCCGTTTCGGCGTCGCGGCGGTGGATCTGGTTCAGGAAGGAAAATTTGGTCACATGGTCAGCTACCAGAACTACCATGTCGGTGATGTCGTCATGCAGGAGGCCATCAGCCAACTTAAAACCATCCAACCCGACAACCAGATTGTAAAAACCTGCCGCGAAGTCGGCATCAGCTTCGGCGACGAGGTTCTTTAGCCCTAATACCTTCAACTAATTCCATCTAATATGCCTTTTATTAGGAGGATAAGAAAAAACGGAAGTGCACCGAGGTTCTGCCATGTGTGGAATTCTCGCAGCATAACCTCGAGCGGATCTTTTTGAGTACCAACGGTGCGTTCTACAGCTAGCCCAGGGCACCTGTCGCGCTGTAGTCTGGTCCTTTGCTCAACGGGTTCGAAGGTTCAGTTGGAGTCCCGGAGTTTGCTCATTTCCCGCCCCGTAGGGGTGATCCAACTTAGCCGTGGGTTTTAACCCACGGTGGTTTGCATCATCCAATGCGCGTCACGTCAGTGACGCAACAGCCCGCTCACTTCTACCGCCGTGAATGATGATCCCTCCCATTTTCATCTGCGTCGCGTTGGATCGAATCTCCTAACTTCCTGCGAGTTGCGTCGCGATGCGACGCGGTTCTTTCTCTCGTCTCTTTCCGTGGATTAAAATCCACGGCTATCTTCGATGGTCCCTACGGAACCTTTGGCTTGCGCCTTCGGCATTGGAAGAATGTGTATAAGGAAGAGGACGGTGCCCCGGACTGGCTTAGCTCAGGCCTTTGGCCTGAATTTAAACCATCGTGAATTGTAGTGTCTTTCGCCTCCTTGTAACCGAATTAGTTGAAGGCATTGTCTCTAGCCCGCAGCGGGGACGATCACCGCATCTTCCATGCCGTGGATGCGCTTTTTATCTGGCGGGCAGAGGGTGACATGAATCCCGAGGAGCTGCGACCGGTTCTCCTGGTATAAATAAAACGGGCAGAGCCGGGCCCGGAACGTCCTGAGCACTTCACGATTATTCTCCGGGTCAACGACCGGGTGCTCGACCCGGATCGCCTTGTGAAATCTCTGCATAACCCAGGGCTGGGTGCCGGCATCATCGAGGGCCTGGGAGAGGGCTTCCTCCCACTCCCCGGACGTCATATCCGACCCGATCATGACACTGCGCGAGCCCCAGGCCTGCGGGGAAAAACCGGAGAGCTTGATGACCAGATCACGTTGAGCTTTGGAAAATTGCTTCACCTCCGACCAGTCATGGACATCGAGACCGGGCAGGACAGCAGTCGGCGGCAGATCAACCGGCTCGACCAGCCAGGTATGGGGAACGACGCGCTTCAGCTCGGAAAAATAGCGGGTTCCGAGTTCATGCCGCCAGTAGCCTTCGAGCGGACGCAACCAGAGTAGAGCCAGCCATAGTTTTTCCTCCAGGTGGATTTTGATCGGCGGGTCCATTTGGATATCCGGGGTCCAGCTCTCCTTCAAAGTCTGAAGACCGGGCCAGTCGAACCCTTCGAAGTAGCGGTAAACCGGGCGGCTGTTGAAACGGTAGCTTTCCGCAGGATGGACGCGGTCGGAACCATACAACCAGGCAAATTCCGGGCGATAAGCCAGAGCCTCCTCGGAAATAACCACCTCATGCTGGCGGTAGGTTTCCCGCAGGATATCCGCCATTCCCGGCTCTCCGGCGACAGGATCTCCCATCCGGTGGTAAACCTGATTCATCCAGGCGGTGGTCCCGGAACCTCCGGGCAATGAATCGATTTCAGTCAGAACCAATCCCTCATCAGTAAGGAGAAGATCCGGACGGATCAACTGGGGCAGGATTCCGTCGCCAGCGGCTTTTCTCGTCATCGCGATCATGTCCTCCGGCTTGCCGCGCTCCAGCCACTCGGCGATGAATGCCGGAGCAGAGCCTTTGAGACTGCGCCGATAGAGAACATCCGCCGCAGTCAGAAATTTTCCCAGAATATGCCCTAATTTTTCAATTTTCCGGATGGTTTCCTTTTCGAGCGGGAAGGCGCGGGGGGAGACCTGCGATTCCCCATCGGCAAAAAAACCACCTGCGGGCAGGCTTTCCTGGAGGTGCGCGATGCGTTCCTCCGCCGTCATGGCTTCTTTCCTTCCGGTCGCTTGACCAGGCGGGCGGCCAGATCCAGTGCCTGCTCCATACTATTGGAAGAGGCTTTTCCCTGACCGGCGATGCCGAAGGCAGTTCCATGATCCGGTGAAGTGCGCACGAAGGGGAGCCCAGCGGTCAGGTTGACGCCCTCGTCAAAGGCCACCAGCTTAAACGGGATCAGGGCCTGGTCGTGATAAGGAGCCACCACTACATCCCAACGGCCTTCGGCACACTCCCGATAGATTACATCCGGTGAAAAAGGACCCTCTAATGCCCCCTTCAACCGCTTGCGCTTCAACGTCCGGATGACCGGTTCGATGAGGCGGATTTCCTCATCTCCGAATGCGCCTCCCTCTCCAGCATGGGGGTTCAAGCCCGCCACCGCCACCCGCGGCGCGCTGATTCCGATACGCCGCAGCAGGGCGTGGGATTGCAGGACGGTGCGGCTGAGCCGCTCCGGGGTCAGCTTCCGGATGGCCTGCCCCAGGGAACAGTGAGTCGAGACCAGTGCCACGGTCATCGCCGGTGCCACCATCATCATGGTAATGGCATCTTCCTTCAACCCGGCCACCCGGGCATAGAATTCCGTTTGGCCGGGATGGCGGAAGCCGATCTGCTGGAGGTGGGTCTTGGAGACCGGGCCGGTGACCACCGCCTGGATTTCACCGGTTTTCAATTTGGCGGCTGAGGCTTGCAAGGCTTCCAGGGCTCGCTGTGCTGATCGCCGACCGGGGTGTCCGGGGCGAATGCCTCGGGTGCTGCCCAGCACTGTCCACTCGATGTCCGGGTGGCGCTTCCGCAGGACGGGCAGCGCGGACTCGATAATTTCCGGGCCGATCCCGGCCGGATCGCCCAGGGTTACCCCGATCTGCGCCTTCATTAAAAAAACATCTTGATAAACGACTTGGCGCGCAATCCATCCAGCCATTCCTGCTGGATACGCTCACGCTCCCGTTGCAGGAGTGTGTTCTCGATACTTTCCCGCACATCCTGGAGCGCGACAACGGTGGCCCGGCGCAGATCTTCCACCAGAAGGACGTAATAGCCATCGTCGGTTTCGACGATGTTGCTATTTTGTCCAGGGCGGAGGCTGAAGGCCACCTCGGAAAGTTCTTTCCTCAAGGTATTATCCGAGACCCAGCCCATGTCCCCGCCGTTGACACGCTGGGGACTTTCCGAGTAACTCTGGGCCAGGCTACTGAAATCCGATCCCGTCTCCACCTTGCGCAGGATTTCCTCCATGATCAGTCTCTGGGGATCGACCTCATAAGTGGTGCCGTCCTCGGCGGTGCGCGCTTCTTTAAAGAGGCCCTTTTTCATGTAAATCATCCGGAGGCGAATCTGATCCGGACGAATAAATTCCTTCACGTTATCCTGATAGTATTGCTCGATCTGATAGGGGGATATGATCACAGCCTGCTGGACCTCCTTGGCACGCATGGCCATCACCATCCGGTCCTCCAATCGGCGCTCTTTGAATGAGGACAGGGAGATTCCGTTGGCCTGGAGCGTGCGGATAAAAGCGCGCCGATTGCCCTCATAGCGCTCGTCGATGTGCCGGCGGATGTCCTCTTCCACCACTGTCTCGGGGAAAAAGAATCCCTTCTCTTTGAATTCGTGAATGATTAATTCGCGCTCGACCAGTGACTTGAGCGCGTTCAGGCGTGCCTCGCGCAATTTTTCCATCAGTTCCAGTCCGGAGTAGAGATCGCTGTATTGCCGCTCCAGCGGACTGACCTCAGCCATGATTTCCGAAAACGTAATGACCCGCTCGTTGACCACGGCGGCAATCCCGTCGGTCGGCTTTTGCGCCAGAGCAGTGCTGCCCGGCAGGCAGCCGAGCCCGCAGACGATCATCAGTGCTGTCTGTATTCTCCACATGGCTCTAGATAAAAGAAGATATCCATTGCAGGATTTCCTGCAACCTGGACTTCGCCCCCGCCTCTTTCAATCGGGGGAATTTTCCCCCAATCATGATGTAATCACCATTCCGTTTCATCATTAACTTCCCATCTTTTACGTCAATGTGCGTAATATGGCTAGTCAAACCCGCAATTCTCATTTTCTGATAATGCAGGAGTAAATCGACCGAATCCGGGAAACTTCCGTATTGATCCCGCCAACTGGCACGGAGATCCTCCCATTCCGCCTCCGATTCCAACTCCGCCAATCGACGGTAGGCATCGATCCGCATGGCGGTGTCCGGGATGTAGGACGGGGGAATGTAGGCTGCTTCCTGGCCGACTTGCTCGCGCTCGCCCAGGGAGAGGAAATCGAGAAAAATCCGGACCTCCCGGAGTGAGGCGTCCCGTTTCCCCTGTAAGGAGGCGACCGCCTGGCGCAGGAGACGGCAGTAAAATTCAAACCCGATGGCGGTGATGTGTCCGCTCTGCTCGCGCCCAAGCAAATTTCCCGCCCCGCGAATTTCCAGATCGCGCATGGCCACCTTAAAGCCGGATCCGAGCTGCGTATATTGCTTGATGGCGCGCACCCGCTTCCCGGCATCACCTCCCAGGAGATCGCGTGGAATGAGGAGGATGGCGTGCGCCCGGATCGACGACCGTCCGACCCGGCCCCGGAGCTGATACAAGTCCGCCAGCCCGAAACGGTCCGCCCGGTCAATAATGATGGTATTGGCGTTCGGGATATCGATCCCGCTTTCGATGATGGTGGTGGAGACAAGCACGTCCATTTCCCCGTCCAGGAACCGGCGCATGACCAGTTCCAGATCCGCCTCCGGCATCTGCCCATGGCCGACATCGACCCGTGCCTCGGGAATTAGAAATTCAATCCGCTTGGCCACTCTCCGGATGGTCTGCACCCGGTTATGCAAAAAGAAAACCTGCCCGCCGCGCTGGAGTTCGCGCTGGATCGCAGTCCGGATCAGGCGTTCATCGTAGGGAGCCACCTTGGTCTCGACCGGACGCCGGTTGGGCGGCGGGGTATCAATGGTGCTCATGTCCCGCGCTCCCATGAGGGCAAAATAGAGTGTCCGCGGAATCGGTGTGGCGGACATGGAGAGCATATCGATCATGCGATAGCGATCCTTGAGCTTTTCCTTCTGCTCGACCCCGAAGCGCTGCTCCTCATCCACGATGACTAGCCCCAGATCCTTGAATTCAATGTCCGGCGAAAGCAGGCGATGAGTGCCGACGACGATATCGACCACCCCTTCCCGGACCGCACGCATGACCCGGCGCTGTTCGGACGCAGAAACAAAACGGCTTAGGACTCCGATCTGGATCGGGTAATCCGCCATGCGCTCCCGCAGGGTCTCGAAGTGCTGCTGGGCCAGAACCGTGGTCGGTGCCAGAAAGGCGACCTGTTTCCCGGCCGTGACCGCTTTGAAGGCCGCCCGGATGGCGACCTCGGTTTTTCCAAACCCGACATCCCCACAGATGAGGCGGTCCATCGGACGTGTGCGCTCCATATCCTCCTTGCACTCCCGCACCGCGCGGGCCTGATCCTCGGTGGGCTCGTAAATAAAAGCCGCCTCGAATTCCTCCTGCCAGGGATGGTCGGGGGGGAAGGCATAACCTTTCAGTGACTCCCGCTCCGCCTGTAACCGGATCAGGCGGGCGGCATAGTCCATGACCGCCTGCCGTGCCTCGGCGGTTTTTTTTGACCAGCGGGCATTCCCGAGGGTATCCAGAGGGGGACTCAGCTTGCGTGCCCCGACGTAACGGGTGACCAGATAGGCCTGATCGAGCGGGACGTATAATTTCCCGCCTCCGGCATACTCGATCACCATGACCTCCCGCACCTCCTCCGCACCGCCAGGCAATTCCGTCATCCCGCGGAAGATCCCCACCCCATATTCCAGGTGGACCACCGGATCGCCTTCCTCGAAGCGTTCCGATTTTCGGTCGGACATCCGCCACTGGGCCAGGCGATCCTTCCGCTGCCTCCGGGTCACCCGCTGGTAGCGGGAAAAAATTTCCGCATCCGTCAACACCACCCACCGCAGGGAGGGCCAGATAAACCCGTGGGTCAGGGAGGACTCAAAAAATTGCAGGGTCTCACCCCCCTCCGGGAGTGCCTTCTCCCCCAGCCATTCGCGTAGGCGTTGCGCTTCTCCCTCGTTATTACAGGAGAGCCAGATGCTCCAGCCCTCCTCATGCCACCCGGCCAGGTGATCGATGACCAGTTGGCGCCGGTTCTGTTCATAGATCGGATCCTGCGGGGAGTGGTGCAAAAGTTCATGAACTTCCAGATCCCAGTCCAGAGGTGTTCCCTGCGCGGTTTCATCCCAGGTCAGGACCAGGGCCGACTCCTTCACGTAGTTGCCGAGCAGGCGGCAGCCGGCACCGGGCGTCGGTTGAACCGGCTGGAACATAATTTCGCCAATCTCCAGAGTCTCGATGGATTGTTGCGAGGCCGGGTCATACCGGCGGATGGATTCCACCTCATCACCAAAAAACTCCAGACGGACCGGATCCCCGGCGTGATAGGAAAAAATATCGAGGATGCCGCCGCGCACCGCAATCTGTCCCGGCTCCATGGCTTGCGCCTCGCGCACGTAGCCGGCCTCGTCCAATTCCCGGATCCATCCTTCCTGGCTGATCTCATCTCCCGTCCGAACGGATCGAAACGAGGTGGCTAATTGCTCCGGCGTAGGCCACTCGACTTCGAGGGCGGCAGCCGTGGTGACCAGGATTGCGTTCTGATCTCCTCCGCTCCATCGGCGCAGGATGCCCCAGGATTCCGCCTCCAGGACCGACTCCAGATCATCTTCCGGACGGTCGTCGAGCAGGGTATCCGCCTCCATATTCCAACTGAAGGCGGTTTCGATACATTTCTCCGCCTCCTGCGCCTGAGCGGTGGCCAGAATAACAGGATGCAGCGGATGAAGGGAACGCCAGGCGGCGATGGCGGGAAGAACCGCAGAAAAAGGCAGGCCGCAGGCCAGATAAGTCTGGCCCGGACGTAAATTCTTAACCTTTGATTTCAGGGCGCGGTCAATCGCCGTCACATGATAATTCAGGGACAGTGAGCGAACTCCGGCACTTTTCTTCATTATGGTTATAACGGCGGAGTTCGCTCACTGTCCCTGAATTACTGAACGTCTAAGCGGCAAAGAGCACGTAGGCGAGGTATCCCAGGCCTCCAAGGGCGAGCAGGATCGCGACCACGACGGGCAGGGTGATGGCGGACGACTTGCTGTTATCCGGTTTTTTAAAGGGGGCCAGGTTTTTAAAAGCCGTCGGCTGCCCGGAGCTGCTTTGCTGGATATTAACCTTGTTCTCGGCTTCCGGCAGCGGCGCAGCTTCCGTGACATTATCGGACTGGTAGCTGAGGATGATATTCCCGAGCATAACCACATCCCCGTTGCGCAACATCGTCTCGGCTACCTTTTCATCATTGACACGGGATCCGTTGGTGGAATTGAGATCAACGAGGCGGTAATCCCCTCCTTCCGACTTGAGCTGGGCGTGGTTGCTGGAGACACTCGGGTGGGTGATCAAGATGTCGTTGCCTTCCTCCCGCCCGATCATGACAACTTCACCTTCCAGGACATATTCCTGGTCCATGAATTCCGGAGACTTACAAATTAATGAGGCCACGTTCAGATAATGATCGGGTTACGCTGACAATCCAACTTAATTATTTACCGCCGCCACCCGTTCTTTGAATTGGCGGAAAAAGTAAGCGGCGTCATTCGGCCCGGGCGAGGCCTCGGGGTGGTATTGAACTGAGAAGGCATCCCCTTCCAGGTGGCGGAGGCCTTCACAGGTTCCATCGTTTAAATTGATGTGCGTCATCTCAACGGTGGATTTATCAAAGCTATCGGTATCGACGGCAAATCCATGATTCTGGGAGGTGATCTTCACTGTTCCATCCCGCAGATCCTTGACCGGCTGATTGCCCCCGCGGTGGCCGAATTTCAGTTTAAAGGTTTTTCCACCCAGCGCGTGGGCCATGATCTGGTGTCCCAGGCAGATACCGAACAGCGGCACCCTCCCGATCAACTCCCGGACCGACTGGTGAGCGTATTCCACCGCCGCCGGGTCACCGGGGCCGTTGGAGAGAAATACCCCGTCCGGTGACAGAGCCAGGGCATCCGCCGCACTGGTCGTGGCCGGCACCACCGTGATGCCGAATCCCTGGCTGCGCAGGTGGCGGAGGATATTCCGCTTGATCCCGTAATCATAGGCGACGATGTGGTATTCGATCTCCGGCAATTTCTCCGGTGCGGTGCCATTCTCGACCTGGCTCTGGTCATAGAAGTCGGGGAATTTTTCTCCGGCCTCATCCCATCGGTAGGGGGCAGCGCAGGTCACCCGTCGGACGTAATCCCGTCCGACCAACCCCTCCCAACCGCGAGCCCGCCGAACCGCTTCCTCATCACTGATCTCCCCGGTGGTCAGCAATCCTTTCAAGGCGCCCTCGACCCGCAATTCCTTGGTCAGACGGCGGGTGTCGATGCCGGCCAGGGCCGGGATTCCATGCCGTTTGAGATAGTCCGGGAGAGATTCCCGACTGCGGAAATTGCTGGCCACTGCGGATAGTTCGCGCATCACGAACCCGCTGACCTGGGGACGGTCAGATTCCTCGTCCTCGGGATTAACCCCGTAGTTCCCGATGTGGGGACTGGTCATGGCCACGACCTGACCGTGATACGAGGGGTCGGTGAGGATTTCCTGATAACCGGTCATGGAGGTGTTAAAACAGATTTCCGCTTCGACGGTTCCCTCTCCCCCCACCGATGGACCGCGATAGACCGATCCGTTCTCTAATGCCAATACTGCTTTATGCTCCATTTTCCTTATTCTCCCTATTTTCCCCATTCTCTCCATTCTCTTCAGTTACAAGATTTACTTTTCCGCCGCAAATTCCTCTATCGATATGCCATACTTGCTCGCCCTTGGCAAACGTGAGAATCACTCTTCCGGTCAATTCCTCCCGCTCAAATGGTGTGGATTGGGATTTGGAATGGAACAATTCTGGATTCACGACCCAGCGGTGCTGCGGATCGATGACCGTGACATCTGCCGCCGCACCGGGATCGAGTGTGCTCTTATCGAGGCCGAAGACTCGCGCGGGATGAACCGTGACCGCCGCCAGCCAGTCCAAAGGTTTCATCACTCCGTTGTGAACCAGGTGGGTGAGATAAATCCCGACCGCTGTTTCCAGGGATGACACCCCGCAGGGGGCATCATCAAATTCCACTTCCTTCTGGTAAAGTCGGTGCGGCGTGTGGTCGCTGGCCAGGACATCGATGACCCCCTCGCGCAGGCCCGCACGCAGAGCGGCGACATCATCCGGCGTGCGCAGGGGGGGATCCACTTTATAGCGGGCATCGAAACTCTGGAGCAGCTCGTCGGTCAGGAGCAAATGGTGCGGGGTCGTCGAGGCGGTGATCCGGATTCCCTGCTCCTTGGCCTCGCGGACCAGACGGACACTGCCCGCTGTTGATATCGACATGCAGTGAATGTGAGCGTTGGCGTTGGCGGCCAAAAGAATATTGCGCTCCACTATCGTTTCCTCCGCCATGGCTGGCCATCCGCGCAGACCCAGCACTGCGGACCAGTAACCCTCATTGATCACGCCTCCCGGACTCAGCGACAGATCCCGGCAGCGGTCGAGGACAGGTATCCCGAACATGGTGCTGTATTCGAGGGCACGGCGCATTAACTCACTGTCCTGCAAACAGTGGGGGTCATCCGTCACCGCCACGATCCCGCTCCGCACCATCGACCCCATCGGTGCCAGCATCGTTCCCTCCTGCCCCTTGGAAATACATCCGGTCAGGTGGACCTGCACACAGGCGGTCTCCCGCACCCGTTGTTGCAGCCAGAAGATCCGGTTCACATCATCCACCGGCGGCTTGTTGCCCGGCATCGCCACCACGGAGGTAAAGCCACCCGCCGCCGCCGCCGCCGTCCCGGTTGCGATCGTCTCGCGCGCTGTCATGCCCGGCTCACAGAAGAGGGCCTGGCTATCGATCAGCCCCGGACAAATCCAGAAGCCCTCGCAATCCACCGTCTCTACTTCCGCCGTCGAGGGTCCGACCACGATTTTTCCCTCCTCGATCCAGAGATCACCAATCGCATCCCGTTTCCGCCCGGAGTCGAGTATGCGTCCACCCTTCAGGCAAATGGCCTTGCTCATACTTTTACCTTCTTCCCCGGAATCATGGGTTTTCCTCCGCTCAGGAGGTAGAGGATGGCCATCCGCACCGCCAGGCCGTTGGTGACCTGATCGAGAATCACAGAGTTCGGCCCGTCCGCGATTTCGCTGGAAATTTCCACCCCCCGGTTGATCGGCCCGGGGTGCATGACCAGCACATCCGGTCGGCAGCGTTTAAAGCGCTCGCGGGTCAGTCCGAAGAGAGTTGTGTATTCTCCCAGGGAGGGGAAAAGCGCCTCTCGCTGGCGCTCATGCTGGATGCGGAGTAATTGAATGACATCCGCATCCGGCAGGCAGCGGTCGATATTGTATTCCACCTGGACGCCCAGCTTCCGGAAGACAGGTGGCAGCAGGGTGGACGGACCCACCAGCGTCACCTCCGCCCCCAGCATTTTGAGGGCAAAGATGTTCGAGCGCGCCACCCGGCTGTAGAGAATATCACCGCAGATCAGCACCCGCTTCCCGGTCAAATCCCCCAACCGCTCCCGGATGGTAAAGACATCCAGCAGCGCCTGGGTGGGATGCTCATGAGCCCCGTCCCCGGCGTTGATCACCGATACATCCAGTTGGCGGGCGAGAAACTGAGGTGCCCCGGCGGCACTGTGGCGTATGATGATAAAATCCGCGTTCATGGCCTGCAAGTTCATCGCCGTGTCGCGCAGGGTCTCCCCCTTGCGAAAACTGCTGGCATCCTTGTCCACGCTGATGACATCCGCACTCAGGCGCATGGCGGCCAGCTCGAAGGAGACCCGTGTCCGGGTGCTGGGCTCAATGAAGAGGTTGACTACTGTCTTCCCCCGCAGAGACGGCACCTTCTTGATCGGACGCTTCAGGATGTCCTTAAAAGACCGGGCCGTGTCCAGAATCATAACGAGTTCATCCAGCTCCAGCGACCGGATTTCGAGTAAATCTTTACGTTCCCATGTTTTCATCATGCCTCGACAATAACGACTTCATCTCTTCCGTCGCACTCCTCCAATCGGCACCTGACCGCTTCGTCAATCGAGGTGGGGATATTCTTGCCGACATAGTCCGCCCGGATCGGCAGCTCGCGGTGCCCCCGGTCCACCAGCACCGCCAGTTGAATGCTGGCGGTCCGGCCCACATCCAGCAGCGCATTCATCGCCGCCCGGGCACTGCGCCCGGTGAAAAAGACGTCATCAATGAGGATGATTTTCTGGCCCGTGATGTCAAAGGGGATATCCGTAGATTTGGGAACCGGCAGGTTGTCCTCCATGTCGTCGCGGTGAAAACTGATGTCTAACTCCCCGACCGGGTGGTGCGCTCGTCCGGGCTCGATCAATTGCATCATCGACAGAATCCGCTCCGCCAACGGAACACCTCGGGTGTGAATACCAATGAATCCCAGCGGGTCATCCCCCGGGTTGCGCTCGATGATCTCGTGCGCGATTCGTTTCCAGGCGCGCTCGATTGCGCCTGCGTCCATAATTTGTCGCTCGCTCATTGAACCTTTCCGGCCTCGCTGGACCAGCTTAAAGGTTGGTGGTTATCTGTGAACCGGATCTTACTCCCGATACCGCTGACGCTTCTGACGCCATTCGGTCTGGTGGTTGACAATCCAGTCCAACAGGGCTTTTTCAAATCCGACGTCGCGGCCCAGCTTTTCGCTTTGAATCCACTTGTGCTTGAGGATTTCTTCGCGCTCCGCGAGAAATTCTTTGTAGAGCGCGGAATTCTTAAAATAAGAATCCTGTTCCTGATCCGAACCTTCTGCATTCATAGCTTGAATCACTTGTGCGAATATCACGCTGACTTATCACGTTGTCAAAGTAAAAAAACAAGAATGTTACACATTAGTCACAATTATTGCTTCGAAAGCGCAGCAAAAAGACCCGCGCTTGCCGTCTCAAACGCCCGTCCCGCCTCAGTCGAACCCGCTACCAGAGAAATCGGACGGCCATTGTCCCCTCCCTCCCGGATTTCCATCTCCAGAGGGATCTCCGCCAGGAGGCGGGTCTTTAACCTCTCCGCCTCCCGCTTTCCGCCTCCTTCGCCGAAAATGTGATACTTCTTCCCGTCGCCGGGGCAGAGGAAATAGCTCATGTTCTCGACCAGTCCCAGCAGGGGCACACTGACTTTCTCGAACATCTTCGCGGCTTTACGGGCATCGATGAGAGCCACTTCCTGGGGAGTGGTGACAATCACCGCCCCGGAAAG
>CAYTLD010000039.1:12727-14678 GCA_964438585.1 uncultured Blastochloridaceae bacterium | reverse complement strand
CTCTGGGCCACCCGTCGGATCGCCATGCCGGGATCGGGCAGCTTGAGGAAATAGAGGTGCACCCGGTAGCCGGATTTCTGCCAGGCAGGGATATGATTCAAGTAGATCCTGGTCGCCAGGGTGGTTTCAAGGGCAAAGTCCTGCCCGGTGCGAGCCAGTTCGTGAATGCGTTCGATCATGAGTCGGCCGACGGCGAGGGCGACATGTTCCGGTTGAAAAGGGCTGAGCCCGGCAGCGATCAGGTCTGCATTGACGAACTCAAGGCACCCGGCTTCCCGAGGAAGAAAATCTCTGGCAAAGGTGGTCTTCCCGGAACCATTGGGGCCCGCAATGATAAAGATGTGCTTCATGAACAGAGTAGAACTGGTTAAGTCGCAACTTAACAGCAAATGATGTCGAAGTCTCGCTTCTAAAAGTTTCGGGCAGGGGAAAGGGTCAGTAAGATCAGCCTCCGCCACGTGGCTCCGTCTCGACAAGTATATTGACAGATTAAGAGAGATTTTTTAAGGGGTCGACGATTCTCCACACAGCCCCAGAGCAAACGCACACTTTCAACACAGCCCTCAAAACCACGAATGGACACGAATAGACACGAAATAGCATCAGAAAAAGATGGTTTCCTTACTCTTGGTCATCATTAAAAGTAATTAATTGAACTGCGTTCCTGCAATGAATCCAATATTCGTGCTAATGCGTGTCCATTCGTGGTTTAATTTTTAAAAATTCCGAGACTTTCCAAAAGTGTGCGTTTCCCCTACACACACCCCGCCAACGTCTTGCCACACTTGCCACGCAGGATTCGGGCATGGCTTCAGATAAATCCGGCACCGAACCCTTTCCAAATGATCCCCAAGCTCCTGCAGACGCGGAAGAAGTCATCAAGATGAATGCCCGCGCCAGCGACGAATCCACTCTCCTGGAGTCAGGATCTCCATCCCATATATTTGGGAGCCAATCGACTGGCACCTGTAGATGACCCTGAGGCAGCAAGGAGCACACTCGAATCAAGGAACAACCTCATGAACGCCGGCGAAGTTTCTTCCCGTCGATTTCGTCTTCAGCAATCCAGCTATTCAGGGTCTGGATCGGGATGTCGCGCACCGGCATGGCTGCCGCCAGTTCAAGTGTGAGCTTCCCATCCCGCTCTTCCACCAGCATGAGGGGATTTTCTACCCGATCGATACCCAGCTTTTTGCGGTAGGCGGGAGGTAGAGTAATCGTGCCGCGTTTACTGATCGGAACCACTTGTTTCATGCCACTATACTGCAATGCAGCATTGCGGCAGTCAAGGCCTGAAACGTTAAAACTGTCTATGTGGAAAGTCGACGACTCCCCCCACACCTTGCCAGCGTCTTGCCGCAAAAGCCATGTAGGATCCGGGCATGGCTTCGTCCGCATCGGCAATAACGAGGGTATTCTTAGAGAAGCTCATGATGGTCACCTTCTTGAGGGCGGTTCCGTCCTTGAGCGTCAGATCACCGGGATACTTTATCTTCCAGTCGTCGAGATTGAGAGATTTTCCGGTCTTATCTTTCTTGGCGGCAGGCTTTTGTTCATGATTCTTATTCGAAATTCTTCGCTTCTTTGGTACAAATTTCCAATAGGGTTGGGATATTATTTACAGCTGCATTCCAGAGGACGGAATACTCAATGCTGTCGTAACCATGTGCAATACGGTCCCGCATTCCCGCGATTGCAGACCAAGGTATTTGCGGGTGTTTTTCGGTGAATTCCGGAGGCAACCGCTTAACGGCTTCTCCAATGCATTCCATGATTCGCTCGAAGGCGCGTATTTTCACCCGATCCGCCTGAAATTGATCGAAGCTCTCGGAAGAAACGAAGTCTCTTGCCTCATGGCAAAATTCAATGATCTGTATCAGTGTGAGATCCGAATCATGCTTCTTCATAGAGAGGAACGGCAGTGGCCTTGACTTGATTTCGGATGTGAGGG
>CAYTLD010000039.1:0-12627 GCA_964438585.1 uncultured Blastochloridaceae bacterium | reverse complement strand
CCGGTGAGCCTTGGTTTCCGCTATTCTTTCAAGTCGCCGGAGACGTAGCGGTGGAGGAGGCTGGAGATGAGGGTTTGGTAGGGCATGCCATACCGGTTTGCCTTGCGCTGAAGTGCTCCCAGGTCCCGGGAGGAGATGCGGATGTTGATTCGCTTGTCCTTGTTCAGTGTCTGCTTCGCCGCCAATTGAAGGCGCTCCTTTTCTTTAGGAGACGGTGCCTTGGCTTTTGAGAGAATACTATCTTCATTCTCGATGAATTCTTTTTCGTAGTCGTCGTAGTTCATTGGTTGTCCTCCAAGTATTTTTTTGTGGCCTTCCGGCTGGGGATAATGGTTTTTAAAAAACTGGTTCCTTTCTTTTCCACATACGGCACGGCGTAGACGTAATCTTCAACCCGGACGTAGAATACTTTCTGGCCGGGATATTTCTCCTGGTTGGGATGTTGCGCTACGGCCACCACGTCACCCTGCTCAATGTGATAGACGATATCCTGGAAGCCAATCCCACGATCTTTTCTGAGGGCGGCGTCTTTTTCATCCGACCAGTCGAACATAGAAACAGGCTATCTGATGTGTGCCGAATGTCAACAAACAACCCGAGCTGCAGAAGCTAGAGCATTTACGAGGCACGAAGGATTGACTTGTCGATGAGCATGATAATCTATCCCTGAATGAGTTCGACTGTGGAAAATGGGGTGTCTGTGCGGTCTTATTACATCCGTCACCGGAATGTTCTGGCGGTTCAGGCGGATCTTTCTCCGCTCTTTGTTGATTATTATCTGCACCTGAATGACATTCACCTGCGCCCGGACCCGGAGGCGGATGAGATGGAAAAGGATCTGCTCGCCGCCCTCCTGCTCTATGCGTGTTCGCGCCCCTGGAATGAGCAGTTTGCCTGGACCCTGAATCTGGCTCATCCTCAGGTCAACCTTTTCGCGGCGGCGGATAATGATCCGGGGCACCTCATCGGAACGATTTTCAAGGAGGGGGTGCGGGAGACGCGGACCTCGCAATTCTTTGCCGAGACGGTGCGCAAGAGTGAGGAGCGGCAGCGCAGTGTGGTCGAATTTGAATCGCGCTCTGTTCTCCGGGCCTGTGAACATTTTTTTCAGCAGAGTGAACAGCGGCCGACCCGGTTCTTCCAATTCAAGGATGAGCGCTACCTGATGCTCAGCTCCCAGCCCGATTGTGATATCGACTGGCTCCGGAAGGTGGACGACACCATCGCGGAGGCCATTTTGGAAACGGAGGACTACTCCCAGCTCGAGGAGCGACGTTATACCTGGGCCTGCGGCTGTAGTCACGACCGCCTGGTTCAGCTCACTGCGTCTGCTACCCGTGGTGATCCGGGCGAAATCTTCGGCGAAGACAACACGCTTGCGGTCACCTGCCCGCGTTGTGGGAGCCGTTATCGGATCACCCGAGAGATGGTCGAAGCCTTCCGTTCGGGACTTGGATGAGAAGTCCCCTGAATGCAGCCTACTGGGATCGAACCAGTGACCTCACGCGTGTGAAGCGTGCGCTCTACCACTAAGCTAAGGCTGCCGGGTGGGGGATGATCATGAGGCTGTTGAAAAAATAATTCAAGTGATACCGGATTAAATCTCGAAGACTTGGTGGAGGGCAGAGTCAGAGCGTCCTCCTGCGCCGAGGCTTCGGCGCGACAGGCCATTTCTGCCGGGCTCGGGCGGAGGATACGGAGATCCTCCCTCCACGCGGGTGGGTGTTATGACGTGGAGGGCAGATCTCCGGATTAAATCTCGAAGATCTGGTGTTGGGTGGAGGCCTGGATGTGGAGGTTGGATTTTTCTGCGGCCTGCTGGGCGGCCGATTCGATGGAAGCGATGGCGTCATCATCATGGAGGGGGTCATGGTGATGGAGGAGAACCTGTTTCACGCCGGCGGCCAGGGATTCTTTAATGGCCCATTCCCAGGTGGAGTGGCCCCAATTGACGCGTGGGCTGCTGGATTCCGTGCCCAGATATTCTTCAGGTGTGTATTGGGCATCATAGAGCAGGAGATCGGCCTGGTGGGCGAGAAATTGCACGCCGGGGTGGAGGTCGCCGGTGTGCTCATGGTCGGTGCAGAAGGCAAAGGTGCGGGTTGGCTGCCCCGGGATGTGCTCCTCGATACGGTAGCCGAAGCAACCTCCGGGATGGTTTAGGGAGCGGGATTGAACGATAAGGGTGCTGGACTCGCCGCTGAGTGTGACGGTTTCCCCGTCATCGAGGTCACGGAAGTTCATCTCCGCCGGCATCTCCCGGAGCCGGACAGGAAAATTCAGATCTTCCTGCTGCCCGCGAAGTGCTTTTTCAAGAATGCTGCCAACGAATCCTGAGGAACGGGAAAGTTTCGGGCCATAGAGATTGAAGGAATTTTCGCGCTGGTAGGCGGGCTTGAAGAAAGGAAATCCCTGAATGTGATCCCAATGGACGTGGGAGAAGAAAAAAGTGGCGTGAAAGGGTTGGCCGGGAATGTCTTTTTTAATTCCCAGGAGCCTGAGGCCTGATCCGCCGTCGAGGATGATGGTGTGGTTTCCGGATTCGACTGAGACACAGGTGGTGTCACCACCGAAGCGGCTGGTGAGAAAATCCGCCGTGCTCGGTGTCGGGATGCTGCCCCGTGTCCCCCATAGTGTAATTTTCATTTTTCCCTTCCAATTCTGCTGGCAAACTCTCAGGAAATGGTTTTTTCCAGGGTCAGGATGGTACCGACTTCCTGAGGTTGATACTCGACGCTGGTAAAAATTTGTTTGAGCAGGACGGTGCCCAGTCCGCCGGGGCGGAGGTCGTCCAGCTCCCGCCCTTTGATTTTCTCGACATCGGCCGGTATTCCCTGGTCGATGAGCCGGATGTGAAGGTTCTCATTCTCGATCCTGACCTCGATGCGCAGTGGCCCTCCCTGCTCTCCATAGGCGTAGCGGTAAATATTGGTCATGGCTTCATCGACAGCGAGGACGATTTGCCCGACGGTAATGTCATCGAATCCGCAATAGGCGGCCCAGCTTTCAACATACTCACGCCCTGAACATAAGGAGCCGGTGGAACACTCGATGTCCAGACTGGGCGCAGGCGGCGCGCCCCGCCAGTCGAGCAGGAGGATGGTGGAATCATCATGCTGCTCCGCTGACCCCATGAATTTCTTCCAGTCCTCGATGGCTGCAGCCAGCGTTTTACTAGAGGTGGCGCAGGCGGGCAGGTTGGCGATGAAGGTCTCATCGGTGTATTCCTCCCCGGAGCTGTCGCGGGCTTCGGTGATGCCATCGGTGTAAATAATGTAATGCTGGCCCGCCTTGAGATCGACCTCGACATGGGAATAAGCGGTACCGGACATAATCCCGATCGGGAGCTGGGGGCTGCAATTGATCACCGACCATCCAGAGCCGGAATTGACGAGGGGGGCATACTGCCCGGCATTGCAAACCTGGAGTCGCTTGGCCTCCGTGTCGGCGAGGAGAAAGGTCAGCCCGATAAAGCGCCCGTGGTGGAGTTCTTCACAGAGGGCGGTGTTGAGTTCGGTCACCCAGTCGCCCAGACTTTCGCCGATGCGGTGGACCTGGGCTTTGATGGTGGCCGTGGCCCGGGCCATGTTGAGTGCGGCCGGAACGCCCTTCCCGGTAATATCACCGATACCAACGAGCATCCGGTTGCCGGGGGCGGGGTGGACAAAGTAGAAATCCCCTCCGATGCTGAGAGCCGGGAAGTAGGCAGCACGCACCTGGCAGGTCTCGAAAATTTGCAGCGTGGGCGGGAGGAAGGAATGCTGGATGTCACGCGCCAAGGTGAGTTCCTGTTTCCGCTTCTCCTCCGTCATGAGCTGGCTCTGGACTTCGAGCCGGACGAGGGTGGAGGAAATGAGGGCGGCAAATCCCTCAAAAATTTCCTCATCCTCGTCATCAAAGCAGTCGGCTCCCTTCGGGTTGAGCACCTGAACCACGCCTAGGCAACGCTCCCCGCTGAGGAGGGGTGACGTGATCATGGCGCGAGTTTCAAATCCGGTTTTTTCATCCACCTTCCGGTAGTGGCGCGGATCATTCCGGGTGTCCCGGATGTTGATGGTCTCTTTTCCCAGATAGACGGATCCGGCGATCCCCGCCCCCCGGGGAATGCGGGTGGCATTGAGCAGTGGGGCTTTATCCCCGCTGGCGGAGTGGATGATGAGTTCGCCGGTGTCCGCATCGGGCAGGAAGATGGAGCCCGCTTCCGCACACATGACTTGCTGCGAAGAAATGAGGATTTCCCGGAGCAGTGCTTCAAAATCGACAGCACTGCTCATTTTCCGCGCTACTTCCAGCAGTGCCCGGAAGCGGTCTTCGTTCGTGCAGGCGGCCGGCATGGTCGGAGATCAGTCCTGGGGCACTTGCACCCGGATCGGCTCGTTGGAATTGAGGATCTGTTCCTCGGTCGGCAATTTATTGGGTTCCGTGCCCCAGATGACACGCCAGGGCTTGCGTCCGAGGGTGGAGGTGAGTGCCTTGGAATAGGTGGAAACGACCTTGAGGTTCTGCATGACCACATTGAGATCGGTCAGGGTCTTGTTCAGGTTCTGTTCGTTGCCATCGAGGATTTCGTTGATGCTGATGACCATGCTGTCCGCCTTGGTGGCCAGAGTCTCCGCAGTTTCCAGAAGGGCAATGATGCGACCGGGCAGATCAGGATGATCCTCGCGCAATTGGGTCATGATATCATTGACGGTTTCCAGGGTCACCATTCCCTCACGGGTGAGGTCATCGAAGCTGGCCACCGGTCTGGAGTAGATAATCGCGTCCTCAGCCAGGGGCGGGGCCTGGGCGGTGCCGGGATCGATGTCGATAAATTTTTCTGCCAGCAGGGTGTCCGAAGCAATTTCCGCCATGGAGTCAGCCCGGAATTCGGGGGTGTCCTCATCGATGGAGGCCACGACCCGGACGGGAAAGCCTTCCTTGCTGCGTTCTTCCCAACTGAGTGGCTTGATCTCGAGAATTTTTCCAATCGGCGCTCCAGCATAGCGGACCTCACTACTGGGACGGAGCCCGGTGGCGGTGGGAAGATCAATGGTGATGGTCTTCTGTGTGTCCAACTCCAGACCCATAAGCGGAATAGCGAGGGCAATGAGCAGAATTGCACTGCAGCCAATGACGATCACCGCGATGATTTTATCCATTATGTTTTGTTCTTTTGATTTCATGGTTCGTGATCCTCCTCATTGGGATCGGCTCCCAACAACTTCTTGATATAGTCATCTTTGGATAGTTTCAAGGGAATAGGTCCGTCCGGCTCCCCTTTGATAAATTGCTGGAGCATCGGATTCGGGTGGTTCCGGATTTCCTCGGGCGTGCCCTCGGCGATGATTTTCCCCTGATATTCACCGACGCCGAGCATGATCATGCGGGTTCCGATCCGGAAGGCGCTGGTCATATCATGCGTGACGACGACGGCGGTCATCCCAAGGTTGTTGGTCAGGTCGCAGGTCAGCTTATCGACCACGGCAGTCATGACCGGATCGAGTCCGCTGGTCGGCTCGTCGGAGAAAAGCAGTTCCGGATCCAGGGCCACGGCCCGGGCCAGGCCCACCCGTTTACGCATGCCGCCGCTGATTTCAGCGGGTTTGAGATCCTCGAATCCGGTCAACCCGACCAGTTCCAATTTCATTTTAATAACCAGATCGATAATTCCCGGATCGACCACACTGTGCTCGAGCAAGGGGAGGGCGACGTTTTCCCCCACGGTCAGGGATTGGAGGAGGGCGCCGAATTGAAAATTCATTCCGAAGCGGCGGCGGATCTTATTGAGGCCTGGCTCGCTCATCCCGGTGATTTCCTGACCGAAAATTTTCACCGAGCCTGAGGTGGGTTTGAGTGAGCCCATGATATGCCGGAGGAGGGTGCTTTTCCCGCAGCCGCTGCCTCCCATGATGATGAGGGTGTCTCCCTTATACACTTTCAGGCTGATGCCATTGAGGACCGCGCGTCCGTCGAATTCACGCACCAGATCCGTCACCTCAATGATGGGCTCCTCTTCCTGGCGGTTCGGTTTGGCAGTCTCGTTCATCAGGCAAAAAAGAATATTCCGGTCAGGACCACATTGGCAATGAGCATGGCCAGGAGTGAGACAACGACGGATCGGGTGGTATTGAGGCCGACCCCCTCGGCACCGCCGCGCACGGCCAACCCGTAGTGGCAGGCAATGGTGATAATCAGCCAGGCGAAGACAAAACTTTTTACAATCCCCACATATAGATCCTCGAAGGTGGCCCGGTCCAGCGCGCGCACGATATAGTTGGCGGTGCTCATGTCGAGGGTGGTGGTGCAAATAAACCAGCCACCGACGTTACCGATGTAGTGTCCGAAGATGGTCAGCACCGGCAGCATGATGAGCATGGCGATGAACCGGGGAACAATCAAAAAGCGGATGGGGTTAATGGCCATGGCGGTCAGGGCTTCAATTTCCTCGGAGACGGTCATGGTGCCCAGCTCTGCGGTCACCGCCGACCCGCTGCGCCCGGTCACAATCACGGCCACCAGCATGGGCCCCAACTCCCGCAGGAGAGTGACACAGACGAGGTCGGGCACGTAGGCGTCCGCGCCCAGCTTGCTCATCTCCGCCGCCGCCTGCATGGCGAGGGTAAGGCCGATACTGAAGGCGGTCAGGCTGGCCACCGGCAGGGCCTGAACTCCGATACGGATGATCTGGTGAAAGACCTCGTGAATACTGAAGGCCTCCCCCCGGAAGGGAGCGACGAACATCCAGTAGAGGATTTTGCGGTTGAGGGCCAGATAGTCTTTCAAAATAAAGATCCTGGCGGGTTGCTTAGGCTTCGGTGATTTGGCTGGTGGCCTCGTCGAGAGTGGTATGGATCTGGAAGACCTCGCCCAGGCGCACCAGATCAAAAACACTGCGCACCCGCTGGTTTAACTCAGCCAGCGCGATCTTACCGGAATAGTTGCGACAGCCCTGGTAATATTCGACCAGGGTGGCCAGGCCGGAGGAGTCGATGTAGTTCACCTCCCGGAAATTAATGACCAGGGCCGGACATTTTTCCTTGATCCTTTCCTGCAGGACTTTGCGCAGCCCCGGGGAATGGTGCAGATCAATATCCCCCTTCAAATGAAGAATTTTCGTAGTCCCTTCCTCGGCCATCGTGTGTTCCATATCTAATCGCATAGCAAGAGGAACTACTGACTCCAAGCATTTTTTCCTACCGATTGCGGGGTAATCCGCTATGAAGCAGTGATGAAATTGCTCCGCCGTAGAATCGAGGCCCTGCCCGGGAACCTCCAGCTCCTGAAAAAAGTGGAATTATTCAGCGATTTGAAACCGAGGGAATTGCGGGCTCTGGAGCCGATCATTCATGAACGCTGCTACGTCCCGGAGGAAATCGTTTTTGAACAGGGACAGGAGGGACTCGGGATGTATGTTCTTATCAAAGGGAAGATCCGGCTCTTCCGCCATGTGGACGGCCACCAGCGTGAACTGGCCCTCCTGGAGCCGGGTGCCTATTTCGGAGAGCTGGCCCTTCTCGACGGTTCACCCCGCGCGGCTAGTGCGGTAGCCCTGGAAGACAGTTCTCTGATTGGCTTCTTCCGTCCGGAATTCCTCGAAATCCTCGAGACCCACGGCCGCATCGGTGCCAAGATCAGCCTCGCCCTGGCCCGGACCATCAGCACGCGTCTGCGACAAACCCTGGACGGCAACTCCGACTACTCCTCACTTTAAATGAACCGGCGCAAGTCCAGCATGGCTTTTTCCGGGGGCCTGAACCACCCCCTCATCTGGGTCGGTGTCATTGCCGGTACCTTGCTCAGTCTCGTCCTTTGCGATCTGGTCTGGTGGCTCTCCATTCCCTGCGTGCTCTCGATCGCCGTTTATTATATCTGCAAACCTCTGATTCGAATGCTGCAACACCGCGGACTGAGTCAGGGACAGGCACTTGCCGTTTTCCTGGTTCTGGCCACGGTGCTGGCCATCCCCGCCCTCCTGTTGCTCATCCCCGTCCTGGCCGGCCTGATCTATTCCATTGAGGATCAGATCCCGCTTTACGCCGCCTCTCTCGACCGCCTCTTTGATAATTCTCTCACCTGGTTGGAGAATCGCTATCCCTCTTTTGAGGAAGAGCAGGTCGCTGAGCAAGTGCGCTTGAAAATCGATACGGCCCGCCTGATGCTGGTGGAGGAATTCCTGCCCCGCGCCGCTGTCGGACTGATCACCTCCATCCCCTCCCTGCTTCTGGTCCCTTACCTCTCGTTTTTCTTTTTAAAGGACGGCTCCCGCTTCAAGGGTCTGATCATGCGCGGGGTGCCGAACGCCTTTTTTGAAAAAGTCCTGCTCCTCTTCGACCAGATGGACCACCAGGTGCGCATGTATTTCCGCGGGCTGATGGGCATGACTTTCCTCGATACCATCACCTTGGGCTTTGGACTGTGGGGGATTGGCCTGGTTTTCGGCGGAGACTTGTTCCCCTTCGGCCAGGCCATGGGCCTGGGGCTGGTCTGTGCGGTGCTCTCCTGGGTGCCTTATCTGGGCACCTTCATCGGGTGTTTACTCATTCTCCTGATCACACTTGCCTTCCCGGAAATGGGGCCTCTCCTCCAGGTGGTGACCGTCTTGTTGTTTATCGCCGTGCGCACCGTGGACGATTTTTTCTACACCCCCCTGACCGTGGGCCGATCCCTCCAGGCCCATCCCCTCGTCACCGTGCTGGTCATCTTTGTCGGAGGCTTCCTGGGCGGTGTCACCGGACTCCTGCTAGCCATGCCCCTGCTCGGCCTCTGGATGGTCCTGGGGGAAATCTGCGGCCAGGTCTGGCAGGACGGACGCCTCCGCGCCCGCCATGAAATGGCACAGTCCCTGCGACAACAATCCGCCCGACGCGGACTTTCTAATTCATAACTACTGCTTGCATTCCTGTATATTGTACGTTTATATGTAGGCTATGAGCGAAACCACAGCTACCACATCATCCAAAGATAAACTCGTCAGCGACATTAAACTGGTCATCGCCGACGCCGAACAACTCTCCCGCGAGACCGCCGGAACCCTGAACGGAAAAGCGAAGGAAGTTCGCGAACGCCTGGAAACCCGCCTCTCCGAAGCCCGCACCCAGTTGCACGAACTCGAAGGGGTCGTCAAAGAAAAAGCCGTCGAAGGTGCCAAGGAAACCGACCGCGTTATCCGGGAACATCCCTACGAGTCACTCGGCGTCGCCTTCGGGCTGGGAATCCTCCTGGGCGCAATCCTCAGCCGCAAGTAAGCCATGGCGGCATCGGAAGGACGCGTGGGGGGAATTGTATCCTCCTTTAAAAAATTGGGAGCTTCCTGTCTCGAAGCTGTCTATACCCGTGCTGATCTGATCAGCATTGAGATTCAGGAAGAAAAGCGCCGCTTACTGACTGCCCTGGTGCTGGCGGTATCCGGCACCTTTCTCTCCATCATCACTCTGGTCCTGATCACCTTGACGATTATCGCCTCCGTCCCGGAGGATTGGACGGTCCCCGTAGCCATCCTCTTCTGCCTCCTCTATCTGGGAGCCAGTGCCTTCTGTTTTATTAAGCTCAAGGCCATGCTTCAGGATGGACCGCGCCCGTTCCATGAGACGATCAATCAACTGAAGAAGGATCAGGCATGCTTAAAACCTTGATGGGCCAAACCGCCCTCGAACTCCATAAGCAGGAGGTTCTCCTGCGCTGTGAACAGGATCGTTTGAAAATAACGGCTGACTTGGAGGATTTGGACTCCCGCACCCGCTGGCAGCAACTGGCAGGCCATCTTCTGGCCCTGGCCGCCCCCAAGTTAAAATTGTTCATGCCGATTGTCGGATTCCTGATATCGAAAAAATTTTCTCGGGGCGGTAAAGCCGCTCAGTGGATGGCGGGTTTCTCATCCGTGGTCGCCCTCTTAAAATCCTTTCGAGGTTCTTTGACCCGGACTCGCGCCTAGCCAGGCAACCCTTCTCCTTTCCCGACCATGGCATCACGCAAACAATTGTGGGTGGTTAAAGTCGGCAGTGGTCTTCTCACCACCGCCTCGGGAAAAATCGACCGACGCCAGATGGCCACCCTCGCCACTCAGGTGCATGACCTGCGTGCTCGCGGCATCTCCACTGTTATGGTCTCCTCCGGTGCGGTCAGTTCCGGCATGACCGTCCTCGGAGAAACCAGCCGCCCGAAAGTCCGTTGCGCCCTGCAAGCCTGCGCCACCATCGGCCAGACCCGCCTGATCAATGCTTACCAATCCGCTTTCCAGCGCTACGACCTCCTCGTCGCCCAGATCCTGCTCACCTACTGGGATCTGGACAGCCGGAAACTCTATGCCAACACGCGTGCCACCATCGATCACCTGCTCAAACTCGGGAATTGCGTGCCCATCGTGAATGAAAACGACGCCCTCTCCTTCGAGGAACTGGAAATGCTCAACTGCTTTGGTGATAATGACCGGCTCTCCGCCCAGGTGGCCCGAATGATGGGAGCGGACAAACTGGTCATCCTCAGCAGCATCGAAGGCCTCTACACCTCCATGGACGGGAAGGGGGAACTCATCCGCGAAGTCAGGGAAATCGACGACCGCATCCGCAGCTACGCCGGCAGCTCGGACAGCGAACGTTCTGTCGGGGGAATGATTTCCAAACTGGAAACGGCGCGCGAAATGATGGAAGCCGGAATCCCCACCGTCATCGCCAACGGAAGACACCCCGATGTCCTGCTCAAACTCGCCGACAGGCAATCCGTCGGCACCCTCTTCCGCAGCAGAAAGAAAGTCAAATCATGAGTCACCTCGCGTCCGAAATCGAGTCCATGGCCCGGGCCGCCCGCCAGGCCTCCACCGTCCTCCTCTCCACCTCCACCGACGAGCGCAATCGCCTGCTGGACACCCTCGCCTCCTGTCTGGAAAAAAAGAAAACCGTCATCCAGGAAGCCAACCACCTCGATTGCCAGGATGGCGAGACGGCGGGGCTGACCCCCGCGCTCCTCGACCGCCTCAATCTTAATGACCAACGTTACGGAAATATGGTGCAGGGGGTCCGTGATGTCATCGGCCTGCCCGATCCCGTCGGCGAAGTCATGCGCTCCTGGACCCTTGATAATGGGATCGAAATGCGGAAAGTGCGCACCCCCATCGGAGTCATCGGCATCATCTATGAATCCCGGCCCAACGTAACCATCGATGCCGGAGCCCTCTGCCTCAAAACCGGCAATGTCCCTGTCCTGCGCGGCGGACGGGAAGCCTTCCGAACCAACCGCCTGCTCGTCGAGGCCATGCAGGAAGCCGCCGTGGAATGCGGTCTTCCCCCGGAAGTAGCCTCCTTCATCAGCACCACCGACCGCGAGGCCATCCCCATCCTCTGTCAACAGGACCGCTATATCGACCTCATGATTCCCAGGGGCGGGCATGGCCTGATCAAAACCGTGGTTGAGAACGCGCGTATGCCGGTCATCAAACACTACCACGGTGTCTGTCATGTCTATGTCCATGAGCAGGCCGACCTCGAGATGGCCCGGAAGATCGTCATCAACGCCAAGTGCCAGCGCCCCGGTGTTTGCAATGCCCTCGAAACCCTGCTTGTCGATGAGTCCATCGCCAAAAAATTCCTGCCCCCGCTGGCGCAGGAATTAAAAGAAAACAACGTCACCCTGCTCGGCGACCCTCAGGCCGCAGCCGCCATCGGCACCGACCTTCAAGCCCCGGAGAACTGGGAAACCGAATACCTCGATCTCATTCTTGCCATCCGGATCGTGCCCAGCATGGAGGAAGCTCTCGATCACCTCAACCGCCACGGATCGCACCATACCGACACCATCGTGACCGAGGACCAAGAGGTCGCCGATCTCTTCCTCCGCAAAGTCGATTCCGCCGCTGTCTTCTGGAATGCCTCCACCCGCTTCTCCGATGGAGGCCAGTTCGGATTCGGAGCCGAAATCGGCATCAGCACGGATAAAATCCACGCCCGCGGCCCCATGGCCCTCGAAGAACTGACCATCTATAAATACATCGGCCACGGCACCGGCCAGATACGGACCTAAGCCTTCACCGCTCCTCGGGGGTCATCCAGGTCTCACGGATGGAAGGTTGAAACGCTTCCATGCGGCGGAGGATTTCGCCGGGGTTGTCGCCCACGATGATGTCATCACGATAGGACGGATGGACAAAGCCCGATTCGACCTGGTGATCGATGAGTCCCAGAAGCGGGTCGAAGAAACCACCGATATTGTAGAGGGCGCAGGGTTTCTGATGGATGCCGAGCTGTCGCCAGGTCAGGATCTCAAACCACTCATCCATGGTTCCAAATCCGCCCGGAAGGGCGACGAAGCCATCGGAAAGATCTGCCATGGCCTGCTTGCGTTCGTGCATGGTCGCGGTCAGGTGCAGTTCCGCCTTCTCCAGGGCCAGTTCCTTCTCGACCAAATCCCGGGGGATGACACCAATGACTTTGCCGTCATGATCCAGCGCCCCGTGGGCGACCTGCCCCATCAGTCCGATGTTGCCGCCCCCGTAAACGAGCCCGATTCCGGAGTCGGCAAGAAATTTTCCGAAGTGGTAAGCGGAGTCGGCGAATCCGGCTTCCTTCCCCTCGGAAGAACCACAATAGACCGCGATCTGATTAAGCAATGCCACCCGCACACCATGGCCACCGGGGCCGGGAAATAAATACTTAA
>CAYTLD010000038.1:12050-15023 GCA_964438585.1 uncultured Blastochloridaceae bacterium | reverse complement strand
TTTATTCCTGCATTTCCTTGCCCATTTCTTCGAGCATCTTGCCGGTGTCGTTTTTCAATTCTTTTGATTCCTTTTCCGCTTCCTTGGCGGCTTTTTCCACGTCCTTCTGCATGCTGTCCATAGCCTCGCTGAAAGATTGAGGTTCATCGCTTTCCGGTTCTGACTTGGCGCCGCAACCGATGAAGAGGGCAGATGTTAGTATAAGTATCCAGAGATGTTTCATTCGTAATTCCTTTGGTAAGAGTTTGAGTTGTTAAGTAACACCTGCATATCACCACATCCACGGCGCATGACAAGCCGCGATTTCCCTGGGAAACGGAATTAGGTCGCAGAGCAGGCTTGAAGAATTGCCTGAATAAATTATTTTTAGGCTATCTTGAGTGACCGATTGTCGTTACCGGGAGAAATGGATTCTCCAGAGTATAACAAGCTTGTAGGCGCCTATAAGCGGCTCCAGCAGAAATATGCTCAGCTCAAGCAAGCCGCTGATCTCCACCAGATCATCCTCTACCACGCGGCCGATATGATCGTCATCGTGGACGCGAAAGGCCGCCGGATCTGGAACAATCAGGCCTTTCATGACACCCTGGGCTACTCGGCGGCCGAACTTGATCACAGTGATTCCTTTCAGGAATTGCATCCGGATGACAGCGCCCGGGTGCAGAAAATTTTCTATGAGACCGTCCAGACCGGAATTGCCCGCCAGACGGAATACCGGATGAAGCACAAGGACGGGCACTGGCTGCGCCTCGAATCCCGCGCCCGGGCGGTGACCAACGATCAGGGAACGGTGGAAAGTATTGTCCTCATCAGCCGGGATATTACCGACCGCTACCTGATGCAGTTGGAATTGGAACAGGCGCGGGGTCGCTCCACCGGTGGGGTGCTCTCCGATCGGCTGGGGGCGGTATTCGACCGCACCGTCGAACGCCTGATCGAACTCGTGCGTGATATACGCCCGCACTTGAGCAGCGGGCAGGAACAGAAACTCGACATCGAGGAAAGATTAAAATCCGTCGAGCATTCCCATGAATTACTGGTGGCACTCTTGGGTATGGGCCAAACCTCGTCTGAGGATTGGAATGCGATTCGTATGGAGGCACTCATTTCCAGTGCCGTGCGCCGCGAAATAACCTCAGGTGGAATGGCGCGCGATGATGTGGTCATTCATGCCGACTTGATCGTCAAGGGGTCGGAATTGTTACTCCAGAATGCCATCGGTCACATCATCCGGAATGCCGTTGAAGCCACGGAAAAACGCGGGGTGGTGCGCATCGAGCTGATGCGCTGGATCCTGAACCGGGAACAGGCGGTCGAATATGGGGGGGTGGTGCCCGGTGAATACGCCGCAATCCTGGTCAGAGATCAGGGAATCGGAATCGAAAAAGAAGATCTGGGGCGCATCCGCGACCCCTTTTACACCACCAAGCCCGGCCACGAGGGCCTGGGTTTAACTATCGCCGATGTCGTCTGTTCCGCGCATGGAGGCCACTTGCGCATCAAGTCCCGCCGGAAAATTTCCACCGAGGCGCTGGTGCTGCTGCCCACCATGAGCAGCGAGGATCTCGACGGAGAGGGCGTGATGCATAATAGACGCAGTAAAACCGTATTGATCATGGAGGCGGAGGGAATGGTGCAAACCTTCCTCTCGCGCATGCTGCAGGATCTGGGATTCAATGTTTGCGCTGCTCCCGGTTTCCAGGAGGCCGGAGAGCGGGTGAAAAAAGGTATGGAATCACGCGATTACGAAAGGATCGATGTGCTCATGGGTCCGTTTCTGGAGTCGGAAGATTACACAACCTGGATCGATTACATGAAAAAGCTCAATCCTGATCTGCGCACCATCGTCACCCACACGGACGCCAGACACCCCGGCGTGCTGCGTTATCATCAATATGGTTTCGATGCCGCTCTGATCAAGCCGCTCACTCTCGAAAATATCCAGAGCACCCTGGATCGGGTTATGGGATAATTTGTGTATTCTGCATCCCGGTGTTGACACGATCTTAAAAATCCGTATTATTTTACTCTCTAGTGCGGGGTGGAGCAGCCAGGCAGCTCGTCAGGCTCATAACCTGAAGGTCACGGGTTCAAATCCCGTCCCCGCTACCATTAACCTCAGTTGCGAGGTAGAACACTTTTTATGCCTGAATGGTTTACCAAATTACTCATGAGTCTTGGCCTGCTGGCTTTAAGCTGGTCGTTTTTGCGGGCCCGGAGTCAGGCTCTCCGACGACTTGGCGTCTGGATGCTGGCACTTTCTCTAGGCCTCCTCATTTGGATCTGGACCGGGAGCCTGATGATGGCGGCTCTGGGATGGGTGCTCTGGTTTACCCTGCCGGTCATGCAGGCCGGGATTGCCTCCCGGCGTCTGCGCTTTTCTATCAACCGGAAGTTGATCAAAGGCACCTTGCCGCCGGAGGAATTTCCCGATTTATCGGCCACCACCCGCGAATTGCGCGACTTCGAATTCCAGGGAGGCGGCGATTTCTGGCTCCGCCCCTCGCCCCAGGATCAGGCCTACCGGATTTTTTATCACCCCGGGAAGCAGACCGTCGCCGCTCTTGCCCACATCATCCAGGGGCCGATGCAAGTGCGCTATCTAATGCTGCTGACGCGGGATAGCGAGGACCACATCTGGATCACCTGGGACTATCCCTTCGCCTACGGCTTTGAGTTGCCCCCCCATTTCAACGTTTACCGCTGCACGGAGGCCGAAACCATTTCCGAACTCCTGGAACAACACCGCGCATTCCTCGAACTTAATGAGGTGCAAGCAGACACCCCACTGGAGGACGACACCTGGATCAAATCCTTCATGGAGGAAATTTTTTCCAGCACCATGACCTACAACGTTCAGTTGGGATTACTCGAGCGCAGCAATGAAGCTGAAGAACTCCGCTACAGTTGGAAAGGAACATTCTACATCGCCCGCCAGGTTCTGCGCGAAGTGGTGATGGGGTGATTTTGAAA
>CAYTLD010000038.1:6263-11950 GCA_964438585.1 uncultured Blastochloridaceae bacterium | reverse complement strand
CTGAAAGCTGAAAAACTGAAATTTTAGTGTGCGTAGAATAACGAGCACACCTTTCTACACTAATTTCATTATTGATTCATCTATGGGGGAAAAGGGGTAAAATATTCCTTACCAATCAATGTAGGCAAGCCGAAGATAATGAATATGAGGAATGCATGTCCCCGGCTTCATTGGATGACGGAGGCATCGATAACTTCAAACTGCACCTCCGAATGAGCCGGTGCCAGCGCACAACGATTCCACTTTACCTGAAGATCCCTCAGCACTCTTTCGCGAGCCGCGTTACTGAGAATCGTCCATTTCGCTTCACCGACCCACAGTCGCCCTGATGCCTCCGGATCCGGGCGGATCCAGTCGATTTCCAGATTTTTTTCCCAATATCGCCCCGCGCCCGGAAAGCGGCTGCGGCACCAGTCCTCGAACACCGTGGATGCGTGATTGTGAATCAGCAGGCTCTTCTTATCCGTCGAGTAAGTGCGCCAGAGGCTGCGATGGGGCGATTGCACGCCAAACCAGAAACGCAGTGCCGGATCCCGGATCTGATAGAGTGTGCGCTTTGAGGTGCGGCTGCTTTCGCCGAAGGGCAGGTCACGCGAAAGCACAGAGGCATCCATGAGCTGTTGCAGAAGGCGGGAGAGGTTGGTTTGTGCGGTGCCGAGCCGGGAGGCGATTTCCGAAGCACGTGACGCCCCGCGTCCCACCGCCTCCAGCACCGCCAGGGCGTTTACGCCCGCCATTCCCTCATCGTGGAGAATGCGCCTCGGTTCCTGCTCCATGTAAGGCGCAAAATCAAAAAACAGGGACTCCACCAGATCGATCGTATCTTTTCCAGGTTCAGCAAACTCCCAATATTTCGGAATCCCTCCCACGCAGGAAAATTTTTCAAAACTGGTTATTTGTTTGGAATCCAGCCCGCAGGCCAGGCAGAACGCCGGATAGTCCATTGGACCGACTTGCAGGAGTTTCTGCGCCCGCCCGTAGAGCGGTGCTGTTCTGTGCAGGAACAAATCGTGCATCATCCTCATGCTGGAGCCGGAGAGAATCAAAAGGCATCCCTCCGGCATCCCGTGATCCAGCCAGCGTTGCAAGCGACTGGGCAGGCTCGCATCCCGCGCGGTGAGGTAGGGAAACTCATCGAGACAAAGCACCCATGGCTTTTTCTGCAAGGCCAGTATCTCCAGGAGATCATCCCAACCACGTGGTTCGATTTGCGTCTCCAATCGCTCCCTAATATCCGCGAAAATCTGCCCCACTTGCATTTCCACCGGCCCCTCCAGAGCCTGGCTGAACAGACCTCCCCGTCCATCCATCCAACGCCGCAACAGTCGCGTCTTGCCGACCCGCCGTCGTCCGTAAACGACCAGCAAACCCCCGCGCCCTGCCGCCGCATCCAGCTCAGCCCATTCCGCCTCCCGGTTAACAAAATCCAATTTCATTAAACATGAATATACGAAAACATTATGTTTTACAAGCATAATGTTTATGATTCATCTATAATGGAGAAACCCAAATCCCTGATCGAGGCCATGCGAATCCCCGACGCACCCGACTGGTTTTACGAAAAGGACTTCCCCTTGCCCGACCGCAAGCAGACCAAACACCGCGAGTTTTCCTTTCAACCGGATGACGAGTGATGCGCTATTTGCTCGATACGGTTGTTGTCACCGAGTTGCGCCGTGATGAGCGAAAAGTGCACGAGGGGGTAAGAAGATGGCAGGTAGGCATTGGAGAGGTTTGGCTCAGTGTCGTCACTCTCAACGAACTGCGCTTCGGCATGCGTAAAGTGGAGAAGAAAGACCCTCCTTTCGCGAATCGCCTCGCGGATTGGTATGGCCAAATCATCAATTCCTTCACTCCGGCCAGGTGACGGTGATCAGTTCGCCCTCATCATCAAGGCAGGCCACTTCAACTTCTCCGCTATCGGCGCTCAGCAGGAAGCTGGTGCCGCGCTCGATCTCGCGTTCGCCGATGCGGAACCGCCCCCGGGTATTGAAGCCATAAATGCAGCTCTCCTCGGAAACGACCAGATGGCGCGTCTCCTTTTCAAAGAAAAGGGAGCGGTCCAGCTTGAAATAGATGCAATCGATCAGGCTCTCCCCATGGGGCTGGGCAAAGGTGGGTTCGATATCCGCATAGTTGATGCAATCCAGGGATTCCTTAACATGGAGTTCGCGGGCTTGCCCGGTTTTGGCATCGATCCGATCCCAGTCATAGACGCGGTAGGTGGTGTCTGAATTCTGCTGAATCTCAAGAATGAGGTTCCCTCCGCCAATGGCGTGAACACGTCCGGAGGGGAGGAACATGACCTCACCGGGGGAGGTGTCGAGCACATGAAAACATTCTGCCACCGTTCCTAACTCCAGCGCCTTTTCAAACGCAGCCCGGTCAACTCCTTTTTTTAAACCCACGTAAATCCGCGCTTCCGTCTCCGTCTCGATAAAATACCAGCATTCCGTCTTGGGCTCGCCGTTCAAGGCGGAGGCCCGTTCCGCTGGAGGATGAACTTGCAGGGAAAGACGGTCGCGGGCATCGAGGATTTTGATCAGGAGAGGGAAACGCTCCGCTTCCGGAGCCCGGGAGCCAAAGAACTGCCGCCGGTCCCCGGACGACCAGAGTTCATGCAGGGTGGCGTTTTTCTCCGGGATGCGGGTTTGCGCCTCCGGGCGGTCGCAGACCTCCCAGGATTCACCGATGGAAACGTCCGGGGGCAGCGTGCGCCCGGGGAAAGATTCAATCGCCCGCCCCCCCCAAAGGCGTTCCTGATAAACAGGCTCAAATGTCAACAGTGCCATATCCCGAAAAAAGGGGTCAGCCCCCTTTTTTATCCTTCCTGATAATGGCGTCCGTAGGGATTGCCGAGGAAACCGGACATGGGTGAGAACTGGTAGGATTTTTCACAGAGCTGCTCCAGAAGCGGGCCGGTGGCTTCGGCCGTCTGCTGGTGGAGGTCATGCAGGAGGATGATGGCACCGGGACGGACGCCGCTCATGATCCGGCGCACAATCGTCGAGGCACCCGGACGCGCCCAATCACGCGGATCGACGGACCAGTAGGCCACCCCCAGATCCTTTTCCCGGGCCACAGAGCCCTGCTTGGTGCGGAAGGCTCCATAGGGGGGGCGGAACCAGACCGGGGTTACACCGGTGGTTTCCGCGATGACCTCCTGACAGCGGGTGAGTTCATCATGAACACGGGATGCGCTCAGCTTGGAAAGGAACGGGTGGGTGTAGGTATGATTGGCCAGCTCATGGCCTGCCGCCACCACCTCACGGGCCAGGGCCGGGTAAGCCTTCACTTTGCTACCGATGACAAAAAAGGTGGCGGTGATTTTATGCTTATCGAGATCTTTAAGCACTTTCTCGGTTACTCCTGGCGAGGGGCCGTCATCATAGGTGAGCGCGACCCGATTCCCCAGACCGGGTCCGGAGTGGACGAAGTGGGCATTCAGCTCATATTCCCCCTGCAAACCATCCTGAGCGGTTGCCGTACGGCCCAGAAACGCGTAGCTGCCGATACCCCATCCCAGCGTCTGCAAAAATTCCGAGCGCTTCATCAGGCTAAAACAATGACTCTATCCTCAGGTTTCTGCAATCCCGAAGTTCAGGTTCTTATGCAGATTCCAAGCAACTCTCATCTTGGATCTAAGAGGCTGTCCAGGAGAAAGATTTGCACAGCGTCTGGGAAATACCATGATGGTAGTATGAAAGTAAAGACATCCATCACACTGTCGGGCGAGGTGCTTGATCTCATTGACCAGCACCACGCGGAGTTTAGAAGTCGTTCGGAGTTCCTCGAACGTGCCGCCAGGGTACTCCTCGCGCACCTCGCCAGAACGGAAGCCGAGCGTCGCGACCTAGATATCATCAATCAGCATGCCGACGAACTCAATGCCGAAGCAGAGGACGTTCTGGCCTATCAGACAGCATTGTGAGACGTGAAGGTGTAGGGGTCAGTCCGATTATCAATGTTTTTAAGCATTTTCATTTCCTTGGCATTTGGGGAGTGGGGGCAAATACATGGTAAATTAGAAACCATTTACTTCGCTGATCGCCGTCCCCTAGAGCATGTTTTATTCAATGTGACGCGCTTGAAGAAGGATCAGTGGGTGGGGCGCAGCGTCCACGCAAGCCGGAGTCATTGATGGTAAGCGGCTTGTCTGGAGACTGCGCCCCACCTTTTCTTCCACGCATGCGACAGGTAGAATACAAAACGCCCTAATCAGAAGGTTCCAGTTTCTTCCGGAAATAGCGGAGGAGGTGATCCGGGTTAGGGGCGTCACCGGTCGCGATCCGGATCAGGTCCTTGGGAAGGTGGCGTCGCCCGTGCTGGTGGACGTGTTGACGCAGGTCATCGAGGATGGTGCCGCACTCCCCGCGGACCAACTGCTGCTCGAAATCCGGCACCCTCTGGCGGATGGCCTCGAGAAGTTGCGCGGCGTTGAGGCTGCCGAGGGTGTAGGTGGGAAAGTAGCCGAACCCGCCCATGCTCCAGTGAATGTCCTGGAGGCATCCCTGGCAGTCGTCCGGGACTTCGAGCCCGATGAGTTCCCTGAAGCGCCGGTTCCAGAAGTCGGGGATGCCCTCCACTTCCAATTGACCAGAGAAAATTTTCTCCTCCACCTCGAAGCGGAGGATGACATGGAGGTCGTAGCCCAATTCGGAGGCATCGACCCGGATAAAGGAGCGCTCGACCCGATTGATATATTTTATAAAGTCTTCGATCGGCATGGAATAAAGCTGGGGGAAATAGTTCCTGGCCACCGGATACCAGTATTCCCAGAAGGCGCGCGACCTGCCGATCTGGTTTTCCCAGAGGCGGGACTGGGATTCATGGATGCCGAGGGAGACCGAACTGCCGCAGGGGGTGCCAAATTTTTCCGCGGGCAGGCCTTGCTCATACATGCCGTGCCCGCATTCGTGGAGGATGCCAAAGCATGCGCTGGTGAAGTCTCCTTCATCATACCGGGTGGTGACCCGGTTGTCGTGCGGCCCCATTCCGGAGGAGAAGGGATGGACGGAGGTGTCCATCCGGCCCCGATGAAAATCAAATCCCACTTTTTCGATAACCTCACGGTTGAAGGCGATCTGCTTATCGACCGGATAGGGGCCCTCCGGGAGGGCGGGTGCCGGAGGTCCGGATAGTCCTTCCTGAAATAGCGCGGACAGCTCCTGCGCCAGCGGGGTAAATAATTCCCTCACTTCCGAGGCGGTCGCTCCGGGCTCATAGGATTCCATCAAGGCATCGTAGGGACACTCGGCATATCCCCAGCGGTCGGCTTTCTCACGCGCTAAATCAATCAGATCCTTGAGCAGGGGAGCAAAGAGGGAATAATCACTTTTCTCCCGGGCCTCCTTCCAGGCCTCATGGGCTTGAGATTCGAGCCGGGTGGCGCGCTCGACCAGCTCGACCGGGAGCTTTTTCGCCCGCTCGTAGTCGTGGGTCCAACGCTCGATATTGATGGCCTCGTCCGAGTCGGGGGCGACCTCCTCCGCCGCTTCCCCGAGCCAGGCGCCGGTTTCCTCGCCGATCCAGAGGTCGTGCGCCCGTCCGCTCAGCCAGGCCAGTTGGGCTCCGCGATGCTCTTGCGCCCGGGGTGGGAGGTTGATTTCCTGGTCCCAGGAGAGGAGCGCGCCAGTCGAGGAGATTAGGCTCACTTCGGCGGCGCGCCCGGCTAGTTTTCGGTAGGC
>CAYTLD010000038.1:0-6163 GCA_964438585.1 uncultured Blastochloridaceae bacterium | reverse complement strand
TGCAGATCGAAGGCGGCATGCGCGACCCGCACGGCCTCCTGCATCCGGTCCTCGTTGATGACGACCGCGATTTTAATCTCACTGGTGGAAATCATCTGGATATTGATGCCCTCTTCCGCGAGGGCGGCAAAGAGCTTGGCCGCCACCCCGCTGTGGCTGCGCATCCCGATCCCGACCACAGAGAGTTTGGCGATCCCATCGGTCAGTCTGATTTCACGGGCCAGGGATTGTTTCTTGAAATCGGCGACAATGGGCTGGAGCCGATGCACGTCATCCCGGCTGACGGTAAAGGTGATATCCGTTTCATCCCCTTCCCTCTCCTCACTGGTACGGGATACGTTCTGCACGATCATATCCACGTTGACCCCAGCTTCCGATATGGACTGAAAGAGGCGCGCCGCCACTCCCGGCTCATCCGGCACCCCGGCAATGTGCATTTTAGCCTGGTCTTTTTCCAGGCTCACTCCGCGAACAACAACATCTTCCATTTGATCTGACTCCTCGATAACTTTAGTTCCCTCTCCTTCATTAAAACTGGAACGCACCTCAAAGACGACTCCGAATTTCTTGGCAAATTCGACGGCTCGGGATTGCATCACCTTCGTTCCCGAGCTGGCCATCTCCAGCATTTCCTCATAGGAAATGATTGGGATCTTACGCGCGTCCGGCACCATCCGCGGATCGGCGGTGTAAACCCCGTTGACATCGGTGTAAATCTGGCAGAGATCCGCTTTGACGGCAGACGATAGTGCGATCGCGCTCAAGTCCGACCCGCCCCGCCCCAACGTGGTGATGCGGCCTTCGAGTGTCTGCCCCTGGAAGCCGGCTACGATGACCACGGAACCCTCCTCCAAAACCCCCTGAATGGCACCGGGCTCGATATTGGCAATCTTGGCCCGGGTGTGGACACCATCGGTCACGATCCCGGCCTGTGCCCCGGTGAAGGACACGGCCGGCACGCCCACGTGATTGAGAGCCATGGCCATGAGGGCGATGGTGGTCTGCTCTCCGGTGGCCAGGAGCACATCCATCTCCCGCTCCGTCGGATGCTCACATATTTCCGAGGACAATTTCAGGAGGCGATCCGTTTCCCCTGACATGGCGGATACGACGACAATTACCTCATGCCCCTGATCGCGCCAGCGCTTGATGCGCTCAGCGACTGCCATGATCCGCTCCGGGTTCGCGACCGAGGTGCCCCCATATTTCTGGACGATTCTTGCCATCTTTTTGTTTTGTACTTTCCTCTCCTAAAGATGGAAATGGTAGAGAGGGTGCTGGAAATGTGCGAACACGAAATGTGGTTGCTGACAGAAAAGACGTGGAGGGCAGAGCTCCCGTCTCTGCCGGGTTCGAGCGAAGGATGTGGCCTGTCGCGCCGTAGCCTTGGCGAAGGAGGAAAATCCTCCCTCCACGTGGGTGGGTGGTAAGACGTGGAGGGCAGAGCTCCGTCTCTGCCGGGTTCGGGCGAAGGATATGGACATCCTCCCTCCACGCGGGTGGGTGATAAGACGTGGAGGGCAGAGCTCCGCCTCTGCCGGGTTCGAGCGGAGGATGTGGAAATCCTCCCTCCACGTGGGTGGGTGGTAAGTCGTGGAGGGCAGAGCTCCGTCTCTGCCGGGTTCGAGCGGAGGATGTGGAAATCCTCCCTCCACGTGGGTGAGTGATAAGTCGTGGAGGGCAGAGCTCCGTCTCTGCCAAGTTCGGGCGGAGGATGTGGAAATCCTCCCTCCACGTGGGTGGGTGATAAGACGTGGAGGGCAGAGCGCCGTCTCTGCCGGGTTCGAGCGGAGGATGTGGAGGGCTGCGTCTATCCGCCTACGGATCGGCGGGCTTCATCGGTGAGGGGAGTGCTGAGGTAACGCTCGCCGGTTGAGCATCCGATGGTGACAATCAACTTGCCTTTATTTTCCGGGCGCCTGGCCACTTCGATGGCGGCGTGGACGTTGGCTCCGGCGGAGATACCCACCAGCATTCCCTCCTCGGCACATATCCGGCGGGCCATGGTGAAGGCGTCCTCATTGCTGACAGCGACCACATCATCGATAACATCCAAGTTCAGGTTACCGGGAATGAACCCGGCACCGGTTCCCTGAATTTTGTGCGGCCCGGGTTTGAGTTCTTCCCCATTGCGGGTCTGGGCAATGACTTGGGAATCCAGGGGCTCGACGGCAATGCCTTGAAATCCGGGTTTACGCTCCTTGAGGACCTCGGTGACACCGGTGATGGTCCCTCCCGTGCCCACCGCACTGACGAGAATGTCCGCTTTTCCGTCCGACTGCTCCCATATTTCCTCAGCGGTGGTTTTGCGGTGAACCTCCGGGTTGGCGGGATTGTTAAATTGCTGGGGGATCCAGGCATGGGGCGTAGTGAGGGCCAGATCCTCAGCACGCTGGATGGCAGATTTCATGCCGCCCTCCGCCGGGGTGAGCACCAGCTCGGCGCCGAGGAGGGCGAGTAGTGAGCGCCGCTCCAGGCTCATGCTCTCCGGCATGGTCAGAATAAGACGGTAGCCCTTGGCGGCGGCGACGAAGGCGAGGGCAATTCCGGTGTTTCCTGAGGTGGGCTCGATGATAACCGTATCCGGAGCCAACTGACCGGACTTCTCCGCCGCTTCAATCATGGCCGCCCCGATGCGGTCTTTGACACTCCCGAGCGGGTTTTGGAATTCGCATTTTAGGGCAATATCCGCCTCCAGGCCCGCCGTCACGCGGTTCAACCGGACCAGCGGTGTTTTTCCAATCGTGCTTATGATATCAGAGTGAACGGGCATCTTGAACTACCCAACTATGCCCCAGATTTTAAGAGTGGCAAGGATTCTCCGGCGTCCTTTTCCTCAATCGGGATCTCGCCGCCGGACTGGACGGGCAGGGTAAAGCGCACGCAGGCTCCCTGTCCCAAAGCACTTTCCGCCCAGACCCGGCCTCCGTGCAGTTGGATGATATGTTTGACAATCGACAGGCCCAGACCGGATCCGCCCGAGCTGCGGGCACGGCCCCGATCACCACGGTAAAAGCGTTCGAAAATATGGTTGAGTTTATCACTGGGAATCCCGGCCCCGTAATCCCGGACGTAGAATTCCATCTGCTGCCGATTCACAGAGCGGCTCACCCCGATCTCGATACGGTCGGTTTGGCCCGAATGCCGCAGGGCATTATCCACCAGGTTATAGAAAACCTGCTCCATCCGGACCTCATCCATGGCGATATCCGGCAGTCCCCTCTCGGCCAGCAGGACCAGTTCGGTACTGTCCTCGGCCAGAAGCTGACGGCAATCCTCGCAGATCCGCTTCATGAAGGTTCGAATATCCACCTCCTTCTTCACCATTTCCTCCGCGTTTGACTCGAAGCGGGAGAGGGTGAGCAGATCTTCGATCAACAGGTGCATGCGTTCCGAGTGGCGTCGCAGAACCTGGAGCGAGCGCAGCCGATCATCCTCAGACATGCCATCCGCGTGCATCAATGTCTCCAGATACCCCTTGAAGATAGCCAGCGGGGTGCGGACTTCATGCGAGAGGTTGGCGACAAATTCCTTGCGCAGAAGTTCCAACTGCTTGATCCGGGAAATATCGTGAAAGACCAAGACCGCTGCGGATCGGCTTATACCATCCGATTTAAGGGGCGCATAGCTGACCATGGCCACTTGCAGGCGTTGCACCTGCCCCGGATCTTCACGGATGACCACTTCCCGCCGTCCGCTCCTTCCCTCGTTCAAGGCCAGATCTCCCGCCTGGCGCACTTCCATATTCCGGCAGATCTCATACAGACGACGCCCCACCGGTTCGTCTTTATAATCAAACAGTTCGCAGAAGGGAGCATTGGTCATCCGGACGGTGCCATCTTCATTGAGGATGACCACCCCCTCCACCATCCGCATCAATATCCCCTGCAGGCCCAGCTCTTCGTTATTGACCTGGTCGTTCAGCCTCCCGATTTCCTCGTCAATATCCCTGAGCGAACGGATAACATTTGCAATACCCCACTCGCCACTCTGCACGAACCCCCCCGTGGGTTTGCGGTCAAGGATACGCCCCGCGAGATCACGGACGCGTTGGAGAGGAAGGTAGATCCGGGTGTAAACCCAGAGCACCGCCGCGAGCAAAATCCCCAGCAAGATGATATCAAGCGCACTCATACAGACATCAGCTTAGCCGGATCACCCGCCGGGAGAAATGAAGAAAATCCAGCTTCTTGCCTTTTGAACCAAATTAATTGGACCTTATGCGCTCGGCTCTTCCGACATCCGGTAGCCAACACCGCGGATGGTCTCTATATATTCGGCCAGACTGCCCAGCTTTTCCCGCAGACGGCGGACATGAGTATCGACCGTCCGGGTGTCAATGACACTTTCATAGCCCCAGACATCATTAAGCAGTCGATCCCGGCTTTGAACCCGGCCCCGACGCTCCATCAGGACTGACAAAAGGCGAAATTCCGTGGCCGTGAGATTGACCAGTTCTCCATCCACCATCACTTCATGACGGCCCATATCCAATACCAGCTCCCCCAATTGCAGCCGCTCCTGCTTGGCACTCTCGCCACTCGAGCGCCGGAGCACCGACTTGATCCGCAGCACCAGCTCACGCGGGCTGAATGGTTTGGTGACATAATCGTCCGCCCCTAATTCCAAGCCGACCACACGATCGACTTCTTCCGACTTAGCCGTCAGCATGATAACGGGAATGGCCATGGTGGCCGGATCTTTTTTCAGTCCTTTGCAGACCTCGAGCCCACTCATGCGCGGCAACATCAGATCTAACACAATTAAGGAGGGCTGCTCCTCACGCGCCTTACGGATGCCCACTTCACCATCCTGGGCGCAACTGACTTTATAGCCGCTTCCCTTGAGGTTCATTTCCAACATATCGAGCACATCCGGCTCATCATCGATTAATAGAATTTTTTGACTCATGCCCGCCCCACTAGGCTTAGGTTTTTCTCGACGCGGGAGCAATCCCCGCAATGTTACGATTCGATGACAAAAAAAGCGGGAGTGCGTTAAGGAGGACAGGGTGATGAAACCCTATAAAAAACGCACTCCCGCAGGATGGGCTACTCATAAATTTAGACCGCCAACGGCTCCCCCCGTTCAAATTTTTTCTTTTTCCTCCTTACGGGCATTGTTGGAGCATCCACTCCGCATAGGCTGCATTTCCTGCATCCGCCTCAACGACAATGATTTCTGGACAATCATAGGAATGAACTTTCAGGATTTCCTCTTTGAGGGGATCCAGATGTTTCGATAAGGTCTTTATCAAAATGAGATGCTCAGCGGAGCATTCCCTCCTGCCTTCCCAGGTGTAATGCGAGGTCCAGGGGGGAGAAATGGAGACACAGGCGGCCAGCTTTTTTTCCAATAGATGATCGGCCAGCGTCTGAGCACCGGCGGCGGTGTCAATGGAACTGAGAACCAGCAGCGGCTTCATAGATGACTGAGAAAATAACTGCGCTGTTTATCACTGACCGGTAAATCGACCGCTTCCATCACCTGCATCAGATCTTCCCAGACCTTGCGCTTTTCCGCCATGGATTCTTTTCTGAGCAGATAGGCCGGGTGGAAGGTGGGCATGACCGGAATGTCACCGAACGTTTTCCAGGTGCCCCGCATCGAGGTGATGCCCACCCGCTGCAGGATGAAGAGCCCCTCCACTGCGGTCGCGCCCAGTGCCACCATCACACGCGGTTGAATGATGGCGATCTGCTCCAAAAGAATGGGCAGACAGAGCGTCATCTCCTCGGACGTCGGCTTCCGGTTGCCTCGGCTGCCGGGCGGCATGTCCGGTCGGTATTTGACGATGTTGGCGATATAAACTTCCTCACGGGACAATCCCATCGCGCCGATCATTTTTGTCAGCAGTTGCCCCGCCGCTCCAACAAACGGCTCACCCTCCCGGTCCTCATCCTCCCCCGGAGCTTCCCCGATAAAAAGGATATCCGCATCGGCACGCCCGACGCCAAAGACCATTTGTTGAGCCCGTGAGAATTTTTTACGAAGCTCATGGTTAGCTGTCACCTGCTCGCGCAGATCTTCCAGTGCCTGCTCCCGCTCCTCCAAGCTGGCAAAGGACCGTGAGGGCAGAGAGGGCAAAGAGGAAAAAGTGGGTAGAGAGGGGGCCGGGGCCACCGCGACTGCGCTGGTGGCCACCTCGCGCACGACGCGCGCC
>CAYTLD010000037.1:11349-15161 GCA_964438585.1 uncultured Blastochloridaceae bacterium | reverse complement strand
GGTGCGGGTGCTGTTGGCGTTGTAGGTCTGGGTGTCCTTACTGGCGAAGCTTCCCTTCTCGGTCCCGTCTAATTGAAAGCGTGAAGGAGAGGGGGATTCAGACTGAGTGGCCGTTGATGAACTGGTGGAGTAAGAGGGGGACTGGTAGCTCGCTTCATCCTGATAGGCGGGGGCGCTGTCTCCGACCGGTGTGAAAGGGCGAGGAGCCAGTGGAGCATCCTGAGCGTGCCCATTAGCGGCACTGGCTATCAAGGTAACGGCACTTATCGCCAACGTGTAAAAGGTACATTTAGCCATCATGGTTCTATCTTTTATGACTATTCGCGTAAAAAGTCAACGGGATTGTTCATCTGTATGTATGATTTTTTTCTGCGCATCGCCTCTGCATTTATACCAAATCAAAATGATTAGGCCAAAAGGCTGGAAATAAGGGACAGAGACCTATTTCCAGGCGTCACCTTTTTCAGAGCCATTGAAAACCCATCGGAGGAAATAGGTCTCTGTCCCTTATTTCCACGAACGTGCTCACTCAGATTGATTTGGTATTAAGCCTGACGGGAGAGTTGGCGGGCGCGGTCGAGGATAAGGCGTTCGCGGAAGCTAAGCGCCCGAATGCCCTCCCGTCCGATTTTTTCCAGGATTGGGTCGATCTCGGCGAGGATATCATCCTCCGCCATACTTTGGACTTCCCAGAGGGTCATTTGCTGGGGGGAAACACGACGGTAGGAGGTCTCGAAATCGGGCTGGCGCTTACTACGCCTCATCCACCGTGCATAGGCCATTCCGTAGAAAATCCCCCCGAGGTGGGCGGAGTGGGCGATAAACCCGGCCCAGCCGAAGCCGATCAGGAGCAGGCTGACGACAATAAATCCGTAGAGGACGGTGCGGGCTTTCATGGGTATGGGCAGGAACATGACATAGACGCGGGTATTGGGAAAGAGGGTGGCAAAGACCCCGATGACCGCGCAGAGGGCTCCGCTGGCACCGACCAGCGGCTGGTCGCTCCAGGGGGTTCCCGTCCACCAGGAGCGCAGGATCATTTCGAGGGCAAAGACAGCCACTGCGATGATGCCTCCGGGAAAATAGATCCAGGCCAGGCGTTGCGCCCCGAGATGAATTTCAACCGCCCGCCCGACAAAGTGGAGGGTGAGCATGTTAAAGAGGATGTGCATGACCCCGGCCCCGATAAAGGGGGCGTGCATGAACATCGAGGTGACCGGCTGCCAGAAGGCACCGTCGAGAAACCCGCCGAGGGTGAATCCGAACAGGTCACTGGCTCCGTTGGGGTCGGAGGTGAAGAGGAGGGCGTTGGTGGCGATGGCGACACCGATATTGAGATAAATAATCCAACGCGTCAGCGGAGCTGCATTCCCGTTCATGATGCCGGGCTCCCTAGCGTGGGTGTGCTCGTTTCCCTGGCGGGGTGATGAGTTGAACGGAAGGCATTATGAAATGTTTTTTTCAGAAAATCCCGGAGGCTCATTCCTTTTTCGATTAATTCACCACCGGCTTTGACGGCCTTGAGAACGTCAGAGACCGTTAACTGGTCCACCTCATAGGCACCATGCGAAACCCCGATGGCTTCCTCATGATGGGCATCACTGGCGGCGATGCCGGGCAACCCCCTGCCCGCCGCATAGCAGGCGGCCTGATGATTATAGCGAGTGAGAGTGGAGGCGGCGTTGAAGACCTCGACGGCATCAATTGGCAGTGTGTCCATGATCGGTGCCCGGATGCCGGCCCGGAACCCGTCATAGGGGTGGGCGGGAATGGCGAGGCCGCCGCGCTGATGAATTTCCTCTACCGCCTCCCGGGCATCGATTCTCTTCATCGGGGGCAGGATGACACCGAGGGCGAGCAGGTGTCCCTGAGCGGTGCTGATTTCCTGTCCGGGGATGATGAGAAATCCATCCACGGGCAGCCCGTCCTCCCGCATCAATCCGGCCCGGAGAAAATATTCCACTCCCTCGCAGGTGTCGTGATCGGTCAGAGCCAACCCATCCAGTCCCGCCCGCCGGGCCGCTTCGACCATGCCTTCGGGCTCAGAGATGCCATCGGCGGAAAATCGGGAGTGGGTGTGGAGGTCAATTCGGACAATCATCGGCTTCCTAGAGACTGTGACTCAGACCGGAGCCTGCTTCGGCACTGCGGATCTCGATAAAACTTCTGGAGATGGAGACATCAGTGCCGGGGCGGAGGGTTTTCATGACCATCTCTTTCATGACGTAGCCGTCCCCGACTTTCATGACCCCATTGACTTGCACCCGCTTGATGGCCTCGCCTTTGGAGTTGTAGGCATCCGCGCGGAGCAGGGCCAGGTGGTCGGCACTGATCCAGAAGCGCAGCTTGGCGTAGTTGCTCGGAATAGGCGGAACGGCTTCATAGGCCCAGGCCTTCAAGGTCAGAATGCTGTCGCCGCCGAGCGGCTTGACCGTGGACCAGCGGATGAAGTCGACCCCGAGATCCTCATAGGACATGTCGGAATCGAGGATGGTCGCCAGCCGGGCTTTGCCCTCGAGCATCTGCCACTCCCCTTTCGCAGAAGTGCGCTTCCAGATAATGCTGCCGCTGGTGAGGAAATAGACCCGGATCTGGAGCGGCTTTTCCTTGAACTCATAGACCATTAACCGGCCCAGGGTGCGCAGCGTGATCGGATGAAGTGATTCCTCCGTCCGGAGCACCCCTTCGAGCCGATAGTCGAGGAGGCGCATGTTATTCCAGACCAGCTGTTGCATGGCCTCGGGCTTGGGGATTTCAGTATCCGTATCCGGGGCAGCCCTCCCGGCCGTGGTCCAGAGACCACTGAAGACAACCAAAGCCAAAATTAAACGGTAGTGCTGCATGCCCCTACTCTGCATGGGTTGAGCGATGGTGCAATGCACAGTCGCAGATTTTCTCAGAGCGAGCGTAATTCAAACTGTTTCCATTCGATCATGATCTTCAGTATTACACCGTCGAAGGTGAGTTACGCATCTGCTTACCTGCCTTGTCGAACTATATCATTCTACTGATTCGATCTCTGCGATGACGACCCGCTTGACAGGAGCATCTATCCAATAGCCGAAAAGATAGCCTTCCGTGAGGACATGCGACACCTCCCGGCCATCGGCATCAGGTAGAGTGTAATCCGGCGAAGCGAACGGGTCTTGGGTGATGGAATAGCAAATATCCATAAGGCGTCGCTGACGCCTCTTCGGTTGCGCAAGGATGAACTCGCTCGCACCCTCTTCAAAAACGAGCTTGAATCGCGGTAATCTAGGCACCGCGAATCCTAGCCTCTAACTCCTCGGAGGTCAGGAACTTGCCGGCCGCAACAGCGTTAAGTTTTTTCGACATCGACTTGCGCCACTCTGGCGTGCATCGACTGAGTCGCATGAGATGCGCTCGCAACTCGCGCAATTCGCGAGGTTTAAGGCGACTGGCTTCCCTTTTTAGCTCAAGGACTGTCATGAAACTAAGGTAAATACCGACTCCCCTCCGTCAAGACCTCTTCTGCCTCAGGGCTAGCGCGTCAAATTTTTAATAGGGCGTAGTATCCAGATAAGAAACTAACCATCAGTGACTTCCGGCCCGCATCGACGGGCTCCTTACCTTCCGCCATTGGCCCCCATCTTGAATGTTATACCTATAACATTCAAGATGGGTTTAACACGCCTTAGGCCGTCTGCTTCTATTTTGATACGTCAGTCTGGCTGGCGCCTACAATTGTTGTGCACACATTTTCTCCTTGGAGGTCGGAGCTGCTGCAGCTATGCCGAATGGTGTGCTGGAGATGATACAAGCTTGGGATGAAGCGATCCTGAAGAAAATCA
>CAYTLD010000037.1:3241-11249 GCA_964438585.1 uncultured Blastochloridaceae bacterium | reverse complement strand
AATGGTGTGCTGGAGATGATACAAGCTTGGGATGAAGCGATCCTGAAGAAAATCAACCTGGACTGGGCCCACCCGGTTCTGGACTTTGTTCTGGTCTATATGGCGGATTACGGCCTGATGAAATGGCCCATGATTGTCGGCATCATCGCCATCCTCATCTGGGGAAGCTTCCGAACCCGCGCCTTTCTGGTGATCATCGGCCTCTGTCTGCTTATCGGAGATGCCGGCATCACTTCGACACTGAAGGATGTCATCGACCGTCCGCGCCCGCATGAAACGGTGGACGGCACGCGCCGGATCAGTTGGAAGGATGGGGAAAGGGTGGTCACCTATTCTGAGGCCCACACCCCACAACGCGGACGCTCGATGACCTCCGGGCATGTGAGCAACAACGTCGCCATCGGGGTCATCGTCACTCTCCTCTTTTATCCGAAGGGACTCTGGATCTGGATTTGGGTGGTTATGATGTCCTACTCGCGTATCTACACCGGAGCCCACTACCTCAGTGATGTCATCGTCTCCTTTTTTGTCGCGGGTGCCTATAGTATCGGAATTTATTGCTTCCTCTCGTGGATTTGGCAAAGTGCGGGATCGAAATTATTTCCCAAGCTCTATGAGCGGCACCCTAAACTCAACAGCCCCTGAGCCGGGAGGAACCGGATTCCTCCGGTTACTGCAACTCTGGTGGCATGGACGTCCCCACCGTTACTTTAATCGAGCCCTGCTGCTCATCGGGATAGTCACCCTCATCCGCCTGGGGCTGGTCGGGAGTTTCGAACTCCTGGAAAGCGAGGCCTCCTACTGGCTCTGGTCCAAACACCTGGACATCGCCTATTTAAGCAATGGCCCCCTGATTGCCTGGGTCATCTCGATCAGCACCTCTCTGTTTGGCCAGAGCGAGTTTGGCATCCGCTTCTTTGCCGTCATTCTGGGAGCCGCCTCCGGGGTCGGGCTTTTCCTCCTTACCCGACGGCTCTTTTCACCCCGAGCCGGGTTTTATGCGGTGGTGACTTACCTGCTCAGCCCGCTCGCCACCCTCGGGGGTGTCTTCATGACGGTTGATCCGCTGGGGATTTTTTTCTGGATTTGGGCAGCCTACACGTTCTGGCTGGCCCGTTCCTCCTCCCATGCCGCCTGGTGGGGTCTGACCGGACTACTGCTGGGGCTGGGCATGCTCTCCCAATATATTAACCTCCTGCAACTGGGCTGTTTTATCCTCTTCTGCCTCTTCAGCATCCCGGATCGCGGTCACTTCCGCCGCCGCAATTTCTGGCTCATGTTCCTGCCGGTTCTGCTTTGCGCCCTGCCACTCATCGCCTGGAATCAACGCTACGACTGGATCGGAGTCGCCCCCCTGCTGGAAGTCGTCAGTGGCACCCTCTCCGGCGAGACACCGATTCAATTCACTGCGCTGGCTCACTTTATTCTGGAACAAAGCCTGCTCTTTTCCCCACTCCTCATCCTGACCATGCTGGCCTTGATGGTCTGGGCGGGCTGGAGACAGTTTAGTCCTGTCGGTAAGCGGGTCGTTCCCTACCGGCGGGAGTGGCTCTACTTAATCTGCCTCTGCCTTCCGCCCCTTCTCTTTTTTCTTGTCCAGGGACTCCAGCAGGGCCGCCTATCCCTCGGGGTAACCCTCTGCTCGATAACCGGTTGCGTGGCACTGGCGGCGGTCTGGACCCGTTTCCGCACCAAAGGGCTCATCCGGGAGTGGCTGAAAATCGTCCTCATCGTTTCCGGGGTGATGACCACCTGCCTCTACGTGGTCGTTGGACTCGGCCCCTCCCCATACTTGCAACTCAAGGCCCTCCAACAGATTCAGGGATCGCGGCATTTCGCGCTGGTGGTGAGTGAACTGCAGAAATCCTCTGGAGCCAATTACATCGTCGCGGACCGGCAGGCCACCGCCAGCCTGCTCAGCTTTTACCTGTCCGACCAGCCCACTGTCCACGTCCCGTATGAGGAAGGGATTAAAAATCAGTTCTCCTTCTGGCCCAGCTATGTCGAAACCCAGACCGGGGAAAATTCCGCCCTCTACCTTTCGGACCAACGTCGGCTCCCGGACCCATCCTTCGTCCGCCAGTTCCGCAGCGTGGACTACCTCAAGGAAGTGGACGCCCGCCATGGCGGAATCTTAATCCGCACCTACCACGCCTATTTTTGCAACACGTTTATCGGGTTGCCAGTAGAAGAAGAAGATTAGATCTAAAGGCGTGGAAGGATGTAGGTGGACGCTTCACCATCTCTTAAGCATTAAGTGTTCAGTGTGCAGGTATGAGCGGAGGGGAGTACGGAGTTCTCGCCTTTAGGCGAGCGTCTGGCAGGGAATCGGCTAACGGCTAAAGCCGTCACTCCGAGCGGTCTTATAATGGTGCGTAAATCAAAAAGCACGGGTGCAATCTCAAAACAAGCCGTTGATTATGATTTGATAACGGCTCGACTGAAGGCTGCTCCATTCTATTGCTCCTTTTTATTTTGATTCGTGGCCCTGTGCCTTCACGCATATTTCTTGCGCGGGCATCTCCGGTCTTTTAGTGTCTGGGGTTTGTGAAAATTTCCATCGTGATCCCGTTTTACAATGAAGAGGAGTGCGTCCAGGACGTGCTGGCCGAGGTGCGGGAGGCCTGTCCGGATGCGGAAATAATCGCGGTCAACGATGGGAGCAGCGATAAAACCGGAGATCTGCTGGACGGAATATCCGGGATTCGGGCCATTCATTTCCCGCATAACCGGGGCCAGAGTGCGGCCCTCTATCACGGCCTGCAGGCGTCCACCGGAGAGTATTGCGTGATGATGGATGGCGACGGCCAAAATGATCCCGCTGACATCTCCGCCTGCCTGCGGGTTGCGGAGCGCGGGCGCCTCGTGTGCGGCGTGCGCCAGAACCGGCAGGATACTGCTTATCGACGATTGGCCTCACGGATTGCCAATCGCGTCCGCCGGGCTTTTTTGAACGATGATGCCACCGATACCGGGTGCAGTTTAAAGGTGCTCCACCGCAGCCAGGTCTGTCACCTGATCCCCTTCAACGGATTGCACCGCTTCCTGCCGGCATTGATGAAGAGTGCGGGGCTGGAAATCCATGAGATCCCGGTCCACCACCGGGCCCGCGTCAAAGGTGTGTCGAAATACACGGTGGGAGGAAGAGCCCTCCGGGGCCTGCGGGATCTTTTCGGGGTGGCCTGGCTTCTCTCCCGCCAGATCCACTGGGAAAAGGATCCCTACCGGAATGTTTGAATCCATCACCAACTTCTACGGACTGGAATTGGGGACGATCGAACTGTTCAACCTCCAGGTTGTTTTAACAGTTGGAAAAATCATCGGTTACTCCGGGATGCTCCTCTTCGGGGGGCGTTGGCTGGTTCAGGTCTGGGCCTCGAAGAAGCACCGGCGTCCGGTGGTGCCCAAACTCTTCTGGTATATGAGTATCAGCGGCAGCCTCCTGCTCCTGTCCTATTTTATTTTCGGGAAAAACGATTCCGTGGGCATTCTCAGCAACCTGCTCCCCCTCTTTGTGGCCTTCTACAATTTGTATCTGGAACTGACCCACCAGCGCGCCCTTCTCCCGGCCGATCCGGAGGAGACTTCCGAGGAAGATGTAAATGACAGTTAGAGCGTTATTTATACTACCTGTCGCATGCGTAGAAGAAAAGGTAGGGCGCAGTCTCTAGACAAGCCGCTTGCCATCGATGACTCCGGCTTGCGTGGACGCTGCGCCCCACCCACTGATCCTTCTTTAAGCGCGTCACATTGATTACAATATGCTCTGGCATGGGCCTGTCGGCCCGAGGAGGCCTCAGTCTTCGCCAAGGCTACGCCCGACACGTGGGACAGGCCTCCCTACCTCGCTGACGCGTAGTTCGAAAGCTGTAAGGAAAAGACGGATCGCTGAATACCCGTCGTGCGGACTTGCCTTAGAAGCTGTCTAAAAAGTGGATGATAACAAACTTCCTGCGCTAAATTCTCCCGACTCGTCGGGATTGCTCCTCAGTTACGTATCTATGTAGATATGCGCCTTCGTCGCGCCTCACAGGACCGAAATTTTTCTTGAAATTTTGTCACTACCACTTTTTAGACAGCCTCTTAGTTATTAAGGAACACCCTGTTCTCTATTGGGCTCTTCCTGTAGATCCTCACTGGTCACCGGCTGTGCCCTGACGACTTCCTGAACGACGAATTCCCGTTCGATCTGGTTAAACGGTCCCGGAATCAGCTTGCCGTTTTTGTCTAAAAATTCGACCTTGAGACGATGTTTACCGGGGGAAAAGTTATTCCAATAGACCGGGCCCTGTTCGGTCAATTCACCGGTATATCCCCCGCTCAGGTCATAGCGCACCCGGAATTCGTCGATAACTTCCGGGTGGTGGACGATGTAGTCGAAGATTACCATCCCCTCCGCTGTAGAATCAACCGTTCCAATAGTGGGCAAATTGACGGTCAGGTAAGGGCTGCGGGCATCGATGTAATTCTGAAAGTCCTTCTTGCTGATAAAAAAGTGACAAATGGCAAAGGCGGATTCATCACGGATGACCGTTCCATCCGGACGGCAGACAAACGCACGGACGGTATGTCCACCGGAGGTTAAATTGGAAAAGGTGACGGGCCGGGCGACATCATAGACTACCAGGGGAGGCTGATTATCTAGAATGACGTGGATACGATTGCCTCCGCGCTCGGGATTTCCGAGAGCATAATTCTTAAGTGAAAGAAAGAGATCCAGGGTGTTACCCTCAACCACTTCCCTCGGACCGGGGGAAAGGATGCTCAGCCCCACCGGGAGATCGGGATTCAGAGGCTCCCCATCATACCCCGGTTCCTGAACCGGTTCAGCCGGCTCCTCGATCACCGGAACTGCACGGGGCACGGCTGCCTCGATGGCAGGAACAGAGGGAAGTTCAAGCGATTCCCCTTCCACTTCCACCTGGATCGCACGGGGAACCAGTGCCTCTTCCCGGTCTTGGGCCGAAGCGGTCTGCGGCAGCAAGGAAAGCACAGCCAGGAGGCAAATGAGAGATTGACGTTCGATCATTAGAGCAATGTATAAGTAACTTAGACCAAATCATGACCAAACTTCAACAGACAATCGTCCCACTTGATCGCCCGCTCAATCTCGAGCAGACCCTGATGTCCGGGCAATGCTTTAGCTGGCAACCGGATCCCCCCCATCAACACTGGCAGGGATGGCTGGCCGGTCATCGTTGCCGACTGGAAACGGATCCCACTGCAAACCAGTTGCTGGTCTCGGGTGTCTCCGCACCCCAGATCCGTCACTACTTCAGTCTCGATCTGGATCTCGAATCCCTGAGATCCACTTTCCCGGAGGATGCCCATTTGCAAAAAGCGGCCCAGGAACTGAGCGGACTGCGAATCATCCGTGATGACCCCTGGGAATGCATGGTTAATTTCCTCTGTTCCTCCCAGAAGCAAATCCCCCAAATCGTCCTGCTCAACCATCGTCTCCGCACTCAACTCCCCGGAAGAAGCCCTAACTCATTTCCGGGACCGGAAGCCATCTACCAGAGCGGGGAATCGACCCTCCGGCGCTACCGGCTCGGATACCGCGCGCGTTTTGTTCATGGCGTCGCCCGGGACATCCATCTCAAACAATGGAACCCCGACCGGCTGCGGGATCTGACCACGGATGAGGCCTCTGATTACCTCTGCCGGCTACCTGGGGTGGGCCCCAAGATCGCGCACTGTATTCTGCTCTATGGTCACCAGCGGCTGGACGCGTTCCCCATTGATGTCTGGATGTCCCGCATTCTTCAGCACCTCTATTTCCAGAAGCGCAAAAAGCCGCTCTCCGCCCCACTCTTGTTCGATTTTGCCCGCGATTACTTCGGGCCCTACTGTGGCTATGCCCAGCTCATCCTCTTTCACGCATTCCGCAGTGGCCTGATCCCATTGCATACTTGAGTTCACGCCTGATGACCAGGTGCCGTAATTTAGGGACAGTGAGCGAATTCCGAAATTAATCTTGTCATAATAAAAGCTGCCAGAATTCGCTCACTGTCCCTAAATTACTCCCGTCTAAAGGTGTAAGCCCTGCGTTGCATACGGCTTGACCTTCATTCAGACCTGCATACTGTACTGGCATGCATAGGAAATTCACACTGATAGCCCTAATTGTCGCACTGACGGCGGCCTCGGCCCACGCTGCGCTGGTCTGGCGCCCGGGAGAAGGTTGGGTTAGCGAGAGCAGCGGAGAAACCCTGGCCGCCAGTGACGCCAAGGAAGCACTGCAGATGGCCCGCAACCTGGAATCCAAGGAAGCCTGGTCCGATGCCGCCTCCGCCTATAAATCAATCGTTCGCCAATGGCCCCTCTCCTCCGCAGCCGGAGAATCCCAGTTCAAGGCGGGCTATATGCAGGAGCGGAAGGGTGACTTCTGGGCCGCCTATAAATCCTATCAAACCGTCGTTGAGAAATACTCCAGCAGCCAATTTTTCGATCTCGCCATCGAACGTCAGTATAATATTGGAAATCTCTACCTGGCCGGGGAGCCCCAGCGCATCTGGAAAATCCCCCTCCTGCCCTCAATGGAAAAGACAGTGGAAATTTTTCAGCAAATTGTCGATAACGCCCCCTATGGCACCTATGCCGCCCCCTCCTACTTCCGCATGGGCCTGGCACGCGAAAAACAGGACAAGTGGGGCAAAGCGATATCATCCTACACTAAGCTCCTGGACCGCTATCCCGGCCATGACCTTTCCGACGATGCCCAGTATCAAATCGGCTACGCCTGGTATCAGGCCTCCAGCATGCCGGAATACGACCAGAGCGCGGCGGAAAAATCCATCGAGGCCTTTCAGGACTTCATGGTAAAATTCCCCAACAGCGAGAAAGTCGCCCAAGCTCGGGAATACATCAATGAACTGACCGGACGCCAGGTGGAAGGCTCCTTCAATATCGCCAAATTTTACGAAAAGCAGAAGAAATACAAGGCCGCCATCATCTACTACAAAGACGTGGTGCGAGTGAGCCCGGACTCCGAATTCGCCACCCAGGCGAATGCCCGAATCGACGCCCTGCAGAATATCGTCTCGGCGGAAGAAGGTGGGGACAATCGTCCGGCATCTGCTTCAGGTGAGGAAACCGATTCTTCAGTAGTTTCCTCCTGAATTTTATGAATCCGCATCCAATTAAAACCACCATCCCCGGTGCCATGGCCTTGCTGGTGGCCCTCCTATTCACTTCCTGCGCAGGCTACCAGTTGGGAAATATCCCCTATGAGGAGTTGAAGGGAATTAAAAAAATCTACGTCCCGGTGGTTCATAATGAAACATTCGAGCCGGGAATCCAGGTCATGGTCACCAACGCCATCATCCGGAAATTTGATCAGGACGGAACCTATAAGACCGGTCGGGCACGTGAATCCGATGCCACCCTGGAAGTAAAGATTACCGATCTCAAGCGGAATGCCCTGCAACGAGCCCGTCAAAATGAGCTGTTGAGTGAACAATACCGCATCACACTGGTTGCGGAGGTCACCTTTCTCAACCACCTCACCGGCCAGAAATTCATGGAGAAAGCGGAATTCAGCGGCGAGACAGATTTTTTCCTTTCGACCAACCGGGTGCAAGAGGGTGAAAGACAGGCTCTGGTCCTGGCCGCCCAGGACTTGGCCGACAATATTGTGCGCGAGCTTACCGAAGGCTGGTAAGCGCCCCGCCCTTGCGCATACACGTTAACCCCGAGGATAGGGAAGCCATAAGGAATAGAATCGCGGCCCTACAGGTCGCCGTCTAGGGGGTGCGTTCAACCCAGGCCGGTTGGCCTGGGCTTTAGTATGGATGGGCCTTTGGCCCACACTTCCAAGCGCCAAAGGTGCGCCGATTCAAAAGCCCGGTCCGTCAGGGCCGGGAATTATGCGCCTCAAAGAAACTACGGCCTGTAAGGCCGTGATATTCAGCAGCATCGACTATGATGGACACTCTTATGTTAACGTGCATGCGCCCGTGCGGGGGGGCACCCTATTTGGAGGCAACCGCTTTGGTCAGACGTGACT
>CAYTLD010000037.1:0-3141 GCA_964438585.1 uncultured Blastochloridaceae bacterium | reverse complement strand
CGGGGGGGCACCCTATTTGGAGGCAACCGCTTTGGTCAGACGTGACTTCTGCCGGGCGGCTTTGTTCTTATGAATGGCCCCGGTTTTGGAGGCTTTATCAATTGCGGAATAAGCTTTCCTGAGCGACTCCGCCTTCGTCTTATCGTCATCGGTTTCCTTGGGGGAAACCGCACGACGAATAGCGGTTTTTGCTTTGGAAGCTGCGCTGCGGTTAACAGACCGTCTGCGCTGACTTACCCTTGAACGTTTTGCTGCTGATTTAGTATTAGCCATAGAAAGCGTGTGACTATGGGAAAGTGAGCACCTATTGTCAAGCCGTGAAGACAGTAAAATTCACCTTGGCACTCCTTTTGATTCCAGTGATGTGGGCGTCCTGGGAATTGGCCATCCGCATCCTGCTGCGTGTGCAGCCGGAATACGTTCCCTGGCTGGATTTTATTTCCTTTGGAACCGGCTTTTCCCTGGCTGCCTGGCTTTTCCTGGCTGGCATCCGCCCCAACTGGCTTTACGTGCTGGGTCACGAGTCCACTCATGCCCTCGCCGTCTGGATGCATCGGGGAAAAATTTCGGGCTTTCAGGCCCGCTCCGACGGCGGACAGGTGATCGCCGACCGGGACTCGACACTTATTTCACTTTCCCCGTATTTTTTTCCCTTTTATCCCACCCTCATCGCCGGGATTTGGATTCTGCTGACCCTGGCGTTTCCCCGCTGCCAGCCCTACATTTTCGCTTTTCTCATTGTCTGGGGGGTTTCCTGGGGATTTCATGCTGCCTTTACCACCAAACTTATTTTCACCGATCAGCCGGATTTTCGTAACCACGGCCGGGTTTACTCGACCTTCCTCATTCTCCTCATCAATACCTGGATTATCATTGCCGGGCTCTGGCTGTCCCTGCGCGTCATTCCCTTCCCGGAAGGTCTAAACGAATGGGCCTCGCGGATAGCGCAAATCTACTCATCCGGTGCTGTGTGGCTTATTGACGCGGTGATTAACCTGCTCTAGGTTCTTCTACTCATGACAAAGATGGAATCGTTGATCGCCCCACACTCGATCCTCTATCCCCTGGAGGCTAAAAATCGCACCGAAGCCTTCGAGGCGATGATTCATGCCTTGGTAGAAAATGGAAAATTGCCGCCAGACTTGCGCGAGCCGACCCTCAACGCCCTTGAGGCGCGTGAGTCGAGGCTGACAACGGCGATTGGGAACCACATCGCCCTGCCCCATGCGTCCGTCGCCGGACTGCCGGACGTAGTGACCTGCGCCGCCGGGACCCGGAAGGGTATCGACTGCCAGGCACCGGATAAAGTGCCCACCCGCATCTTTTTCCTCGTCTTGATCCCTGCGGATCAATATTCGACCCACCTGCGCGCCATTGCCGGGGTGACCCGCTTTTTCCGTCAGGAAGGCATCGTCGAAAAAATCCTTGAGGCCGAAACATCCGACCAATTTAAGCAATGCTTTATCTGACCGCTGCCCTTGAGTCCAGAATCAGGGACTGGGCGGAAAAACGACTCGGCCACACCCCGGAGGGTCTTTCTCTTCCCCTTCCATTACTCCAGCCTTGCCAAAACCCGGAATTCGGCCATCTCCAGTCGAACGTAGCCATGACAGCCGCTAAAAAAGCTGGCGTGGCACCGCGTGAATTAGCGGCAGATCTGGCCGCCTGGTGCCAGGAGGATCCCGCCATCGAGACCCCGGAAGTCGCCGGACCGGGATTCGTCAATTTTCGCTTCAAAAATGAAGCCCTGGAATCCGCCCTGGCCCGGTTAGTCGATGAATCCTCATCCGGATCACAAAAGTCAGAATGCCCGCAAACCATCGTCATCGACTTCAGCTCTCCCAACGTGGCCAAGGAAATGCATGTGGGACACATCCGTTCGACCATTCTGGGGGAATCCCTGGCCAGAATACTGGAATATCGCGGCCACCGGGTCATCCGGGACAACCACATCGGCGACTGGGGAACGCAATTCGGAAAAATTATCCTCGGCTTGAAGCGTCAGCACATCACCCTCTCTACCGATAATGCCCTGCCGACCCTGGAACAGGTTTACCGGGACATCCACGCGGAATCAGAAACCAACCCGGAGACGCTGGAAGCAGCGCGGGCGGAACTGAAAAAACTCCAGGAAGGGGATGCAGAGAACCTGGCACTCTGGGAATCGATCCGCACCTACTCCCACCAGGCCTTCAATCACATTTACCAGCGCCTGGGGGTGAGATTCGACCACACCCTGGGGGAAAGTTTCTATAACCCGGTGCTCAAGGAAACGGTGGAGGATTTGCGCCGGAAAGGATTAGCCCGTGAGAGTGAAGGCGCTACGGTGGTTTTCTTCGAGGATGAAGATCTGAATGAGCACCCCCTCCTGGTGGAAAAATCAGACGGAGCCGCTCTCTACAGCACCACAGACATCGCCACCCTCTATTACCGAATCCGGGAATGGAAGGCCGGACGCATTATCTACGTCACTGACGGACGGCAGCAACTGCATTTCCGACAGTTGTTCAGGATCGCTCAGATGCTCAAGCTCGAAGTTGACCTCGAGCATGTCTGGTTCGGCTCCATCCTGGATAAAGCCAAGAAACCGCTGAAAACCCGCGATGGCACCCCGCTGCGACTCCGCGAATTACTGGATGAGGCCGAGGAACGCGCGGCCACCATCCTGGCCGAAAAGCGCCCGGATCTGGATGCCGCAGCCAGAGAGACAATGGCTAGAGTGATCGGAATCGGTGCCCTCAAATACGCCGACCTGGCCCAGAATCGCAATCTGGATTACGTCTTCGACTGGGATAAATTGCTGTCCTTCGATGGCAACACCGCCCCCTACCTGATCAATGCCTATGTCCGCACCCGTTCAATACTACGCAAAGTGCAGGTTGAACACCCCGGCGAAAAAGCACCAGAATTCCGACTCCAGCATCCGGTCGAGTTGGCCCTGGCCTGGCACCTGCTGGGATTTTCTGACATCGTGGCTCTGGCCGAACAGGAGCAGCGCCCCCATTACATCTGCAATTACCTGCACCAAACCGCGACCCTCTTCCACCGCTTCTTCGAGCACTGCCCGGTCATTCGGGCCGAATCCGATGAACTGAAAATAAGCCGGACACACATCGCCCGCCTGACCGGCGATATCATCAA
>CAYTLD010000036.1:0-15232 GCA_964438585.1 uncultured Blastochloridaceae bacterium | reverse complement strand
TAGGTTGTTTAAGTTTTATTGTAGGTTGTTTGATTGGATAGGTTTTAAATTTTTTGTTCTTCGAACATCAGGAATCTGCCCGTAAGGAGGGAGAATCAAAAGATATTTACTGCTACAATTTCGCTCCAATTGTGTCGGAAAGATGTCGAATTGTGCAATTCAGCGGCATTTACAGATTAAGAGGTAAAAAAGCGGCTGCCCCGCATGCCCTAACGTATTGAATACGTCTTGACGAAGTCCAGAGCGCGGCCATCTCGGAGACTCGCGATGTATCGGAGCTGCCCAAAGCCCTTACAAAAGAGCACTTAGGCTGCCCCGATAATTCGCGAGTCTTCAAGACGCCAGAGTAAGCGGACGAGACCGGTCTCCGCGTAAGGCCACGCCCTGATCCTTATACATATATTGCTGAGTATGGTCCTTAACTCAACGGGTTCGAAGGTTCAGTTGGAGTCCCGGAGTTTTCCCATTTCCCGCCCCGTAGGGGTGATCCAACTTAGCCGTGGGTTTTCCTGTCGCGCCATAGCCTTGGCGACGGCGGAAACCCACGGTGGTTTGCATCATCCGATGCGCGTCACGTCAGTGACGCAACAGCCCGCTCATTTCTCCCGCCGTGGATGATGATCCCTCTCATTTTCATCTGCGTCGCCTTGGATCGAATCTCCTAACTTCCTGCGAGTTGCGTCGCGATGCGACGCGGTTCTTTCTCTCATCTCTTTCTCGCCTCAATCTTGAATGTCATACGTATGACATTCAAGATTGAGGCTACACGCTTTGGGCCGTCAGCTTCTTTTTGGATGCGTAGGTCCTGGATTTCTGGAATCTCAAATAAGCCGCCTGGTTGCGGCACCAGTTTCAACACAACCCGCTGTTCGCGCTCCCCCGGATTCCTTAAAGTCGCGTCAGCACGACAATTTTTTTGCTAAAGCGGTGTGGAGAGGGCAGTATGAACTACATGCTACCAAAATTCCCCTGCATACCTGCTGATGTAATCAAACTAACCGGAACGCTAGTGGTCGGCTTTTTATTCCTGGCTGGCGGACTGCGGGGAGAGGCAGAGGATAAGGAAGGATTTACTCCGATGTTCAACGGGAAGGACTTGACCGGCTGGCAGACGACCGGGAACTGGGTGGTGGAGGATGCCAACACGTTCACCCTTATCGACCTTGACCTGAGCCAATCAGAAATGAAAGATCGCCCGCCCCGTGGCTACATCAGCTTCCAGGATGAGGGGAAGCCGATCTGGTATCGGAATGTTCGTATCAAAGAACTGAAATAATCAAGAGCCTCCCCTGCTAAACCATTAACGACTATAAAAATAGAAACTGTTTTCATAATGCTGTTGATGATGGGATCGGATGCCCAGGGTGATGAGGTGGCACGCATCATCGCTCAGGCCCTTTCCGCTAAATAAATCGTATGAAGGTGCTTCTGACTTTACGGCTGGCCGTCACCTTACTTTTGAACCAGGCGATCATCAACCCGGCACTCTCCGCCGATGACATACCGCCACCATGACTACGGCCAGGGCCGCCTGGTGCTTGATGAAAAAACACTCCGGCCCATGGATAAAAAAATCAGCCTGACAACGGACTACCCCTCTCAGCTCAACCGGGTCCGGAGCGAGTTTCCAGGCATGGGAACCCGTGGCACTGGTGAGCGGGCGGTTATACCAAATCCAAAATGAGTAGGCCAAATAGCTGGAAATAAGGGACAGAGACCTATTTCCGGGTGTCGCCATTTTCCAGAGCCATTGAAAACCTATCGCAGGAAATAGGTCTCTGTCCCTTATTTCCACGGGCGTAGCCTTGGCGAAGACTGAGGCCTCCTCGGGCCGGCAGGCCCAGTGCCCTCAAGCTCTATAAGCTCAAAGCCGTGGGACGTTAGGGGACGGAGTATTAAGCGGGCATCAGGACAGGCGTTGCTACTATGCTGGTCGGCTTAATACTCCGTCCCCTAACCGCCAGCCGGGGCGGATGTCGCTATCGAATGGGCCGGTGCGGGAGGAAGGAATATCTTTCTTTTTCCATGCGGCGGCGGCGATCATGCCGGCATTATCACCGGTGTAGGGCGGGAGGGCGGCCCAGCCGCGGCATCCGGACTTCTGTGCCATTTCCAGGAAGGCTTCCCGCAGGGCGCGGTTATTGCTGACTCCGCCACTGAGGGTGACATGCTGAACTCCGGTTTCTGTAATCGCCCGGCGTGTCTTCGCAATCAGGACATCGATCACGGCCTGCTGAAAGGAGGCGCAGAGGTCGGTCAACGCTCCTCCCTCCGGTGAATGCCCCTGCACCTGCACCCGCAGGGAGGTTTTTAATCCACTGAAACTGAAGTGAAAATCTCCGGAATGCAGCATGCTGCGGGGGAAGTCGTAGGCGGCCGGATTACCGGAGGCGGCCAGGCGTTCGACTTCCGGCCCACCGGGATAGGGTAGCCCGAGGAGTTTGGCCGATTTATCAAAGGCCTCTCCAGCCGCGTCATCGCGGGTCGTCCCCAGAATCTCATAAGAGCCTGGTGCCCGGGCCAGGACCAGCATCGTGTGTCCTCCACTGACAATCAGCCCGAGGTGGGGATAGACCGGCCACTGCCCTTCCGTCAGAAACGGGGAAAATATATGGCCTTCCATGTGGTTGACCGGAATGAGCGGACAACTGAGCGAGTAACTCAATCCCTTGGCGTAGGAAAGTCCGATGAGCAAGGAGGAGGCCAGCCCCGGCCCGGCGGTGACAGCCACCGCCCGGATGGAACCGGCACCCTCCATGATACGGTCCACCATTTCCGGCAGGTGCTTTAAGTGCTGGCGGGTCGCCAATTCCGGAACCACACCCCCGAAGGGCCGGTGCACGTCCAACTGGGAGGCAATTTCCATTTTCACCACCTCCGGGCACCCCTCCCGCTCGTCCAGGAGGGCGACTGATGTCTCGTCACAGGAAGTCTCAATCCCGAAGAGCATGATCAGAGGCCGACTGGCAGGCCTGCGGGCGGGGTCAGGGCGCGGGAGTATAACCGGTTACTGGCGCGCTGATGCAGGAGCATGCCCTTCATCAGGGTGATGGAGCGGCTCAATTGCCGGTCCTCTTCTTTTTGCAGGAGTTGTTGCTCCTCCGGGGAGAGCATGTGGGCGTTCTGTTTCCGGTAGATGAGCCGTTCCTCCTCGAAGGTCACCGGGATGGGAATATGCGGGGTGATCCCGGTCTTATGAATCACCTGCCGACTGGGTGTATAATAATAGGCGGTCGTCAGCCGCAGGCCCACCTGCTCGCCTCCGCCCAGATTGAGGGGGCGGATCGTCTGGACCGAACCTTTTCCGTAGGTGCGCTCGCCGACCAGGACCGCGCGGTCAAAGTCACGTAACGCACCGGCGACGATTTCCGCGCCACTGGCGCTGTGGCGATTAATTAGAATAATAACCGGCAGATCCTGAACATGTCGTTCTCCCCGGGCCCGGTAGTAGGCTATTGGTTCCTGGCGGCCCCGCCCTTCCGTCGATACGATGACCCGGTCTTTTTCGACAAAGCGTCCGGCCAGTTGCACGGCACTGTCGAGCAGACCCCCGGGATTATTGCGTAAATCCAGGATCAGTCCCTGCATCCCCATCCCTTGCAGTCGCTCCAGTGCCAGGTCAAATTCATTGAGTGTCTTTTCCCCGAACTGGACGACCCACAGGTATCCGATGAGCGGAACCGGAGAATCCGCCGTGCCCTGGCGGGTCAGCATCCGGGCATTCCGGACGGTGGGCACATTAATAATTTCGCGTTGGATATCAAATTCCAACGTTTCCTTCGTCGAGGGTCGATAGATGGTCAGGCGCATCCAGTCGCCCGGCTTTCCACGTAAATCCTGAACCAATTTGGAAAGGCTCAGCCCCTTGGCTCCTATCCCATCGACTTTGAGGATCCAGTCGCCCGGCTCGATCCCGGCCCGGAAGGCGGCGCCCCCCGGCACCGGCATGGTCACGACCAGGTTCCGGTTCTCCTGGATCCCGACATAAACACCTATCCCGCCAAAGAGCCCCTCCGTCTCGGATCGCACCTCCCGATAGCGTTCGGCATCGAGAAATTCACAGTGGGGGTCGAGGGAATTGAGCATCCCCTCCAAAGCCTGGGTGGTCAAATCCCGATAACCGACCGCCTCGGGGTCGATGTAATTTTCCCGGACCATTTCCATGACACTGGCAAAGAGACTGAGACTGCGATACGGGGCATCCAGTATCTGCTCCTCCGCTGGTAGCGCGGCTGACTCCGGCGGCGTTTCGATCACCGCCTGTCCGCAGACGGTGGCGGCCAGCGCGGCGGACAGAATCAGGCTGCCGCTGCGGATGATCATACTTCCAGATCCATGCGGTTGCGGAAAAATTCAATCGTTTGCCGGATACCTTCCTCCAGCGCCACCTTGGGCTCCCAGCCGAGCAGTTCCCGGGCTCGGGTGATGTCCGGCTGCCGTTGTTTGGGATCATCGACCGGAAGTTCCTTAGTGATGATCGTGCTCGAGGAACCGGTAATACGGACAATCGTCTCCGCAAATTCCCTGATCGTCATTTCCACCGGGTTGCCGATGTTGACCGGTTCATGGTAGTCGCTCTGACTGAGGCGGTAAATCCCCTCGATCAAATCCTCCACATAGCAAAAACTCCGAGTCTGGGTACCGTCACCGAAAACCGTCAGCGGCTCGCCCGCCAGAGCCTGCCCGATAAAGGCCGGCACCACCCGGCCATCCCTCAGCCGCATCCGCGGCCCGTAGGTGTTGAAAATCCGCACGATGTGTGAGTTTAACCCATGCGTCCGGTGGTAGGCCATGGTCATGGCCTCGGCAAAACGCTTGGCCTCATCGTAAACGCCGCGCGGCCCGATCGGGTTGACATTGCCCCAGTAGTCCTCCTTCTGCGGATGCACCAGCGGATCGCCATAGCACTCGGAGGTGGAAGCCAACAGGTAGGCCGCCCCTTTTTCCCGCGCCAACCCCAGCGTCTTGTGTGTTCCCAGCGACCCAACCTTCAAGGTCTGGATCGGTAACTCCAGATAGTCGATCGGGCTGGCCGGTGAAGCGAAATGAAAAATAAAATCGATCTTGCCCGGAACAAACAGGTATTCCGTGACATCCTGCTGAATGAAACGAAAGTGTTTGTTCCCGGCCAGGTGCTCGATGTTGGAAATGTTTCCGGTCAGGAGACTGTCGATTCCCAGCACCGTGTGCCCGTGACTGAGGAGTTTATCACAGAGGTGTGATCCGAGAAATCCGGCGGCACCGGTAACGACTGATTGAGGCATGTCTGTTCTTACCTGAAGCCATGCCACACTGCAACGGCTTTATATTTTAACCCTTTGAAACCAACCGCTCGATCATTCTACGCGCGGTAGCCAGACCGGCCTCCGGCAGCCCCGGCGGACCCGAGACCACCATCCGCTGAAGAGTTCCTTTCTCCAGGTGGGGACGGAGAACCTCCTGCCAAGCCCGCATAACAGCTGCCTCCAACTCTCCTGTCTGGTTCACCCGGAGATGGCACTCGCTAACACAGGCCCGGCCAAAATTTTCCAGCCCGGGAACCGGCTGCATCAGCACCCAGGACCACTGCACCGGTTCCGGAATGCGGGCCGCCAGTCCCGCCGCCTGGTCCGCACTTTGAACTAATGTCGCTCCCCCAACTGGCAGGAGCAGGTGAATTCCCTCCGGTGCCGCCAGTTCATGCACTCGCCCCACCTGCCGACCGATCCACTCCAGGTAGGCCGCATCTGCTTCCTGCCCGTCATAGTGGCCCAGCCCCATGCGCAGGGTGGAGGCACCGATTCGACCCGCCTTCCGAAGCGCTTCTTGAATTGCCGGGAGAGAATCTCCTACCGACGGCCCGCACTCATAGCCCACGACGTTGAGGCCCGGGAATCCTTGAATATCTTCCGGGATGGCCTGCCGGTAATGCCACCAGAGTCCGTCCCAGCAACCTCCCCGGATCCGCGCCGGAATCTCAGAGACCGGCGCGGGCACGAACACCCGGGTGCTGATGCAAAACTCGATCAAGCCAGGTCGCGGATCATGGTCTCGAGCTTGACCGCATCCGCCGCAAAGACCCGGATGCCTTCCGCCAGCTTCTCCGTCGCCATCGCATCCTCGTTGAGGGCAAAGCGGAACCGCTTTTCGTCCAACTCAACTTTCTCCTCACCGCGCTCACCAGATTGAGCCGGATCCAGCTTGCGATCCACCGGTCCCGTCGCCTCTTTTAATTCAGCCAGCAGGCCGGGGCTGATCGTTAGCAGGTCACAGCCAGCCAATTCCAGAATCTGGCCGGTGCTCCGGAAGCTCGCTCCCATCACCTCGGTCTTGTAACCATGCTTTTTATAATAATGAAATATCTGCTGCACTGATAGAACACCGGGATCTTCCGCTGCTGCGAAATCGCGCCCCTCCTTGTGCTTATACCAGTCGTAAATCCGGCCAACGAAGGGCGATATCAATTGCACCCCGGCTTCAGCACAGGCCACCGCCTGACAAAAGGAAAAAAGCAGGGTCAAATTGCAACGGATCCCCTCCTTCTCCAATTCCGCCGCCGCCTGGATCCCTTCCCAGGTCGAGGCAATTTTGATCAGGATGCGCTCACGCGTAATCCCGCTTTCCTCATAGAGGGAGATCAAATGCTTCGATTTCTCCACGATCGCCTCCCGGTCAAAGGACAGACGCGCGTCCGTCTCCGTCGAAACCCGCCCGGGTATGATATTGAGAATTTCTCGCCCAAACCGAATCAGCACCTGGTCAACGATTTCATCGACACCTTTGCCACCATGAGCTTTGACCGTCTCCTCGAAGAGGGGACGATAGGCATCTTGCTGGACGGCCTTGAGAATAAGAGAGGGATTAGTGGTGGCATCCTGCGGGGCAAAGGCTTTCATAGCCTCAAAATCACCTGTGTCCGCCACCACCGTGGTTAGTTCTTTAAGTTGGTCTAATTTTGTATTCATCAATGCCATTTATAAGGGGTATTACTTATTTGTCGAGAAACTCAATCGTTGCCGATTTGTAACACAAAGTACCTTCGCATTTATGTGAATTTCCCTGTATTAGGTACAACTCAAATTATAAATTTCGATAAATGATGAATCTCTATTACCAAGGATCGACCCATGCCACCTGAACTAGCTGCACCACCCGCGCCACCTGAGCTAAACAAGACGCACGAGCCAAAGCCCGCGCCCGCACCTGCGCGCATGGCTTCCTCATCGGGTATCCAACTCTCGGATTATGACCGGGGCCGCTTTGTCAACGGAACCAAAACCAGTTGGCTCGATCTCATTGACCACAAAACCGTTCTCACCGGCGACATCATGCTCGCCGACGCGCAGGAGTTCTTCCGCGAGAACCCGGAATCCCGCTTTGCTGCGGTTATTGAAAACGACGAACTCGTGGGCCTGGCCTCGGAACAGAAGATCGGTAACGTTCTCAGTCAGTGGGGACTGGGCTACGCGGTCTTCTCTAAGAAACCGCTGCGCAACCACATCCTCGAACGCGATTTTCGCATCATGGTCGGCACCCCGATTTACAAAGTGCTCCACGCCGCCATGCTGCGCGAGCATGACTTCTTCGATGACGTGATGCTTATCGACCGCGAGGGTAAGTTCCTCGGGATCATCACCGTCCGGACCCTCATGCACCTCCAGCACGAGATCAGCCGCCAGCAGTTCGATCAAATTAAGGATATTTCCGAAGAATTGTCCGTGAACAATGAAGAGCTGGCCAAAGCACGCGACATCGCCTTCGAGGCCGCCCGCATGAAGTCCGCGTTCCTGGCCAACATGTCCCATGAAATCCGCACCCCCATGAACGGCATCCTGGGCATGGTGAAAATCCTCCACCGCAGCCCCCTCAACGAGCAGCAAAAACGCTACCTCGAGACCGTCCGAAATTCCGGAAACGCCCTCCTGACCATCCTCAATGACATCCTCGACTTCTCGAAAATCGAGGCCGGTAAGCTCGAATTGGAATCCGTTGATTTCGACATCAGCACTGTCATCGACGAGTGCGTCCAGCTCCTCTCGGAACGGGCTCAGGAGAAAAGCGTCGAACTCTTCAGTTGGATCGACCCCGGCGTGCGCACCCACTTGATCTCCGACCCCACCCGCCTCCGCCAGATCATCCTCAACCTCACCTCGAACGCGGTCAAGTTCACCGAGAAGGGGGAAATTTGCGTCCGCGTCACCCAGGAGGCCGAGGACAAGCATACCGCCACCCTCCGGATTGCCGTCTCCGACACCGGCATCGGTGTCACCGAGGAACAGCAGAAACGCCTCTTCGAAGCCTTTCAGCAAGCGGACAGCACCACCAGCCGTCGCTTCGGCGGCACCGGCCTGGGTCTCACCATTTCCCGCCGCCTGGTGGAACTGCTCGGCGGTGAGATGGGAGTCGAAAGTGAGGTCGGTAAAGGCTCCACCTTCTGGTTCAGGCTCCCCTTCACCAAACAGGCCGGAATCGAGAGCGAGCACACCGACGAGTCCAGCGAACAGCTCTGGGGGATGCGCGTGCTCGTGGCCGAGGAATCCTCCGCCCTCAATCAGGCCATCGAGCAAATGCTTGACCCCTGGAAGGTGGCGGCCCGCGCCGCCGCTTCAGATGAATCCGCCTACGAACTTCTGACCCAGAAAGCGGAACAGAACCAGCCCTTTGATGTTATCATCCTCGATCGCCACCTCTCCGGCGACAAGGCCTCCGCCCTCGTGGAACGCATCCGCTCCCATAACCAACTTCGGGAAACAGCCATCATCATCAGCACGTCGGATCCCGAATCCTTCCCGCCCACCAAGCTGCGGGAATGGAATCTCTCCGGCCTGCTGAGAAAGCCCATCCAGAGCTACGCCCTGCGCGCCGCCCTCCTCCGGGCTCGCGAACACAAGTCCCGGCTCAAAGAGGGAGTCGATATCGCCCTCGATAGCTCCGTAGCCGAGCCTGTTCTGGATACTGGGCTGGCGGAAACCTGGGAAACCAGTATCAAAATCCGCCCGCTCGATATCCTCCTTGTCGAAGACAGCGCCGTCAACCGGGAGGTGGCCCGCATCCAATTGGATGCCTGGGGTCACCGGATCGACGAGGCCCGCCATGGACTCGAAGCACTCGAAATGGTGCGAAAGAAAAAATACGACTGCATCCTCATGGACTGCCAAATGCCGGAAATGGACGGCTACGAGGCCACCCGCGCCATCCGCGACCCCCAGACCAAGGCCCTGCAGCCGGATATCTTTATCATCGCCATGACCGCCAATGCCCTCACAGGGGATAAAGAGAAGTGCCTCGAGACCGGTATGAACGACTACGTCTCCAAGCCGGTCGAAGATGACGATCTCCTGCGCGCCCTCAAACGCGCCGAGTCCATTGCCGACACCCCGGAAGCCGACCGCCCAGCGCCGCCCCAGCCCGTCCCCACATCCGCAGACGATACCACCGTCCTGGCCTCATCCAATGGCAGCACCCCAGTCGCCCCTACCGCGCCAGCATCTCCTCCCCCGCCCCCTGCACCCTCGAAAAAACCCGCTTTCCCTCAGCGCCTCATCGATCTGTTCATCGAGGAAACCGGCGAACGCATCCAGGAATTGGAAGTTGCCGTTCAGGAAGATAACAGCAAGCGCATCGCTGAAATTGCCCATACCATCAAGGGAACGGCCGGTAATTTCCGGGCCAGCACCCTCTCGGAAATGGCCCGCGAATTCGAGCAGGCCGGGCGTGAGGGTGACTCATCCCCCGCCCGCGCAAAATTGGACGATTTCAAAAACGCCTACGCCAGAGTTAAGGAGGAACTGAGCGCTTGAAATGATCAATAACATGCCAACAGAGCCCTCCACCCTGCGCCCGGAAGTCTTCCTCTTTTATAAGGGGAAGCAGGAGGGGCCCTATACCCTCATGGAGGCGCAGGAAAAGTGGCGTGACACCGGTGAGACCAGTGAAATGCTCTACTGGAAGCCGGGCATGGATGAGTGGCATTCCGCCGTCTCGATTTTCGCCCAGAAACGGACCACTGACCTCGTTACCGCCCCGAATGTTCTCGTCGTCGATGACGATGTGATCATGTGCGAATTTGTCGGCTACCTGCTTCAGGAGCAGGGTTACACGTTCAGTGTTGCCACGGATGTGACCCCCGCCTGCCGCCTGCTCGAAGAGACAGGCCTGGATAATTTTGATTGTATCGTCACCGATTACCAGATGCCGGGAGGAACCGGCCTCGATCTGGTCCGTTGGATCAAGCAGCGTGATGAAGCCCTCAACTCACTCATGCTAACCGCGCGCGGAGATAAAGAACTGGTCAAGCGAGGACTCCGCGCCGGCATCCATGACTTTCTGGAAAAACCAGTCCAGGAGGACGAATTCTACGCTGCCATCCGCTCCGCCGTCAGCCACACCTCCCGCCGCCGGGAGGAAAAAACCGCCTTCCTCGAAATGATCAGCTCACGCCTCTCCGGACATGGAAACCTCGCTGAAGAAGTCATCACCGGCCTCGCCCGCCGGGAGTCCAGTGTCAATTCCCTCTTCGGAAAACTCGACCACATTGTCGAATATTCCAGAAAATTGGAAATGGGTTCCGTCGATGACGGTCGCACCCGCCCGATGCTCGATCAAAATATGACCGGCAGCCTCAATCAACTCAGTGTCCTCGACCTTCTCCACCTCCTCATCCAATCCGGGAAAACCGGAAAACTTAAGATCGATGGCTCTACCGCCCAAATTTCCGATGAAACCCACTGCGGCTATATCTACCTCGAAGATGGCTCCATGATCCACGCCACCTACGGAGATGAAGTCGGAATCAACGCCGTGCGCATGCTCCTGACCTGCCCGTCCGGGACGTTTGAATTTTGCTACCAGGAGCGCCCCCGGAGCAAATCCATCGCCGGCGACTCCATGTCCCTCCTCCTCATGGTCAGTGCCGAAATCGATGAGCAAAAATTAGCTTTCTGAATCCAATCCATTCGCTATAGATAAGTTATATGCACAAAATTCTCGTAATCGATGACAGCGAATCCGTTCGCGAATCCATCCGCCTCACAGTCACCAACGCCGGTTATGAAGTCGAGATGGCAGGTGACGGCTCCGATGCCCTCCGTCGTTTGAAAAATAACGAGTCCTTCTCACTCGTCATCACCGATATTTTTATGCCGGAAATCGACGGCATCGAGTTGGTGGAAAAACTCAAGGCCGATCAGCCGGATATGAAAATCATCGCCTTCTCCGCCGGTGGTATGGGACTGAAAAGTTCCGAAATGCTCGAAGTCGCCAAAGAAATGGGTGCCGACTTCGTCCTCGAAAAACCCTTCACCGATGACCAACTCATCGGCCACATCAAACAACTCATCGGCGATTAATCTCCGGTCTCCTATCTCCTATCTTCCAAACCGCCCACTGCGCGTGTTCGCGCACAAGTTCCGAATCATCATTAGCTGCCTGCTCCAGAGCGGGAATATCCTCCACTGTCCCGATATTTCCCAGAACTACGCAGATATTTCTCAGCCAGCGGTCCCGCTTTAAGCGGAAAATCGGAGTGCCCCGGAATTCCCGCCGAAAGGTGGCATCATCCCAGCCTAGCATTTCCCGCAAATCAGGTCGGGTGATGGCCTGCAGCCCTGCCTCCCCGGTCGGTTGCGCCCATCGGTTCCAGGGGCAGATGGTCAGGCATTCTTCGCACCCGAAGAGCCGGTCGCCAATCGCCTCCCGGAATTCCTCCGGGATCGATCCCTTGTGCTCAATCGTCAGATAGGAAATGCAGCGCCGCGCATCCAATTGATACGGCGCAGTGATTGCCTGCGTCGGGCAGATATCGATACAACGAGTACAAGAGCCGCAATGATCCGTCTCCTCCGCATCCGGTTCCAGTTCCAGCGTGGTGAGAATTTCTGCCAGAAAGAGCCAGGTGCCCCAGTTGCGGTTAAGCAGCATCGTGCTCTTGGCCATCCAACCCAGACCTGCTCGCACCGCAGCGGGCTTTTCCATCAGGGGAGAGGAATCCACCGCCCGACGCTGTATGCCCCCCTGGCCCTGAAGCCACTCATCCAGTTGTTTGAGTTTGGCGGATAGGAGGTCGTGGTAATCCTTCCCCAGCGCATAGCTGGCAATCCGCCCCCGCCGCTCTGGCAGGGGCTGGTAATAATTCAACCCGAGCACGATGATCGACCGCACGCCGGGTAAAAGGGCCTCCGGATCAGCCCGGCTTTGCGGGTCGCGCCCCAGCCAGGAACTCATCTCCCCGGCCTGCCCCTCTGCAATCCACCTCTCCAGGTAGTCCGCACCCGGTAGGCGGTCCGCCGAAGCAATTCCGCAGACATCGAAACCCAGTTCCCGCGCCTGCTCCCGAACCTTCTCCCGCAAACTCATGCCCCGGTTTTTCCCATCCACTCAAACTAACCCATCCACCCCCGCATGAAAAATCACAATCCATCTCCACCCCCAAGTTTCAGCTTTCAGGTTTCAGATTTCAGCCCTCACACCATTTGACTCTCCGGCTTTCAACCTTATCTATAAAGTATGAGCGCAAAATGGATGCAAATCACCCAAGCACTAGTAATCGCTGTGTTGCCGCTGCTCGTCTTGCGCCCGGTCCAGATCCGCAAGGTCCGCCGCCGCCGCATCAGCCGCCTGCTGGAAATTTAACGTACTTTTATTGCTGTCATTTATAGGGATAAACCGGAGTATGCTTAGCTGTGCCTAAGAAAACTCTTTATCTGCTCGACGGAATGGCGCTGGTCTATCGCGCTCACTTCGCCTTCATTAAAAATCCCATCCGCAACTCAAAGGGAGTCAACACCTCAGCGGCCTACGGGTTCACCAATACTCTTGTCGATCTACTCGTAAACCGCCAGCCGACTCATCTGGCCGTGGTCTTTGATACCGATGCTCCGACTGAGCGCCATCAGCTTTACGAACCCTACAAGGCCCAGCGCGAGGAAATGCCGGAGGAACTCTCCGACGCCATCCCGGTGGTGAAGCAGGTGGTCAAAGCTTTTAATATTCCACTCCTGGAACTGGATGGCTATGAGGCGGACGATATTATCGGCACCCTCGCCCGGCAGGCGGAGAAGAAAGACTTCGAAACCTACATGGTCACCCCCGATAAGGACTTCGGTCAGCTCGTCGATGAACACACCTTCATTTACAAACCGGGCCGCCAGGGGAGTGATGTCGAAATTCTCGATGTCAAAGATGTCTGCGAGCGGTGGGGAATCGAAAAACCGGAACAGGTCATCGACTGCCTGGGCATGATCGGAGACGCCTCTGATAATATCCCCGGCATTCCCGGCATCGGACCCAAGACGGCCGAGAAACTGATCGCGCAATTCGGCACCCTGGAAAATCTTCTCGAAAACACCCACCAGCTCAAGGGAAAGCAAAAGGAAAATGTCGAGACCCATGCTGACCTGGCCCGCCTTTCCAGGCAACTGGCCACCATCAACACCGCTGTCCCTCTGAAGCTGGCTCCAGATGAACTCGTCCTGACTGGAAGGAACGACCAGGCCCTCAAGGAACTTTTCATCGACCTCGAATTCAACGCCATGGGCAAGCGGCTCTTCGGCGAAGACTTCCACGCCGGACGCGGTGGCAGCACAGTTGCCTCAACCGTGACAGAAGACAATCAACAACCAACAATCAACAATCAAAAATTCAAAGTTCCCGCCGCCCGAACCATAGACGATTGCCATAAAAACTATCAAGTGGCAGGGGATCCGGCGTCCTGCGCAACCTTCCTGACCGAACTTAAAAAACAAAAAGCCTTCGCCTTTGATACTGAAACCGATGGTCTCAATCCACACGAAGCCAAATGCATCGGCCTCTCCTTCTCCTGGAAGGCCGATTCCGGCTGGTGGGTTCCTGCGGAGCAGATGTCAGAGATCAGAGATCGAATAACAGAAATCTTCTCGAACCCAAAAATCCTCAAGATCGCTCACAATGCCAAGTTCGACATCGCCGTCCTGCGCACTTTCTTCAGAGAACAAAAAACTAAAAACCAGAAACATGAAGCAATACCACACTTCACGGGCCTCTTCGATACTATGATCGCTCACGCCCTGGTGGAGCCGGATCAGCGTCACGGCATGGATTACCTCTCCGAGGTCTATCTCAACTACCGCCCCATCCCGATCACAGCCCTGATTGGAGACAAGCCAAAACGCGGTAAAGATGCCCAACAGCAGTTGAGCATGGATCAGACCGACCCGGTGGAGTTGGCCCGTTATGCGACCGAGGATGCCGATGTCACCTGGCAATTGTATGAAAAATTACTCCCTCTCCTGCGCGAGCGAGAGCAGCAGGATCTGTTCGAAACAGTGGAAATGCCGGCCCTTCCCACCATTGAGGCCATGGAGGCCGCCGGCATCAGCCTCGATCTCTTTGCCCTTGAAGAATTTTCCGAAAAACTGCACCACCGGATCGAAACGCTCAGGGGACTCATTGAAGAAGCGGCGGGTCACCCCTTTAATCTGAATTCTCCCAAGCAACTCGGGGAAATCCTCTTCGATGAACTCAAACTGGCAGGCAAGCCCAAGAAAACCAAAACCGGCCAATATAAAACGGACGAACAAACCCTGACCGCCCTCTCGGGTGCCCATCCCATCATTGAGCACTTATTGGAATACCGGATGCTGACCAAGCTGAAATCCACCTACGTCGATGCCCTGCCCAATGCCGTCTCTCCCAAAACCAACCGCATCCACACCACCTTCCACCAGGCTGCCACCACCACCGGGCGGCTGGCGTCCTCCGACCCCAACCTCCAGAACATTCCCATCCGCACCGCGCTGGGCCGTGAAATCCGGAAGGCCTTTATCCCGGCGGACGGGCTAGAGCTGATGGCCGCAGACTACTCACAAATCGAACTCCGCATCCTCGCCGCCGTCAGTGAAGATCCGGGCCTGAAGGACGCTTTTGCCAATGGCCTCGACATCCATGCCGCCACCGCCGCCCGGGTCTATGGTGTCGAACTCGATGCAGTTGACTCGGAAATGCGCCGCAAGGCTAAGATGGTCAATTTCGGGATTTCCTATGGGATATCCGCCTTCGGGTTATCCCAGCGCCTCGGCATCCCGCGCACCGAAGCGGCCGAAATCATCAACAACTACTTCAACCAATTCCCCGGCATCCGCGCCTACATCGATGACACCATTGAATTCTGCCGGGAGCACGGCTACGTCCAAACCCTGAGCGGACGCCGCCGCTTCCTTCCCGACATCCGGTCCGCCAACGCCACCATCCGCGGGGGCGCCGAACGCAACGCCATCAA
>CAYTLD010000035.1:0-15317 GCA_964438585.1 uncultured Blastochloridaceae bacterium | reverse complement strand
CTGGCTAAGACCGAAACCTCCTTTCAGCTAGGTAACGAGGAAATACAGGCTACCAACATCGCTGTCTTTGGTGGGGTCGAATTCACCAGCCCTGGTCATTACCCGGTTGAAATCCTTTTGGATGGTCAACTTACCATGCGGTTTGCTCTGCCCGTTCTGGTCGCCGCACCCAAACCAACACCACCGTCCGGGTGATGGGAAAAATTGGGGAAAGCGGTGCGTTGCACCGCACTCCAAAGGGTCAGCAATGGTTTCGAGGGTCTATTGTCGGGTGGAGTCTTTTGGAGTGCGGTGCAACGCACCGCTTTTTCCCGAAGCTGTCTCTTCAATCTACACCTACGACCTTGGGTAAAAGATGCGTTCAATGATTAAAATATCTTATGTATAAAAATTTATTCTAATTGTCTTCAATTACGATCAAGTTACTTGCCTGCAATAATTTATGCCAATTACCGATTTGGTGAGAGTAAAGCTGCTAAAAATGAGATTTTGCAAATAAATACTTGATTTAGTAAATCTTCTAATATAACAAAGTCATAACGTAGAAAATTTTATGGCGGTATTAGTCCTAACAATCATAGTCAGCCTTATCCTGGTGGCCACGTTTATAGGATTATTTCTATACCTGAGCCGGGATCCTCACAGCGACCCGGATCGTGATGCCCTTTTGCCTTTTCAAGATGAAAGACGGGGCAAATCAAACGCCGCCCAACCGGAGAGTAGTCTGCATGACTGATCAATCGACGCCGACTAGCGGTGGTGCTCTGACCCGGATTGAATACAACGACACCATCGTGCGCCTGTTTATCCTGGCGACGACATTCTGGGGCCTGGTGGGGATGGCGGCCGGGGTGCTGATTGCCTCACAGTTGTCCTTTCACTGGATGAATTTTGACACCTCGTGGCTGACCTTCGGACGCCTGCGTCCGCTTCATACCAACGCCGCCATATTTGCCTTTGTCGGTAACATGATGTTTGCCGGCATTTACCACTCGACCCAACGCCTGGTCAAGGCGCGTCTGGCCTCGGACTTTCTCTCCCATCTCCACTTTTGGGGCTGGCAGGCCATCATCGTGGCCGCTGCCATCACCCTTCCGCTCGGTTTTTCCCGTGGTAAGGAGTACGCCGAACTCATCTGGCCGATCAATATTGCGGTCGTCATCATTTGGGTCGTTTTTGGCGTCAATTTTTTCTGGACCCTGGCCCGTCGGAACGAGCGCACGCTCTACGTGGCCATCTGGTTTTATATCGCGACCATCGTCACCGTGGCCATGCTCTACATTGTCAACCACCTCAGCATCCCGACCGGCCTGCTGCACAGTTATCCGATTTTCGGGGGTGTTCAGGACGCCCTGGTGCAATGGTGGTATGGTCACAACGCCGTCGCCTTCTTCCTGACCACACCGATTCTGGGCATCATGTACTACTACATGCCCAAGGCGGCGGGGCGTCCGGTTTACAGCTACCGTCTCTCGGTGGTTCACTTCTGGTCGCTGGTCTTTGTCTATATCTGGGCCGGACCCCACCACCTTCTGAATACAGCCCTGCCGGATTGGCTGCAATCTCTGGGCATGATTTTCAGCCTCATGCTCTGGGCCCCCTCCTGGGGAGGTATGCTCAATGGCCTGCTCACCCTCCGCGGTGCCTGGCATAAGTTGCGCGATGATCCGGTCCTGAAATTCCTCGCCGCCGGGGTGACTTTTTATGGAATGTCCACCTTCGAGGGACCACTCCTCGCGATCAAATCCGTTAATGCCCTTGCCCACTACACCGACTGGATCATCGGTCACGTCCATAGCGGGACTCTGGGCTGGAACGGGTTCATGACCGCAGGTGTCTTTTATTGGCTGGTTCCCCGGCTCTGGGGAACGAAACTTCATTCACAGAATATGGCCAATCTCCACTTCTGGTTGGGTATGGTCGGCATCCTTCTCTACATCTCCTCGATGTGGGTCTCCGGAATTATGCAGGGCCTGATGCTAAACGCAGTCAACCCCGATGGCACCCTCGCCTACTTCAACTACCTCGACGCCCTTAATTCCGCCCGTATTATGATGCATACCCGACTCTTCGGTGGTCTGCTCTACCTGGTCGGTTTTGGCCTGCTGGGCTGGAACCTCTATAAGACCATCCGGTCCGGTTCCCCGGTCAAAGAAACCGTCGAAGTGTATCAGGCTAAATCCGACCGGGAGAAAGATCTCGGCATCATCGGAACTTTCTGGAACGCGCCCGTATTGTATTGTCTGGCGGTCACTGTGGTGGCCTGCGCCTGGGCCTTCGGCAACCGGATTGTCAGCTTTCTCAGCTTTATTGTCCTTCTGCTCCTCACCTTCGGGTTTCTCTACGACCTGAAACGCTTTTCGAAACGCTGGGGTGAATGGTATGAGCGCCTCCTCGCCAGTGCCATGCCCTTCACCATTCTGACCCTGCTGGCCGTCGTCATTGGCGGCGCCATCCAGATTATCCCCACCGCCCTGACCACCGAGCGCACCACCAGCATCGACGGTGTCTCCCAGCACCTCTACACCCCCTTGGAACTGGCCGGCAGGGATCTTTACATCCGGGAGGGCTGCTACAACTGCCACACCCAGATGATTCGGCCCTTCGTCAGTGAAGTCGTGCGTTATGGCCGGGATGGCGGCTATTCTAAGTTAGGTGAATCGATGTACGACTACCCCTTCCAGTGGGGGTCCAAGCGGACTGGACCCGACCTCCACCGGGTGGGGGGCAAATACGGCAATGACTGGCACTTCCGCCATATGTGGGATCCCCGGGACACCTCCCCCGGTAGTAACATGCCCAGCTACACCTGGCTCTTCACGTCCGTTCTCGACACCTCGGACCTCCCTTCAAAAATCAGCGTGTTGAGACGGCTCGGTGTGCCCTTTCCTGACCTTTCCCCCGAGGAAATCGAGGCCAGTGTCAAACAACAGGCACAAACCATCGCCGCCGACCTCGCCACTAAAGATCTGAAGGCCAACCCCGACCGGGAAATCATCGCGCTCATCGCCTACCTTCAGCAATTGGGGATCCCCGCCAAAACTGAAACCAATCCCGCCGAAGCAACGGCGCAGGCACAACATCCATGAAGGAGCAAATGGTCATCGATCCGGTATCGACCATTGCCACCGTGGTCGTCTTCATCCTCTGCCTCTCCGTCTTTGCCTTCATCGTTTACCGGGCCTTGCGCATGCCCCGCAGTAAAGCGGACCACCTGGCCCAACTTCCGCTTCAAGACGAGCAGACCGAAATTAAGAAGATTCAAGAGGACGACCAATGAATTCGCCTGAACAGGATAAGCTGCGCGACCATACCTTTGACGGAATCGAGGAGTATGATAAAAAGCTGCCCAACTGGTGGCTCTGGACGCTCTGGGGAGCCATCATTTTCTCGGTCTTCTACTGGTTCCATTACCACGTCACCGAATTCGGAAAAGACCAGGATGAAAAGCTGGCTTTGCAAATGGCCGTCTATTTTCCGGAAGATGCCGCTGAGGCCATGCGCAACCTGACCGACGCCGACCTCTGGACGATGAGTCAGAGCACAAAAATTGTCGCCAGCGGACAAAAGGTTTACACCGCGACCTGTGCCTCCTGCCATGGCCCCAACCTCCAGGGCGGGATTGGACTCAACCTCGCTGATGCCGATTGGAAGCATGGCGGCAATCCACTGGATTTGATCAAGGTCGTCAACCATGGCGTCCTGGAAGCAGGCATGCCGGGCTGGAAAGCCCAGTTGGGCGACTCCCGGGTCGCTGAAGTCGTGGCCTTCATCCTCAGTCACCACCAGCCACCGGAAGGTTGATCATGGCTGCCGGACCACTCCGTTCGCCCAGCCGCGATTCACTGACCAGCGTCAATGAGGACGGCTCACGTTACTTCATCCACCCGTCCGACGTGCGCGGATACTTTTCCCGGTTCCGGCGCCTCTTCGGCTGGATCTTGATCGTCTTCTTTGCCCTGCTTCCCTGGATACCGGTCAATGGACATCCGGCCGTTTTTCTCGACATCGCCTCGGGTCAATTTCACCTCTTCGGTCTAACTCTGGTGGCCCAGGACCTCTACCTCCTCTTCTTTCTCATTTCCGGCCTGGGCTTCTCGCTCTTTTTTATTACCGCCCTGCTAGGAAGGGTCTGGTGCGGCTGGGCCTGTCCGCAAACGGTTTTCCTCGATGCCATCTTCCGGCGCATTGAGCGACTCATCGACGGCGACGCCCCCGCGCGGCGTCAGCTTGAGCGGGCTCCGATGGGTGTGGTTAAGCTTTTTAAGCGTGTCCTGAAGCACAGCCTCTACCTCATCCTTTCGCTGGGAGTCGCCCATATTTTCATGTCCTACTTTGTCTCCCTCCCCCGCCTCTACGACATGATGCACCACAGCCCTGCGGAGAACTGGTTCATCTTCCTCTTTGTCTTCGGCTTCGGCGGCATCCTCTATTTCAACTTCGCCTGGTTCCGCGAACAATTTTGCATCATCCTCTGCCCCTACGGACGTTTCCAATCCGCCCTCATGGATGATCACACCATCAATGTCGGCTACGATGAGAACCGGGGCGAGCCGCGCGGGAAGGCCACCGATCCCGATGCCGGCGACTGCATTGACTGCCGACGCTGCGTACAGGTCTGCCCCACCGGCATAGATATCCGCCAGGGCCTGCAAATGGAATGCATCGCCTGCACTCAATGTATCGATGCTTGTGATGAGATCATGACCAAACTCAAACGTCCCACCGGACTGATCCGCTATGATTCCGAACGCGGACTGAAGGGGGAAAAGACACGTCTGGTTCGTCCCAGAATCCTGATCTACACCGTCCTCCTCCTGATCGGAGCTTGTGTGCTCGGTGCCGCTCTCAGCCAAGTGCGTCCAGCCACCGTCAGTGTTTCCCGCCTGACCGGTTCCCCGTATTACCTCAATGACGGCAACGTGAGAAACAACTATATGGTGCGAATCGACAATAAACGCTCTCAGGACCAGGACTTCCGGGTCCGCATCAACGCCGACAACATCCCAATCCAGCAAAACGGCTTGATCGAGTCCGTCACCGTCCCAGCTCATGATCACATCGAGCAAACGCTAATCGTTCAAGTGCCCCGTGACGACTACCCCGGCCAATTCGACCTTCAGGTCATTTTCGAATTTGCCGAATCCGGTCAGACTCTGAAAAAGAAAATCCGCTTCCTCGGCCCCGACATGTATGGACAGTGATACTCAGAAGTTGGAAGTTGGAAGATTGAAGAAAGGGCGAATAGCGACTATGTTTTACTATGTCTGATCCATCTTCCATCTCCCATCTTCCATCTCCCCGGAAGCGGGAATCGCTTCTGGTGCGCGCCCCCTGGTTGCTGGCCATCGCCCTATTTCTCTTCAGCTTGTCCGCCTGGATCGTCTTCTACATCCTCGCCCAGGAAGTCCCGATGGAAAAAGTCCCCGTGCAAAAAGAATCCGTCCTTCACTAATTCCATGACTCTCCCCGCCATTAACAGCCCCACCGCCGCTTTCATCGCCGGAGCCATCACCAGCATCCACTGTCTGGGGATGTGTGGTCCGCTGGCCTGTTACCTGAGTGGGGGCAACCAGAAACGCGGGATGCTTTACCTCTCCACCACAGCCTATCATGCCGGGCGAATCATTTCCTACACCCTGCTGGGGACACTGGCTGGCGGCGTGGGTCAGGGGCTTTCCGAGTGGGTGCCCGCCTTTGCCGGGCGCTGGCTGCCCTGGGCCTTCATTTTCTTTTTCCTTCTCCTCATCCTTGGTCTGGAAAAGAAATTTCAGCCCTCAGCTGGCCTGGTCAGCCGCGCCCTGGGTGCTTTACAAAGACGGGCGGCCCAATCCCATCCAGTCCTGCGATCCATCCTGATCGGACTCGGCACTCCGCTCCTGCCCTGCGGACCGCTTTACCTCGTTCTCGGGGTCGCCCTTCTCTCCGGGACCGCCCTCGCCGGTGGACTCCTGATGCTGGCTTTTTCGCTGGGCACCGTCTTCCTTCTCGCCCTCCTTCAACTCAATATCCCACTCCTGGAAAGTAAAATGAGCCCGCGTACCCTGCGCATCGCCCAGCGCAGCCTGGCCGCCGCCACTATTGGGATCATGATCTGGAGAGTCGCCCTCGGAGAACCCATGTTCAGCGAATCCCCCGGCTGCCCCATGTGCCGGTAAGAGGCCTGTCTAAAACGAACGATGAATACGCTGTCGTCAGGAAATTGACTTAAGGACGGCGTCGATGGTGGGATCGACAGGGGTGAGATCGCGGGCGACCGCTTTGATAGCGGTGTCAGGATCTTTTAACCCGTGTCCGGTCATAGTCGCGGTCACTAGGGAGCCAGTTGGCAGCGGGTTTTCACGGATCGTTTTCTTGAGTCCCGCCAGCGGGGCGGCGCAGGCCGGTTCGACAAAGACGCCCTCCAGGGAAGCCACCATCCGGTAGGCTTCCAGAATTTCCTCATCCGTAACTTTCCCGATTCTGCCGCCCGATTGATCACGAGCGGCTTCGGCCTGCTTCCAACTCGCGGGGTTTCCGATCCGAATGGCGGTGGCAACGGTTTCCGGATGCTCAACGCGGGCTCCGTCCACGATCGGAGAGGCTCCCGAGGCCTGCCAGCCCATCATTTTCGGAAGGCCGGGAATGATACCGGCAGCGTGGTATTCATTGAAGCCTTGCCAATAGGCGGTGATATTACCGGCGTTACCTACCGGCATGAAGTGGTAATCCGGGGCACGTCCGAGGGTGTCGCAAATTTCGAAGGCGGCTGTCTTCTGGCCCTCGATCCGGAAGGGGTTGATCGAGTTGACCACTTCGAATTCATCCCGCTCACCAAGGGCCCGGACGATGTCGAGAGCCTGGTCAAAATTTCCGTTGATAGCGACGATTTCCGCCCCGTAGGCAAGGGCCTGAGCCAGTTTACCCAGAGCGATTTTCCCGTGCGGGAGAATGACCACACATTTCATTCCGGCGCGGGTGGCGTAGGCGGCTGCCGAGGCCGAGGTGTTTCCGGTGCTGGCACAGACGACGATTTCCGCGCCGCGCTCACTGGCCTTGCTCATGGCCATGGTCATGCCGCGGTCTTTGAAAGAGCAGGTGGGGTTCATACCTTCAAATTTCAGGTAGAGTTCGAAGCCGCCGCCCAGTGCTTCCGCTAGTCGGGGGGCATGAATGAGGGGGGTGTTACCTTCCTGCAAAGTCACCACTGGCGTCGTCCCGGATACGGGCAGGCGCTGACGGTAATATTCTATTAATCCCGGCCATGCATTCATAAAAAATCCTCTACACCTATAACCTGGCATTTGGCTTTCACAACCGGTAATTGCTCAATGCGGTCTATTGCATTTCGGAGATTGGACTCGCGGGCACTATCCAGAAGAATGACCAGAGGCACATCGACGTCCTCGTGCTTTTCCGGTTGAAAGACAGATGATATTCCGATGTCGTGGTTTCCGAGAATTTCCGCCACCTGGGCCAGCACTCCTGGGCGGTTGACAACCTGTAGGCGAGTGTAGTAGGGACGGACAATGTCGTCACGATCCAGAACCATCCCCTTGCTCTGCCCGAGTCGCAGGTGGCGTGGCGGTGCCTGATGGAGTATTTCATCGGCCGCTTCGATGATGTCGCTGATGACGGCACTGGCGGTCGGCCCGGATCCTGCCCCCCTCCCGTAGAACAAACTTTCTCCCACAACGTCCCCGACCACGGAAATGGCATTAAAGACACCGGTGACGGAGGCGAGGATGTGACTGAGAGGAACCAAAGTGGGTTGAACACGGACTTCGATCCTGCGCATGCCTTCTTCAAGTTCGTGCGGCTTAATGGTGGCCAGGAGAATAATCCGGTATCCCAATTGCCGGGCAAAGGCGATATCCGCCGCGCTGATATCGCGTATTCCTTCGACGACCACTTTCTCGATCGGAACCCAAAACCCGTAAGTGATGGTCGCCAGTAAGGCGGCTTTATGGGCGGCATCGATCCCATCGACATCGAGGCTCTCATCCGCCTCGGCATATCCCAGGGCCTTGGCCTCCTGAAGGATGGGATCGAATTCCGCGCCCTCATCGGTCATGCGGGAGAGAATGTAATTACAGGTCCCGTTGATGATTCCGTGGATGCTGAGAATATCGTTGGCATTCAATCCCTCCCGCAACGCTTTGACAATCGGAATGCCACCGGCAATGCTGGCCTCAAAATAGATCGAGACGTTATTTTCCCCGGCTTTGAGAAAAATAGGCTCCCCTTTTTCCGCGAGGAGGGCCTTATTGGCGGTGACCAGCGGCTTCCCGGCATCGATAGTGGCCAGGGCGACGTCCGCCGCAGACTCTGTTCCGCCCATTAGTTCAACGACGATATCGACCTGGGGATCGGACACTACCTCCCGCCAATCAGTCGTCAGGCAGGCGGCATCCAGCCCGCGGTCTTTGGACGGATCACGGACTGCTGCCTTGCGCACAACCAGATCAGCTCCCAGGCGTTCTTGTAGCAATTGCCGATTGCGGGACAGGTGGTGCACCACCCCTCCCCCAACCACTCCACACCCGACTAATCCTACTCCGACTTGTTTCACGCGTGCATGATGAACGCAAAGATATGCGTGGCTGGCAAGTCAGGAATCCAGCCCGTCGCAGTAATTAAGGATCAATTGCGGGAGGTCATCACTATAACCTCCCTCAAGAATACTGAGGACCGGAAGTCCGAGGGAGGCCACTTCCTCTCCCAACCAGTGAAAATCCGCGACCTCCAGGCGCCCATCGGCCAGGGGATCCCCGCGGTAGGCATCGAATCCGGCCGAGACAATCAGGCAATCGGGCTTCTGCTTCCTGATCTCTGCCAGTGCCTTTTTAAGTTTGCTCCGGTAAGCAGCGGCGGATACTCCGGGTGGCACCGGATAATTCAGACAATTTTTGCGGGATTCGGCTCCCGTTCCCGGGTAACAGGGAAATTGATGGACGGAATGAAAAAAGATGCCGTCCTTGTCCATGAGTACTTCCTCACTTCCATTCCCGTGGTGCACATCGAAATCAAAAAGAACCACCCGCTTCCGTCCCCGCGCACGAGCCTCGAGGGCCACGATGGCGGCCTGGTTCAAGTAGCAAAACCCCATGACCCGGTTGCCGGCATGATGTCCGGGCGGTCGCATCAGACTGAAGGCATGGCCCTTCGCAGACTCGGTCAGGTCGAGCCCCATCAATGCCGCCGCCACCGATTGACGGGCATGGGTCTCGATGTGCTCGAACCAGGGTGTGTCTCCATCAAAGGGCCGGGCTTCCTTGATCCGCTCGATATATTCCTCCGAATGCGCGCGCCGCAGGATGGTATCATCCACTTCACGTCCGGGATGGTGCCAGTGGACATCCAACTGGATTTGCTGCTGGAGGATACGTATGGATTCGGAAACCCGGGAGGGCCGTTCGGGATGCCCCGGCTCCGCATATTGCGTGCAGTAACTGTCGGTAATGATATTCATTTTTCGGTCTCTCTACTTTCCTGAATAAAAACCTTAAACTGAGTTCCCATCATTTCCGGATGCATGAGTGTTTTAAACTGGCGGAGACGGGACTGGATATCAGGATCATCCGGGTTGGCCTTGATCCGACTTTCCCATTCCGCGAGCAAGCCGGACTGATCGGCCATCTCGACGAGGAAATGGTGCTGGTCACAGTCAGTCGTAACCTCATAGCCCGCCTTTTCTCCCAGTTCTTCAAGCAGGTCAAAGTTCACATGGCAGGTGAGGTCGGCATTTCCCGGCTCGGCAATCAGGTCATGACTGAGACGATGCTCACGATAGCTCCTGGCCGTCCCGGCCTTGCGCGATGGCGCGTAATACTCCCGGCTCCGGAATCCATAATCAATCGTCAGAATCATCCCACGCGAAAATAACCCATAAACCGACTTCCCCCAACCGGAAATTCCCGGATGCACCTCGGTCTGGTACCCTTCCAGTTCAGGCACGCCCCAGTGCCGAATCGATTGCTTGAGTTCCGGGCCGCAGGGCGTCTCAGACCACGTCAGCCGGTCACCATCCATGCCCACCCGCTTTTCTCTCCACTCCCCGCCCCGGTAAACCACGAGATCAAAAGGCAGGCTGTCGAGCAACTCATTGGAATAGAAAAACCCGTATTCATGGACGTCTTCAATGTCTGACGGTGCATCATGCCACTCAATCCAATCCATGAGATTATTTTCCCGGAAGCAGGTTTCCTGCCTACACCGCAACGCGGGATCCGGCTCGAAGATCCAGCATCGCAGACCGCTGAACACTTCCGGATGGTGGGATCTGAAAAACGTCAGAATGTCCGTCATCAATCGACCGTCGTTGGCCCCCTGCTCCGCCAGCACCCACTCCCCCGGACTACCCCAGAGATCCCATTGACGTTTGATGCGGGCCCCCAGAAGTTCTCCAAAAAGAGATCCAACACTGACACTGGTGTAAAAATGACCGGATTGTCCGATCACCTCATTTCCCCTTTCCCTCTCCCACTCCCTCCGGTAAAAGCCCAGCCCCGGCTCGTACAAAGCCCGTGCCATGAAGGCGGAAAACGGGAGGGGACCGTCCGATTCAATCTGAGCGATGAGGCGATCCTTTAGCGACTGGGGTTCCAACTCCGGCATTCCGGTGTCTGATTAACGCCGGTTCCAGTCGAAAACACCTTTTTTGTAGGCGTACCAGTGGCCGACTTCGATAAGAGCCACAAAGAAGACCATCGCCCAAAGCACGCTCCAGCCCATGGTTGGCAGCAATTCTCTAAAACTGACCGCCCAGGGATACATGAAAATGACTTCAATATCGAAGAGGATAAAAATCATGGCCACCAGGTAGAATTTGACGGAAAACCGCGGCTGAGCCGAACCCACCGTATCTTTACCGCATTCGTAGGCAACATCTTTACCGGCCATTTTCCTGCCCCGCTGCCCGAGGATGATGGAAAAAATCACACCCCCAACGGCAATGGCGAGGGCCAGGGCAAACTGGATTATCAGCGGGGCGTAGCTATCGATCACCTCACTATCCAAGATCATTGCTCCGGCTTGGCAAGCTGAAAAAAAAATACAACTTGCTATTGGACAAATAAAAATTTGGCGCAACATTATTGCTATGGCTAAAAAGAAAATCGCAACCAAAAAGCGCCCACGCAAGTCAAAGTATAAAGGAATTTCCCGTATCGATCAGCCCGATAAACACAACCATGGCTGGTTTATCCGAGTCACCCGCAACGGAAAGACCTACTCCATGTTCTGCGCTGATAAAAAGCACGGTGGGAAAACCAAGGCCTTAGCTGAAGCGAAAAAGTGCCATAAGCTGCTTCTGGAAAAATACCCCCGCATGTCGCGAAAAGACTTCGCTCAAATCCAGCGTCGCCCGAATAAATCAGGTATCGTCGGGGTGACCCGGTTGACGAAGGTTGTCCGGGGCAAGGAGTATCACTTCTGGCAGGCGACCTGGAGCCCGTCACGCGGCGACATCCACAAGAAGGCATTCTCGATACACAGGCATGGCGAGGAAAAGGCCAAGCAACTGGCTATTCAGACCCGTAAAAAAGGTCTGAAAACCATGGTCGATTAATCGGGCTCAATCGCCGCCTTCTACGGTCATCTTTTTCTGGTTGGATCCATCATCCTCCAGAAAAACGATTTCCAAGTCGATTCCACTTTCCGAAAGCAGGTTTTCCAACTTTTCGGCTATGATTTTCTCCGCCTTCCTACATAAATCGGACTCCCGGGCCAAGCGGGCAGCTTCATTCTGCAGCGCATTCAGGGCTTTACCCCGGTCCTCATCCCGGATCTTATTCCACCAGCCACTTTCATCTGAGTAGTCGATCTCCCCAAAACGCTCGACGCTGAGAATTTCAGCCCGAGGCAATTCGATACGCACGGAATTGATCCCCTTTTCCGCTTTTTCCGGGTCATAAATGACCCGGATCGGCTTTTCGAGATCAAAGCCGGCTTTGACACGAAACGGGCTGAGCATTTTGATTTTCTTTGTGCTCTTTAGCCACTGTTCGCTCCAGAAAAGGCTGATCCGCATTTCGCGCTCAGCCACGGCCAGCTCAGCAATAGGACTGACTTGACTCTGGATGACCTGGGTCTTCATCAGCACCTCAGGCTCCAGGTTCAACGTTGATTTAACAGCTGCAGCGACACGTTCCAGATCTGTAGTAATTCCGACAATCGGCTGGGTTACCAGGGTCCGGATAAGAAACGGTGTGACTCCGACCGCAACTAAGACAAGAAGCAGAATGACGATCAGGCGCACTGGGCGCCGTCGCTTGACAGTTATTTCAGGCTGATTCTCCGTGTTCAAAGCTTCAGATCGAGGTCGGTGACCGCTCCCCGTGACGCGGATTGCACCGTGTGGGCAAACTTGGCCAGCACTCCTCGCCGGTAGCGGGGCGCAGGTTGCTTCCACTTCTTGGCGCGCTCGCGCAATTCAGCGGCCGACACCTTTAGCTCAAGTTTCCTCAGCGTAGCATCAATGACAATACCATCCCCGGATCGCACCAGCGCCAGCGGCCCGCCGACATACGCCTCCGGGGTGATGTGTCCAACCACAAAACCATGCGTCCCGCCGGAGAACCGACCATCGGTGATGAGGGCGACGTCATTGCCCAATCCACGTCCCATGATGGCAGACGTCGGAGACAGCATCTCGCGCATACCCGGCCCTCCCTTCGGCCCTTCATAGCGGATGACGATGACATCCCCTTTTTTAATTTTTCCATCCATGATCGCTTTCATGGCTGCGGGCTCAGATCCATAGACGCGTGCGCGCCCGTCGAAACGGGTGCCTTCCTTGCCGGAAATTTTTGCCACCGCACCTTCCGGTGCCAGGTTGCCCTTGAGGATAACGATGTGGCCGTCCTTCTTGATCGGATCACTCATGGGCCGGATGACCGTCTGTCCCTTCGGATACGGTTTTACGCCCTGAGCATTCTGGGCCACGGTTTTGCCCGTCACAGTCAGGCAGTCGCCGTGCAGCAATTTGGCCCGCAGCAGTTCTTTCATCAGCGGTGTGAGCCCTCCGATGGATACCAGATCGGACATCAGATGCTTTCCGCTCGGTTTCAGGTCGGCCAGCACCGGCACCCGTTTGGCAATCCGGGTAAAATCATCCAGGCTGAGGCGGACCCCGGCTGTATGAGCCATGGCCAGGAGATGCAGAACCGCATTGGTCGATCCACCCAGAGCCATCACCACCGTAATGGCATTTTCAAAAGCAGGCCGGGTCATAATGTCCAGCGGGCGAATGCCCTTGGCGATCAGGTTCATGACCGCTGCACCAGCGCGGCGGCAATCTTCCTCCTTGTCCTTCGAGATCGCCGCCTGAGCCGAACTGTTCGGCAAACTCATCCCGATAGCCTCGATGGCCGAGGCCATGGTATTGGCTGTGTACATTCCGCCGCAGGATCCCGGCCCCGGAATGGCACACGCTTCCACCGCCCCCAGTTCCTTCAGACTCATTTCCCCCTTGGCATGCTTGCCGACCGCCTCGAAGACGGAGACAATATCCAGAGGCTCATTGGGACGGCTAGTCAGGCATCCCGGAAGGATCGTGCCCCCGTAAACAAACACCGCCGGTCGATTCAGTCGCGCCAGAGCCATCATGCAGCCCGGCATGTTCTTATCACAGCCACCGATCGCCACCAGCCCGTCAAAATTCTCGCAGCCGGCCACCGTTTCTATCGAGTCGGCAATCACTTCCCGGGAAACCAGTGAGTATTTCATCCCCTCTGTTCCCATCGAAATACCGTCGGAAATGGTAATGGTATTGAAAATGACCGCCTTTCCTCCGTTGGCATCCACACCTGCCGCCGCCACCCCGGCTAATTTATCAATGTGCATGTTGCACGGCGTCACCATACTCCAGGTCGAGGCGATTCCGATCTGCGATTTATCGAAATCCGATTTCTTGAACCCGACCGGGTAAAGCATGGCCCGACTCGCGGCGCGCTGGGCTCCATCGAGCATAGGCCCGGAAAATTGACGATGCGGTAAATCTGATTTTTTTGACTTTGATTTGGACTTGGACATGAATCCATATGAGCAGATTGACGGATGCAATCAAGCCGATCATTTTTTTGTTTTATTTCCACCCGGTGGAGACATCATCCATAACTGTGCACCTGCAAGAAATTTTCCGTGTCTTATTCACCCTGATGGCACTGGCACTCTGGGGCAGCGCCTGCTCAAAAGAGCTGGTAGAACCCCCGCGTAATATCAAACCCCTCGATGCCCCCCAATTCCAACTGCCCGATCTCACCGGCCAGGAAGTCAGCTCCTCTTCCCTGAAAGGCAAAGTTACCATTCTCACCTTCTGGACCACCTGGGCCCCTTCAGCCGTTCACCAACTCCACGACCTCCAGCAACTCCGGCAGAACTACCCGGAGGCCCCGATTCAGATTGTCGCCATCTCCCTCGAAGAGGCCGGCATCAAAGATCTGGAAGTCTTCCTCCAACACAGCACCTATCCCTTCACTATCCTTCAGGCCGACCCGGATTTTCAGGAGAAATTCGGAGGTATCGACGCCGTCCCCAGCACCTTCATTATCAATACCGACTGGAAAATCATCAACCGCTACACCGGACGAACCAGCCTCAATGAACTCAGTGCCGAAATCGACTGGCTCCTGCGCCCTATAGAGGAGTAAGAGAAGTAAGAGGAGTAAGAAGAAGAGGGCGCGCTCAGCGCAACAAACGGCTAACTAAACGTCAGGGCTTACGCGTCAAATCTTTAATAAGGCGTAGTCTCCAGAAAAAAATTAACCATCAGTGACTTCCGGCTAGCATCGCCCCGGCACCTTGCCTTCCACCATTGGCCCCCATCTTGAATGTTATACCTATAACATTCAAGATGGGTTCAACACGCCTTTGGCCGTCTGCTTCTATTTGACGAGTGAGCCCTGATTAAACGTTTGTCAAAGCAACTATTTACGCATATATACGTAAATATGAGACGTTTTAGTATTTTAATCGTGTTTCCGTTGGCACTGTTTTCTGCCTGCACTCACCGGGGTTATGAAGGAAAAGAGGAAAGAGGAGTGGCCACCGCTTCCTGGTATGGCGAGCCGTTTCACGGGCGGCTGACCGCCTCCGGCGAACGCTATGACATGTATGCCATCAGTGCCGCTCATAAGGAATTTCCCTTCGGATCACGATTCCGGATGACTTACCCGAAAACCGGGCACTCCGTGGTGGTGACGGTCAATGATCGCGGACCCTTTGTAACCGGGCGCGACTTTGACCTTTCCTACGGTGCCGCCCGCCGTCTGGGCATGATCGACGAAGGAGTGGCTGAACTCTGGGTCGAGCCACTCGGGATGGACGACCGCTACCTC
>CAYTLD010000034.1:8978-15513 GCA_964438585.1 uncultured Blastochloridaceae bacterium | reverse complement strand
TGATTCTGAGGGCTTGAGTTCCTGGTAGTCAAAATCCAATTTTGAGACGCAGACCTGCCGTTTGCCGGTGCGGACCATGGGAATTTCATCGACGAATTCCACCTGAATGTCAGTTCCTTTTCCGAGGATGATCTGGAGCTTTTCGAGCATGGACCGGAATTGAGCGTCCTCGAAGCGGAGTGCCTTAACCACTTTGAGAGTGACCGCGCCTTCTTTTTCCTGGACGACCTGGTAGAAGCGGATGATGTGCTCGTAGTCCTTGAAGAAATGGCCGAAGAGGGAGCTGGGAACATAGATGCCATCGGCACCGAAGATGATCGACTGCACCCGCCCTTCGATTTCCCCGATGCGGGGCAGCTCTCGTCCGCAGGCGGAGCGCTGGCCGGGATCAACGGCCCGGGCCAGGTCGCCGATCCGGTAGCGGATGAAGGGCATGCAGTAGTTGTTCAAGTCGGTGATGACCACTTCCCCGATTTCGCCGGGAAGGGCTTTCCTGCCTTCGACGAGGATTTCCACGATGTAGTTTTCCGCGACGATGTGCTTGCCATCATGAGCCGGGCCTTCGTAGGCGATCCCGGAAAATTCCCGGCTTCCGTATTTATCGAAGACCTGGCAGTCAAAGGTACTTTCCAGAGTTTTCCGGCTTTTTTCGGGAAGGATCTGCGCTGAAGAGACGATGGACTTGGGCTTGAAGGCGGGAAGGCTTTTGGACCGGATGTAGTGGGCCAGGAAGTTGAAGGATTCGGCATATCCGTCCATGAGCACCGGCTGATACTTCTCTAGCTTCCGGATCGTCCGGGGCAGGGTTTTGTCCGACATTTCGAAGGCGGGGATAAACATGCGGCGACAGAGAAAGGCGCAGAGTTTTTCGCGTGCGACCTGCATCCTGGTCATGCCGATATTCTGGTGCCAGAGACGGGCCTGCTTGTCCCCGAACCGATAGCCTGTCCAGTCCATGCCGCGCTGGGTGGCGGCCCAGCGCATCTCCAACTGGGATTTGTCCACATAACAGGTGAAGGGTTCTCCGGTCGAGCCGCTGGTTTGAATGGCTACGATCCGATCCTTCCGGTGGTTGTCGGACATGAGACTGAAGTGAAGGTGTTTCCGGACTTTATCCTTATCCAGCAGGGGCAGTTTGCCCAGATCATCGACGGTTTGAATGTCCTCTGGACGCAGACCGGCCTGATCAAAAATTTCCCGGTAATAATGGACATGATGATAGGCATGGTGAATGAGCTGCCGCAGCTTGATTTCCTGCAGCTTGGTGATCTGGTCGGCTGGCAGCCACTGGGTCTTCCTGAGCATTTGATAGTCGCTCACCGCTCTGCGGGAGATGTTCCAGTGGTGAAGCGGCATGGTGAAAGTGAAGAAATCAAACCAGAGCTTGCGCCAGCCGGTCAGGGGATCCCGGTCCTTGATATCCTGGGTTTCGAGGAAATCTTCCAGGACCAAATTTCTGGGCTCCCGGAGGCGGAACTCGACCAGGGCCTTGACCAGGTCGTAACAGGTTTCCAGCACAATGCGCAGCGGGAAGCTCCGGATAAACGATTTGCCCACCAGACGGTCGCGGAAAAGAACTTCGACTTCTCTGATCGTGTATCCCTTGCACTTGGCGGTGACGCTGATGAAGGTCTGAAAGTAGTTGAACTTGGTGCGATACCGAATGATGTCCCTTAGGACATCCTGGCGGGCGATGACGAATCCGGACTTGTTATCCCGCAGGCTCATGCCAAAGAGCAGATTCAAGGCCAGACTGAGGACCCGGCTGTAGTAGTAGCGGGGATCGGGGGCGCGCTCGATATGGCTGCGGTGCCCCTGCACCATGTCGCACCGGGAAAATTGAATTTCAGAATAAAGCCGCCAGATGTCCTCCGGCTGGTATTGGAGGTCGGCGTCAATGAGACAGATATATTTTCCGCCCGCCTGTTCGATCCCGGAATTCCAGCTTTCAGCGATGCCCCGGTTGGTTTGATGATGGACAGCCCGGAGCCGGGGATATTGGTTCATCAGCTTATCCATGACATCTTTTGAGTGATCGGTGCTGGCATCGTTGACCAGAATAATCTCACCATCCAAGGAGCGGAATTGCAGGAGTTCATGGATGCGTTCCACCAGTTCAGGGAGGTTGCCGCTTTCATTGTAGCAGGGAACAACAATGCTGATATCGGGGGTGGTTTTCATTTTGCCATCAGCTCCCGGCAGGTGTGTGACAACCCTTCCGTCAGGGGCGTGGCCGCTGTCCAGTTCAGGCGGCGGGCCGCGAGCCCATGATCGCCAACCCGGCGCGTCCCGGCGGTCTCATCCGGTTCGCCGTATTCAATCTCACCGGTATGATCCATCATATCACGGATGGCGTGGACCACATCATGGACGCTCGATCCCGATCCCGTGGAAACATTGAGGACATCCCCCTGAAAGGTCTTTTCTGTGGATTGGATGAGCGCATCGATGACATCTTCATAGTAGATGTAGTCGAGCTGCTGCTGTCCATCCCCGTAAATCTGAGGGGCCAGATTCTTGCTGATGCGTTCGATGGTCCGGTTGATTAATGTTTTATACCCGGAGTGCTGCGACTGGCGGGAGCCGTAGGCGAAGAAAACCCGCAGGGAAAGAGTGCTCATCCCGGAGGTTCGGGCGTAATACTTCAGCAGATTTTCTCCAGTGAGCTTGCTCAACCCGTAGAGGGTCATGGGATCGGATGGTTCGGTCTCGACCAGATTGTCTCCTTTGACGCGTCCGTAGGCGAAAAGTGAAGAGGTGAAGACCACCCGCGCGATGCCCGCCCGGGCACACTGATCGAGCAGCCGGAACGTGCCGTCAACATTGGTTTGCCAGAGGCGTTCCGGGCTGAGTTGTCCAGCCCGGTTTTTGACCGCGGCGAGGTGAAAGACCATTTGGACGTCCGGGAGTATCGACCGCAGTTTATCGTCATCCAGTTTGGCCAGGTCGTGCTGACAGACCTCAATGGGCCCCGATAAGGAGGCCAGATTTTTCTCCGACCCGGTCGAGAAATCATCGAGGACATAGACTTTGCGCCATCCCAGGGCCAGAAGCCTCCGGACCAGGGCGGAACCCAGGAATCCGGCTCCACCGGTGACCAAAGCGGTGTCGTCTGATTGGGGACTGAACACGTGATTTTCTAGAGGATAGGCTGGAAATACGGAAGCAGATTCTTGTGTTGTCAGCGGACAAATTTCTTGGAACCCGACGTGATCGGGCTAGTGATGAACGAATGGGATCAAAGAAGGGCAGCGAGAGCCTGAATCCGGGAGCCTGGCGGTGGAAACTGGTGGCTTGCCTGCTGTTGGCGATATTGGGCCTGCTCCTCGGCTACCGCCATGTTTACAGCCCGGATATTGGTTACCACATGGGGGTGGGGCGGTTCATCCTCGAAGAGGGACAATTTCCCCGTCAAGACACCTTCAGCTATTCGTTTTATGGGAATCCCGTTCCCTATTGGCCCGCGCTATTTGGTCTCAGCACCTATCTGACTTATCAATGGGCCGGGACATTGGGGCTTATTATTCTCAAGATGATCCTGGTATATATTTCTTTGGCATTGGTTCTTAAAAGAGCGGCGCTGCAACTGGGAAGTGTGACTTGGCCTGCGGCGTTCATGCTGCTGATCTTCATTCTCGGCACCTATTGGGAAGTCCGGCCCCACCTCTATTCCTGGGTTTTCCTCAACCTGACCCTGTTCCTGCTGGAGCGCTATAAAACGCGACCGGATCGATGGATCTGGCTGCTCCCGCTCATTCAGGCCTTCTGGGTCAATTCCCACTCGCTCTACATTTTAGGGATTGCCTGCATAGGCATCCATGGGTTGGCCGATCTTATACTGAGAAAAAAAATTGACCTGCAGTTGTTCAAGGTCGGAGTAGCGGCCTGGGCAGCTTGTCTTTTGTCTCCCTACACCTTATCCGGATTTCTTTACCCCCTGACCCAGTTTGGGATGCTTCAACCCGAGAGCGTGGTCCAATCCGCACAGTCGGGGACCGCTGAATTTCTGTCGCCCTTCAGATGGGAAGTGTTTACCCAATTTGGCGAATTTGTCTGGTATCAGGAGGATGTCTTCAGGATGCTCACCTTCGCGATAGTAACCATGCTTTGTGTCGCGGGCTGGCGCAGGATGCGCCTGGTGGACTGGTTGTTGCTTCTGGCCTTCAGTTACCTTTACTTCAGGGCCACCAAAATCTACGGGTATTATTTCTTTGTCACCCTGCCCATGTCGGCCCGCTGCGCATCCTACCTTTTCGAGCAACTCCTCAAGCGTGGCAAATCTTCGCCAACCCGATTTTTACACAAGTGGAGCGAGGGCATTCTCTTCACCACCCTGGCGGCCGCAGTCGTCGTGGTCTGCGTTCATGTCTTTAACGGGTATTATTATTCGGAAAGGAGGTCACCGCATCAACTGGGTCATGATTTCAATGGGCGCGTAATGCCGGTGCGGAGCTGTGATTACATCAATGAATATCTTCCTGAATCCATACGTATTCTCAATAATTGGGATACCGGGGGATACCTCGGGTTCTCCACCCGGAGGAAGGTCTTCATTGACGGGCGGACGGAAATTTTGGGCGAGGACTTTTATCGGGAATACCTGAAGACCAAGGATTACCAACGGCTTCCCGCACAACTGAAAAAATGGAATCAGAATGTCGCCTTGATTCCCAATAATAGCATACCGCAGTGGCTGCACTATTTTCATAACTCCAGCGACTGGGAGGTAGTCTATCAGGATCCCTATCACAGTGTGGCCATCCGCAAAGATCTCCTGGAGTCCGTATCGCCGCCGGTGGTTCGAAATTTTCCGCAATATAATCCCGAACTTCCGGCCTCTGAAGCAGATCTGCGCGCCAGGCTTTCAAGGAACAAAAGCCCCGGGCTCATCCAATCCCTGGTGGGCCCGCATGATGATTCGCACCAGGAGCTGGCCATCGTCGCAAATTCGCTGCTCCGGGGAAATCCTCTGGAGGGCCTGAAAGCCGGGTGGGCCGGCCTGGATAAAGCCACCATGTATTCACCGGATTTGATCATCAACCTGGGGCACTGTTATTACGACCTGAATCAACACGACCTGGCACTGGCATGCTTCAATCACGTCAATAAAGACCGCCTGGACCCGCTGGCCCGCCAACGGCTCCGTCAGCTTGAGCGCGGCAGGTGACAGATGGCAGGGCCTTCGTCCCAATCACTCTTTAATAAAAGGTCAGAATGCAGTAGGCAATACCGTCAGGAAGCCAGATCGACGGCTTTTTGCCATTCGTTCTGAAGCCTTAATTCGCGGATGGTTTCTTGAATGAGTTCGTGATCGAGATTTTTGCCTTGGACGGAGAGGATTCCGGCGATGTCGCGGAGGTGTTTTTCGCTGCCGGCTTCCCGATAAAATTCGAGTTTCCAGGCGATGACATATTCCGGAGGAGCAAACCAGGCTTCGCCTGAAAAGAGATTTCCACGCCTGAGATGGCCCCATGCCCATTGGTAAAGAAGATGATCCCGTGAGGGATAAGCATCTGCTTTCAGGCCGCTCTCGAGGTGGATCAGATTAAAGTGTCCGCGCTGAACTTTACTGGTCTCAATCTGTAATACGTCCAGAGGAGGGCAGTAGTAGGCATCCGGGGGGAAACACTCCTGTATAGTAAGCGCGTCGTGGGGACGAAGAAAGAGTCCCAGATCGATATCGGCCGTCATGCGGGGCTCCCCGTAGAAGATAGATGCCACCGATCCTGAAATCATATAGCGGATTCCGGCTTCTTCCAAGGGGGCGATAAAGACTTGATAAAGATCCATATCAATTGACGGAGTGGAGCCACCAGCGTCGGACGCCGGCTTCGATTTCTTCTGGTGTCCAGTCCGGGTTTTCCTGGCGGAGGCGGCTGGCGCAGAGCGCGCGGGCCTCGCGCTCGAGGGAGGCGACCAACTCCCATTTGCGCTCGATCGGCATGGCGGCAAAAATTTTCATCTGGCGCGGATCCAATTTTTCCATGCCTGACTGTAGGTGGGGGCCACGGACTTCGCAAACAGCGTTTTTTGGTGGGGGGGGCGGAGGAGGGAAGGTAGCCGGTCGATTTTAGAATTTTGGTTTACGCTTTGAGAATATCGATGCCGTAGGGTGTCATCAGGGGGTCGCGGGTAACGTTTTTCAAGCTGTGGGTATCCAATAATAACTTCATGAATGGAAGAGCGACTGGATTTCAGGGTCTAGGGCATCGAAGTTGACTGGAATATCAGCAATTTGTTCTGCCAACTGGCCTCCGACACGGTTCGTTTTCCGAGGGCGGCACGGAACGAGGGTAACGAGGGGCTTGCCAGCCTTGGCAATTACGATTTCATCTCCACTGAGCGCATCGTCCACGAGTTTTGAAAGGTGGGTTTTCGCGACCTGCATATTGACGGTTTTCATATAAGCTTAGTCTGACCAGGCTTGATCAGATATCAACTTTATTTATGGAGAGGATCGGGGGAGTTATAAGGAATAGAATCGCGGCCCTACAGGCCGCCATTTAGGGGCTACGTTCAACCCAGTCCGTTGGCC
>CAYTLD010000034.1:0-8878 GCA_964438585.1 uncultured Blastochloridaceae bacterium | reverse complement strand
AGCAACCTGGGTGCCGAGGGATTGACGATGGAGGCATCTGACCATGTCCATTTTGATCTATCCAACTTTTCCAGCCACTTCTCGATAGCTTCCCTTTCCCGCGCTCCCTCCGGGTGCCCGTGATAAATCATCAAGGTGATCAAGCCGCCGGGAGCCAGCAGCCGCCGGGCCTCTTCCAGTGCCGCTTCTGTCGTCGGCACACGAGTCGTAAGACCATGATCTCCTCCCGGCAAGTATCCCAGGTTAAAGCAAATAGCCCGTATTTTTCCGGCCAGATGGTCAGGCAGAACAGTTGCCATTTTTTCATGACCCGCCAGATTCCAGATGACGCGGTCATCGATTGCCTTGGCTTCCAGACGCTGACGGGCTGCATCAAGCGCCTCCTGTTGGATATCAAAGGCATAGACAACACCTGCTGGCCCGACCGCTTTTGCCAGGCAGCAGGTGTCGTAGCCATTGCCGGTGGTGGCGTCAATGACCACATCCCCGGCCCGGACGACTTCCCGCAGGGCCTGATGACAACGGGGATGTAATTCCCTGATTGGAGATGTGGAGGTCATGACTCAAATCGTGCTATGTCCACTTCCTCCGGAAGCGGGGTTCCCTCATAGATGGCTTCGACCAGCAGCCGGGCCATTTGTGGAGCCACGGTACCCCCGTGCGATCCCATACCGTTACAAATCCAGAGACCGGAATGCTCCGGATGCCGTCCCAGCACCGGACGCTTATCCCGCAGAATCGGACGGACCCCGGCGCGGTGGTCCATGACCAGGACAGGGTCATCCGTCAGCTTACGTAACCGGTCGAGGAGTAATTGCTTACCTTCCGGAGTGGTACTGCGATTATCCACTTCCCATGAATACGTCGCCCCCACCCGGTAACATCCGCCGCCGAGCGGGACAACAAAGACATCACGGCTCCAAATGACATTATCCGGCCAATTCGCATCCGTGCGCACAGTGATAATTTCCCCCCGAGCCGGACGCCAGTCGAGATTCCTCCACCATCCGGAATCCGGGACATACCCCCGGCAGTCGATCAGTGCGGAAAAATTTTCTCCCCGCCAGCGGACTGAGCCTTCCTTAAATTCCACCTCCTCTTCCTTCAAGTGGCCTTCCATCCAACAGCCCTCTGCGGACCACGCTTTCTTAGCCAACATCAGTAAGCTGGGAAAATTAAGCCACCCGCCTCCGACAATTTCGAGTCCACCGAGGTGGTCCTTCCCTCCCGGAAAGGTCTCGTCAGGAGTCAGAACTCGGTGCGCATAGGGCTGTAGCCCGGCCAGGTCGCGCTTTTTTTCCCAGAACGCCTTCTGTTCCGGGCTTTTGAAGAGTCGCCGGATCGGTGCTTGCTGGTAAATATCGGCATCCCATATCTTCTCCAGATTGCGGTAGAAACCGGCCGCTTCCGGCAGGCATTCATCTACCCGCCAGGCCCGGGAAAAACGGACGCCAATGACCGGGTTGATCAAGCCGCCCGCCACCCGGGAGGCACCCGTCAGGTAATTCCCATCCAAAATCTGAAATGGTATTCTGCGGGTGGACAAAACCCTGGCCAGACAGATTCCCGAGATCCCTCCCCCTGCAATAAGAACTGGATTCACCCCACCACCTTGCGCTATTTATGAAAAAAATGCGAACGGCTTTCTCATTCATCCTGCTCCTGTGTTTCTGCCTCCGCCTCCAAGCCGAGGTGTCGGTAGAGTCGGTTACCGATCTCCGGACCACCGAAGATCCCGGCAACCAATTGAAACTAACCCTCAACATTCAGGATCCACTTCTGGCTACCGCCCTCGATTATCACCAGGTCACCATTACCCGAGCCGAGGACGACCTCGGCCGCAGTCTCATCCTGCCGGTTAAGGAAAAAAAAGACGAATTTCTTCCTCTCGAAATCCGCTCCGCTGAACCTCACCCGAGCACCCTCATGACCATTGATCTCCGGTCTCCCGCACGCCGGGCCTCCGCCCTCCGTCACCTTCAGGGCTCTTTTATCGTGCGCACCTTCCGCACCCAAAAAATCGTCATCGATGAGGCATTCAAAACCTTCGGCCAGTCGATCGAAAATTCCCTGCTCGAAGCCCACGGCATCGAGGTCCAGATCATCAACCCCCGCCACGCCCATCCAGGGGTTACCGATGAAGAGGAAATCAAACGCCTGATGAAAACCAACCTCTGCATCGAAGTCACCGGCGCCGCCAAAAAAATCCGGGACATGGAACTAATCGACCCCCAATTCCAGGTCATCCCCTCCCGATCAAGAACCTACGGCTCATCTCGGAGTGCGATCTGGATCTGCTCCGCCGATCATCCGCTCCCCGAAGATACCGCCATCCGCCTCTCCATCCCCATCGACCCCACCGAGCACACCATCCAATTAGATCTGAAGGACATCCCTCTGCCCTGATCCGCCGTTCATTTTTTTCTTTTAGATGATAAAGTTTATTTTATTGTAAGGCCCGATGAGCAATGGCGAATCCTTAATCGACTTTCTTCACGTTTCTTTGTTATCCACCCGTTCCGGCTGCGTGGATTGCAGTATCGGAAGCATCTGGATCAACTACGGCAACGTGGTGCACGCAGAGTCCAACGACCTGACCGGTGAGGAAGCCTTCTGGAAGATTGTCGAATTTGATACCGGGAATCGGGAATTTCATATGGGCCAGCGCACCCCGCACCGAACCATAACCCGACCGACCGAACTGCTTCTCATCGAAGCTCAGAGCAAGAGCAAAATGCTCGGTGATAAATCATCGCCCCCTCCTCCGCCCCAACCGGGGGAAGACCATAAAAAACGTGTTCAGAAAACCACCAGTGTCCTTTTTGAAATGAAAGATGAGCCCAACCGGAAGGTTCATATCCTCGACAGTGGAAAAATAATTCTCGGCCGCAGCAATTCCGCCGATGTCACCATCAATGACGCCACCGTTTCGAGACGGCACCTCTTGCTGGAAGTCGGCCCACGGGACGTGACCATCACCAACCTCAGTAGCGGAAATGGCACCTTCCTGAACGGCGAGCTGATCAATGAAAGTGTTGCCATCAAGGAGAACGATATTATCCAAGTCGGTTCAAGCATTCTACGCTACCACCGGGTCAAGGACGGGCGCGCCGCCCTAATCCAAGAATTCGAGGATGACCTGATCGATCCCGGAATCAATCCGACCGGGATTATCCCTCAGTAGAAAAAAAGTAAGAAAGTATTAAAGTAGGAAAGTATAAAGGTGCGAAGGTAAAAAGGTGCATTGTTGAAATCACTTTTCCTACCTTCTCACCTTTTATACACCTCATCCGGGTTAAATACCGGTTCCTGCTTAAAGACTAATTCCCCTTTTTCTTTTCCCCGCATCTCCCCGGTCGGAATCTCCCGGTAAAAGCAAGAGGCATAGCCATTGTGGCAACTGGCTCCGTGGCCACTCACTTCAACCTTGAGCCAGAGGGCATCCTGGTCGCAGTCGATCCGCATCTCGATTATCTTCTGGGTGTTCCCACTCGTGGCTCCTTTATGCCAGATTTCCTTCCGGCTTCGGCTCCAGTAAACCGCCTCTCCGCACTCGATTGTCCGGGCCAGGGACTCGCGGTTCATCCAGGCAAACATGACCACCTCTCCGGAAGCCGCATCGGTAACAATCGCCGGGATCAGCCCGTCTTCATTGAAGCGGGGGGCCAGTTGCTTTCCCAGTTCCACCTCACGCTTATCTTCCTGCGGGGCAAAAATCTCACTCATCGTCTTCGTCCTCCATTGCGTCGTCCGGGATAGACATCCGGACCCCGAGGATCTGATCAATCTGATCTAGCACGTCCTTCTCCAAATCCGGCGCGGATATCGCCTTCAGGCAGTCCTCGACCTGCTCCGCGCGGCTGGCACCTATAATGACCGTGGTCACCCGCGGGTCTCTTAGGCACCACTGGAGGGCCATTTGCGCCAGTGACTGGCCTCGGCTCTCCGCCAGTCCAGTGAGCGCGCGTATCTGGTCAACCAGGTGGGCGTTAATCTGGCGGGCCTGCAGGAAGCGGCTGTCGCCCCCGGCGCGGGAATCGCGGGGTATTCCATGCAAGTATCGGTCACTGAGCAGCCCCTGAGCGAGCGGGGAGTAAGCGGCCAGGCCCAGGCCCCGCTTCTCCAACTGGCGCAGAACACCCGGCTCCACCTCCCGGTTGATCATATTATAAGCAGATTGATTCAGGAGAAGAGGAACCCCGGCCGATTCCATCCACTTAGATGCCTGCTTGACCAGACCAGCGGGATAATTCGATATCCCGGCGTAAAGTGCCTTTCCGGATTCGACGGCAGTCACCAATGCCCCCAGGCTTTCCTCCAAGGGGGTCTCTGGATCCGGGCGGTGGTGATAGAAAATATCCACATAATCCACTCCCAGCCGGTTCAGCGACTGATCCAGACTGGAGAGCAAATACTTACGCGATCCCCCATTCCCATAGGGCCCGTCCCACATCGGGTAACCAGCCTTGGTTGCCAGGATAATTTCATCACGGTGTGCGGCCAAGTCGGAATTGAGGATATTGCCAAATTGCACCTCCGCCAGCCCACCCGGCGGCCCGTAATTATTGGCAAAGTCAAAGTAAGTGACCCCTGCCGAAAATGCCGTGCAGGTCAGCTCACGCGCCCGCTCCAGATCGTGAAAATTATGCCAGCCCCCCAACGAAATTTCCGGAAGCTTCAATCCACTGCGCCCGCAGCGGCGGAATTTCATCTGCTCATAGTTCGGATTCATAAAACCATATAACCACCTCTTTGCCCCCCTGTCGATCCCGACGAATCACCCGGACTCTTGAAACTTGGGTCAGGCGCTTATCTGCCCCATCGAAGCCACTTTCATTCTTCTTTGCCAAATTTCTCCCGGAGTCACAGGCCGTTTTTTATCCGTCTGATTTGATGGCCGTGATTAATTAGGTAATCAGATGAGACCCGGAGCCGGTAATTAAAATTGGGAAACGGGACGATCTGAGGTATTTCTTTTTCCGATTGAAATGAAAAAAATCACCCGAATATTGATGAGTACTCTTGTTCTACTACCGGTCGTTCTCTATGTGGCCGTCATGGTTTTGCTCTGGCTGATGCGGCATTCACTGCTTTATCCAGGTGCTTACATGTATCAGGATCTGGATCTAAACAATGTGGCTTATGCCGGGCACTACGAGTTGAGCGGCTTTGACCGATTCGAGAATGAAGCCGGGGATTTCACCGGATTTCACCAGCGGCATCCGGATGCGACGCAGGACTGGGTCATTTTTTACGGGAATGGAGACCATGCAGTGCGGGCTACCGCCTGGGCGGTAAAAATCCGGGAATTTCTGCCGCAGGGGATCGAGGCAAATTTTTACATCCTGGAATATCCCGGCTACGCGATGCGGGAGGGCAGGACATCGGAGAAGACCGTCATCCGGGCGGCTGAGGAAATGCTGGCCGCCATTCCGACCCGAAACCCGCGCTACCTTCTCGGTCAGTCGATGGGAGCAGCGGTCGCATGCCGGATGGCCGGGGATCACCCGGAGGAAATCGCCGGGATTATTCTGGTTACACCCTACACCGAGCTGGCGAACGCGGCCCGCGCCTACTTGAAAAATACCTTCGGCCTTTTTCATCACCTTATTCCAGCGGATTTTCTTCTCGAAGATGAGTATCGGAATGCCGACCATATTCTCCGCTATCCGGGAAAAGTAGTCATTCTGGCGGGAGCAATGGATTCCCTTACCCCTCCGGAGTTAGCAGAGCAACTCCATGCCCAGGTGCCGGGTGAAAAGCGCCTCTGGGTGCAGGAGGGCGTAGGGCACTGGGCGGATTTCACCGATGCCGCACGGTGGAGGGAACTCATCAAATTTCTTGTTGGGAACTCATCGGACACCTAGTAATGAAATCAGGAATAGAATGTCAACTCAGAGAACGGGAACGTCCCGAAGGGAGCCCGGTCATGTTTCAGCGCTGGGAGCACCTGCTCTTTCTTCACTGGCAGATAGAGCCGGAAGTTCTCCAAGCCACCCTGCCGAAGGGACTGCGTATGGATACCTATGACGGAAAGGCCTGGCTGGCTATCGTTCCCTTCCGCATGTCCGGTGTCCGTCCAAGGAGCTTACCCGCCCTGCCCTGGATTTCCAATTTTCTCGAACTCAACGTGCGCACCTATGTCACCGATGAAGCCGGGCACCCCGGAGTCTGGTTCTATTCGCTCGATTGCAATCAACCCATCGCCGTAGAAGTGGCCCGTACCTTTTTTAAGTTGGATTATTTTCATGCCCGGATGCGGATGCAGCAGAACCCGGACGGGCAGGGATGGGAATATGTTAGTCGAAGGATAGACCGACGCTCAATCCTGCCACAGGATGGATCAGGCCGCTACATCTATTCCTCCACCGGCCCCGAGCGGGAAGCCGAACCCGGATCGCTGGAATTCTTTCTCATCGAGCGCTACCGCCTCTTCAGCCTCGATGGAAAGGGAACTATCCATTCCGGGCGCGTCTGGCATCCTCCCTACCGTATCACCGCTGCCGAGGCAACCGCCTGGGATCCGGGAGTCATAGACGCCGATAGCCTGCCCCTGCCCACGCATCCCCCCGACCACATCTGCTATTCCCCCGGCGTCAAAGTCGAAATCTTCCCCCTCCAAACCTGACCCGCAATTCCCTCTCCTGCCCCTCCCCCCCCTCCATCTTGAATGTCATACGTATGACATTCAAGATGGAGGGGATTGAACTGATGCCTGAGCCCAGGAGATCAGGAGGGACTCGCGTAGCTGCCAGCTTTTCTCTCCAGGATACTTGTCCGGCCAGAGGACTCGCGGTAGGAATGGGTCCAAGGTGGCAAGCGATTTCCATTGCCTTATTTCTGAGTGGAAGGCATCGCGAACCGCTGGCATTGAAGATGGATCGACGGAGGTCTTGGCCTGTTTGAGCCATTGTTGGTAGCTTTCATGCGCGGCATAAATTTTCTTCCAATCCCATGCTTCGTAAGCTGGCTCCATATCCCCATCAATGGGTATCGCTTCTCCGGAAAGGATGCACATTCTGACGGAATACTTTGTTTTCAGACGCTCAAGTGAATCGATGTATATCCTTGGGTGAAATGGAGTTACCCAGACACTGCCTTGTAACAGACCAAACCCTTCACGGCGCAGAACCCGCAGGAGTCTGCTTCGCAGGGATGAATCTTTCCGGGCGATATCAAACATCAGCCAATACCACTGACCATCCCAGTCATAATTCCATCGGGGGGAGGGTTCCCGCATACCGTGGAGTGCGCTATGGAATCCTGGGCTTAGAGTCAATTTCTGGCGATCAGGGGACTTTCCACTGAGCCGAAGCCATTTTTTCTCTTCCGCTTCCTCCGCCAATTCTTTGAAAAGCTTGTGCAGGTATCCGGTATGACCCCGCATCACAAACGCGCCGGGGCGGGTGATCGCATGATTAAGCCAGAAGACGATGGATAAGGTGTGAAACACTTTAGGTGATATGTTCATGACCTCCATCTTGAATGTCATACGTATGACATTCAAGATGGAATGTGCGGAGAAGGCAGCAGGTAGGAGGGCGGGGTGGCGCGGGCGCGGGTGGTCTAGGGAGGGTTGTGGGAGGGGGGATTAATAAAATTGGGGGGAGATGCGTTCTATTCATGAACCATGAATTTTGATATGACAACTTCGATGAATCTACCCTCCTCGCGTGCGGTTTCAGATTCCGGCACCTCAGGGGTGGCGGACTGGATGCGCCATCATGTGGAACATTATGAAGCGGCGCTTCTTCGCTATACGTGCGGGCTGACGGGTGACCCGGAATCGGCGCGGGATGTCGTGCAGGAAACGTTTCTCAAATTTTGCCGTCAGAAGCCGGGCAAGGTCGGGGATCCGCCGGGGCCCTGGCTTTACCGGGTCTGTCGCAACCACGCCCTTGATCTCTACCGGAAGCGGGCGCGTCATCCGGAGAGTCCAATCGAGGAGGCCTATAGCCTGGCCGGGAATGAGGTGGCTCCGGATGAGGATGCGCAGGATCAGGATCGGCGGGAGCTGGTGCAGGAATTGATGAAGGAATTGACTCCGCAGCAGCGTGAGATCGTCCGGCTCAAATTTATGGAAGGTCTGAGCTACAAGGAAATTGCTCAGGTCACCGGGCTGCGGGTCAGCAATGTGGGCGTGCACCTGCATAACGCGATCAAACGCCTGAGAGAAAAATTGAATGAAGCAGGTGCCACCGGCACCTGGAAGGAGGATTTATCACTATGAAACTGGACAATGACAACTACCGGCTGACCGCCTATGTGCTCGATGAGCTGAGCCCGCGCGAGAAGGCGCGGATTGAAAAGACGATCGAGGCGGACCCGGAATTGAGAAAAGAAATCGATGCCCTCCGGCAGGCCACGGACCTGATAAACGAAGTCGCTTCTCTGGAGGCGGCTTCGTCATTGTTGCTGGATGAGGAAGGGAAAGCAGCGGTTGAGGAGGCGCTGGCGGAATTGGGAAAAATGGAAAAAGCGGAAAAGGTGGGAAGAGGCAGGCGCGAGCCCTCACCCATTCCCTGGTGGCTGCAGATATTGCCTCCGCAGCAGTGGGCGCCGTTGGGCACGGCTGTGCTGGTGCTCGGAATTGGATACATTGCTTTTAAGGATATAGTTGTCTTCAAGGGGGTCGAACCCCGGCAGTCCTTTCAGGGATATGAGGAGCCGATGACCGTGCGCCTAGATCCGAAAATGCTGCACGACGGTGAGAGCAGACGCTTCGAGGGCAAGAATGAAGCCGGGGGCCGTGCCGGGGAAATCGCAGAGGAAATGCCGGTGCTGATCGAGGAAGAGCCTAGCGATTACAGCGGAGGGGTGATGAAGCTGGAAACGGGCATCCCGAAGGAACAAATCGAGGGAACGCCGATGCCGATAA
>CAYTLD010000033.1:8612-15740 GCA_964438585.1 uncultured Blastochloridaceae bacterium | reverse complement strand
GCGGCGGATGACCGCCCGCTGGGGGTTCAACTCTTCGGTGCCTCACGATCCGAGTTAACCGATGCCGCGAAATTTCTCGAGGATCTGGGTCTTGATTTTATCGATATCAATCTCGGGTGTCCCTCTCATAAAGTGACCCGCGGTGGAGCCGGGGCCGCTCTGATGAAGGATGAGGAACTGACGGAGGAATTGTTGGAGGCCATTGTCCGGGCGGTGAATATCCCGGTCACGGCAAAAATGCGGCTGGGTTGGGATGAGAAGACGATCAATGCGCACCGGGTGGCTCCCCGGTTGGAGGCCATGGGGGTGGCGGCCGTGGCCATTCACGGGCGCACCAAGGAGCAGGGCTATAGCGGAGCGGTGAACCTCGATGCCATCCGGCGCGTAAAAGAATCGGTTCAACGGATACCTGTGATCGGAAATGGAGACGTGCATAACCACCTGGATGCCAAGAGAATGATCGAGGAGGTGGGCTGTGATGGGGTCATGGTCGGGAGAGCCGCCCTCGCCGATCCGTTTTTCTTTCGGGACACCCTGAAGTATTTGCGCGAGGGAGTTGAGCCTTCCGAACGCACCTTGACGGAGCGGGTGGTCTTTATGAATCTGCATTATGCCCTGGCGGTGCGCTATTGGGGGGAGTGGCCGGCCAGCTTGCAATTCCGCAAGGTGGTTCCCGGCTACAGTGAGTATTTTCCGCACAAGAGCCAGTGGAGGACCCAGGGGCAGGGTATGGAGACCATCCAGGACTACCGGAAAATGCTCAGGGAACTGCTGCCCGACGGAATGGAGGACTGCTGCTATTTTCCCGATCCGGATCCCGACCTTTACCGGCAAGCGGTTCTAAATTTAAATGCAGAACGTCCGCGTTAAAAAACGACAATGCCTAAATGGCACCAAGGTAGGGCGCCGTCTCCAGACAAGCCGGGCGTCTTATCTTCCTGCCATCTACGGCTTGCCTGGAGGCAGCGCCCTACCCATCGAACTTATACGTACAAGCTCAAATTTAAATGTGATGCACAGTTCCTCTTAACGTGTAGTATAGAATCATGCTTTCTGAAGATGATTTTCATTATGCCCTGGAAAATACCCGGGTCATTCGACCTCCTGAGAAACGGCTGGAGACCTTCAGCACTACCACCTTTAACTACATCCTCATCACCGAGGCCATGGACCAGATCAATCTCTCCAAAGTCAGGGAGGGATCGGTTCACAGTGAGCGTCCGCAAATCATCACGCCGGATAATTACTCCAAGCTGATGCTGGAAGGGTTCGGGGAGAAGGCTCAGGAATTTGCGGAAATGGTTAGCGGCCAGGCCAGCCAATGGGCCATCCTGCATTACGGATTCCGCATTTCCAAATCCGATATCCGGGAATATGAGGTTCATGAGCCGATGACCTCAGTCGCAGAACGGGTCAAAGATGAGGTGGAGAGCCGGAAAGATCCGCTTTCCGCCGTGGTGACAGGAGTCGATGACGGTTGGGAAGTCTGCCTGTTGAAATTTATGCTCGATCTGAGTATGGCTTCCGGCAGCCGGAACATACAGGACTTTAACGAGCGCGGGCTATTGTAAAGATTCGATGACATGCAACGTATGTCTCGACAGCCAAGTTAAGTTTATCTAATGTCAGGCACTATGTATATTCGAGGTTATTTTCATCGCGCACGCGTCCTATCCGGTTTGTGTCTATATGCCGTCCTAGCTCTGACGGGGATAGCTCAATCCGAGGAGTCGTGGGTGGAAAAATGGGTGCTGATTGACGAGCCCGGCTCGGGGCGGCAAATCATCCGTGCCGCAGAAGTGAAGGTGCTCTCCTCCATCGTCAGTGTCCGCACCCCGGACGGAAAATCCATGGGCTGGCAACGCGATTTTTACCTCGGGGACGCACCCGCCATACCGGAGGACCTAAGCGGCCTTACTAAGCCGGTTCTGGAGGCGGCACTGGAGGCTCAAAATGCACTGGCGGAAAAAGCCGGTGAGGCGTCTGAAATATTCAAACAGGAGCAGGCCCGTCTGGCTTTTGCTATAAGTGAACTTGACAAGGCAGCGGATGCCCAAGCCCGGGAGGAACTGGAGGCCCAACTGGCCGCCTGGAAAGAAACCGAATACAACCCGCAGGCACAATACCCGGTGGAACAGCTGGATAAAGTGATCCGTGCCGGGGAGGAATTAATCGAAAAAGAGCCGGAATTCGCAAGTGAGCTAAGTGCACGCATCGAAGCGATGAAGCAGCATCGCGCCCACCTCGAGGCCGGGCTCACTTTCTGGCAGGGTGAGTGGATTGATCTGGAAAATATCGGTAAAAGTTACGACGACCGTGAAAAAAAACTGGCGGACGATTTTTACGGCAAGCAATTGTCCGTCACCCTGCCGTCGGTGGCGGTTAGTGGAATTCCGGTAGCGGTCATCTTCGCGCCAGCACTAGTGACGGTCATTTTCCTGATTGTGTTCCTGCTGCAAAGTGCTTCCAAATCAGCTCTTCCCAAAGGAGCCCCTGGAGTCATTGCCATGGTGCTGTTACTCGGATTGCTGGGATTTAATTCCTATTTTATCTATGGCATCTTTGCCGGAAAAAAAACAGTGGCGGATGTTGGCGTCCAGTCATCTCCGGAAGCCCCAGCCCTGGCAGAGACATCGCTGGGACGAACCATCTTTTTCTGCTCGGAGCCCGAGATACTGGTGAAAAAGCAATCCGACCTGCAGATCTCCTTACGGCAGGATGAGATTAATACCGCCCTCGAGCGTCACCTAATCTATGAAGGGAAAGGTTCCGAGGGAATGTTCGATATGGCGCGTGAAAAAACGGCCTTCCAGATTGATCCTCGACGCCTGAGCATCATCGATGAAATCACCTTTTTTAACCGGAAGTTTCTCATGCAAACCCACATCATGGTCGAATTATCGGAGGAGAACATCGAATTTTACGATTTCGAGGTGGTGCTGGGGAATACCAAGCTTCCCGGTCTGATGGCGGCGCACATCTGGAAGCAGCTTCAGCCTCAGTTTCACGGGATGATCAGGCAACTGAGCTTCGGTAAGTACTACGGGATTCATAAGATCGAGCCCGGTGAGATCATCATGATCATGACAGACGAGCCCGAGGGGCTTATCGATGTGGAGGCTGAGTTAAGGCGTATCGCTCAAGGGACTGAGGATGATGGAGATAAAGGCTGAAGATGGAGCGCACGCTCATATTTCTCATCGATATTGCCTTATGCACCCTGCTACTGCGCTTAGTCATTGGCTGGCTTTTCATCTACCCTCGCCTGGTCAAAATGCTGGCAGTTCTGATCGTGATCGGACTGACTGGTTTTGGGGTTTACTGGCTTAACCTTCCTTTTGCCGGATTGTTGGCGCTGGCCCTGATTTTTCCGTTCACGGTTTTGCTCATCCTCAGTTTCCTTCCAGAGTTGGGGAGGATTTATCAATCGGCCAGCCAGGGGGCTTTTTTTAGTCCGCGGCTTACGAATACGCGCGAAATTGTTCCGGAATTGACGGAATGCCTGGACCAGTTAAGGCGTAAACGAACCGGAGCCCTGCTCGTTTTTCCCCGAGTCCAGAGCGTCGATGATTTCATCAGTGGGGGCGAAGTGTTGGATGCCAAGGTGAATCGCTCTCTGATTCTGTCCATTTTTAATCCCAACTGCCCGCGCCATGATGGAGCGATGGTAATTCGCAACAACCGGATCGTGCATATCGGCGGTGTATTGCCGCTGGCTTCGGCGGATGGAGTAGGTGCGCATCTGGGTACCCGGCATCTGGCTGCTCTGGGATTGACAGAGCGCTGCGATGCCGATGTGCTCATTGTCTCTGAGGAACGGGGTGTCATTTCACACGCTCACAGCGGCAAGTTGGACATTCTACCGGACAGCGATCAAAAGAAACTGCAGAAGGTGCTGGGAGGAATTATCGGGCAAGGCCAGTCCAAATCATCGCAGCGCCGGTCGCAGACGCTGGCCCTCGGACTCTGGGTTCTCGCCCTCGGGCTGTCGGTAGTTGGCTCACTCCAGGTCACCAAAGTCCAGGAGCGCACACTCAATGAAAAACAGGCGGCTCCGGTGGTGGTTAAAAGCATGGAGGCACCTGTCCAATTTACCAACCGTCCTCCGGGAACCTTTATCGTCGGGGCGGAAAACATCGTCCCTCGCATCCTCCTGAGCGTCCCGGAAAGCATTGAAATCACCAGCAACCCGACCATCCAGATTGACCTCAAGAACGCACCGGTTGGTCCCACCGATCTGAACCTGCAAGCCTCCATGGTCAAAGGGCTGCCTGCCGGTGTTAGCGTCGAACGGTTCGAGCCTGCCAACATTCAATTCCGTATCGAGAAGGAACAGCAACTCATCATCCGCATTGCTAGACCTGTCGTCTTCGGGCTGAAGGAATCTTTGCACCTACAGAATCTAGAATACGATCCCAAAGAGGTTGAGGCGATCGTACGTGATCTGGGGTGGAAAAAGTCTAACACACTTAAGGTGCGTCCTGTTGACCTCGAATCCATCGAAGCAGCCGGTCAACACGTCGTGACTGGCAGGTTAAACATCCCCGCCTCGATCAATCTCAGTGTGGCCGATGAAGTCAAGATCACGCTGGAGGTCATCGAAGATACCCGCTAGAGCATGTTGTAATCAATTTGACGCGCTTAAAGAAGGATCAGTGGGTGGGGCGCAGCAGCCTGGCTCGCCATAGCTCGACAGAGCGACGGCGGCTCCACGCAAGCCGGAGTCATTGATGGTAAGCGGCTTGTCTGGAGACGGCGCCCCACCTTTTCTCCCGCGCATGCGACAGGTAGAATACAAAACGCTCTAAACAGCGTCCCCCGCTTGTATTACCAATTCAATCCCGCGAGGTCGTGGTCGTTTTTACTTCGACGATATCGTGAGGCCGGGCCTCGCGGAGGCCGGCATCGGTCACGCGGATGTAGCGTGCCCTTACCTTGAGTTCGCTCAGGGTGCGGGCTCCGAGGTAGCCCAGTCCGCTTTGCAGTCCACCGGCCAATTGTGCGATGACCTGGTGGACGGACTCCGACACCTCCTTGAGGGCCTCGATGCCCTCGGCGGCAATCTTATCCCGCGCCTCAGATACCTTGTGTCCATAACGGGCGGCAGCACCGGCCTTCATGGCCTCAAGACTGCCCATGCCCCGGTATTCCTTGTACAGCTTGCCGTTGATTTCCAGTAATTTGCCCGGCGCTTCCCGGCATCCGGCAAAGAGGCTGCCGCACATGACCGCATCCGCCACCGACAGGGCTTTGACAATGTCCCCGGACTTGGAAATCCCGCCATCGGCAATCAGCGCGACCGGTCGATCCGTTTGTGCGCAACTGGCATCGTAGAGGGCGGTCATTTGCGGGATGCCCACTCCGGCCACAATCCGGGTCGTGCAAATCGAGCCCGGCCCCTGGCCCACTTTGACCGCATCGGCCCCGGCCTGGGCGAGGAATTCCACCCCCTCCTTACTGGTGACATTGCCCGCAATCAGGGTCAATTCCGGGAAGGATTCGCGGATGAACCGGGCGGCTGTGCCCACCCCTTCGGAAAATCCGTGGGCGGTCGAGAGGGCCACCGCATCGATGCCTTCATCGACCAGTGCCCCGACATGTGAAATCAGGGAGTCGCGGTCCAGTTGCCCTTCGCTATTGCGAGGTGCGGAAATAGCCGCTCCGCAAAGCAGGCGGAAATGGGCATCACGGGCCGGACGGCGGTCGGATCGCGATTCTTCCGCGATCCGCTCAATGTCACTGAGTGTGAACAATCCGCAGAGTCGGTCCCCGGAATCGATCACCAGTAATTTATGGATGCCGATATTTTCATGAAAAAATTTATCGGCCGCTTCGATTGGGTGGTCGCGGATGGCGTCTTCGGAAATCGTAAAGAGATTCGCCCGCGGGGTCATGGCCTCGCGCACCTGGCGGTCGGCATAGCGTTTTTTTACCACCTGTCCGGGCAGGAGACCAATCAGCCGTCCATCCTCATCCACGACCGGGAAGGTGCGGAACGTGTAGCCCTTGGAGTCGATGAGCTGAATGATGTCCTCGATCCGCTGGTCCGGCAGAACCGTAATCGGATCCTGAATGAGGCCATGGACATGGTTCTTCACCCGAGCTACCTGCTTGATTTGCTGCCGGGGACTCATGTTGTAATGAATCAGTCCGAGTCCGCCGTTCAAAGCCATGGCGATGGCCATTTCCGCTTCCGTCACCGTGTCCATGTCCGATGAGATAAAAGGCAGGGTCAGGGACAGCGATTCCGAGAGCCGGGTCTCCAATTTGGTCTCACGGGGCAGCACGTCAGAATAATTGGTGGCCAGGGAGATGTCATCAAAGGTCAACCCGATCCCCTTGAAGGTCTCAAAGAATCCATTTGCCGGCAGATAAAAAGAAGAACCCGCGTGAGGTGAGTCGGGAGAGTGAGGGGAAAATGTACTTGCTTGCTCCATAGTCAAGTCAACGCTCCCACAATCGATATTTCAAGTCATTTTTATCGAGGCCATTTGTGATTTTTTACATGGGAGGGAGATGGGACATGGAGGGATTCGCTCCGTCGCATCCGCATTTATAGGGAGGATGTGGAAATCCTCCTTCCTCGTTGGTGGGTGAAAGGACATGGAGGAACGTGCTCCATGCAAAATCTAAAAGCCGCCAGACGATATCACATGAACCACATGAATTTATTTTCCTTTGACATCAAATGAGAACGAGATATCACTATCGGGTGCAATCAACTAAATCAAACGGGTTCACCCTGATCGAACTGCTGGTGGTGGTAGTGATCATCGCGCTGCTGGCCGCTCTAGCCGTCCCGGCCATCGGTGGAGCCCTGCTGAAGGCCAAACAGACCGCCTGCGCCTCAAACATGCGCCAGATCGGCATGGCCATGCTGCTCTATGCCGGTGAGAACGATAATCGTCTCCCGGAAACTTCCCACACCGCTGCGGTCGGTAATACCTGGATCGATCTCCTGGCACCCTACCTCTCCAATATGGATGAGATAAGAATTTGTCCGGCGGATCCCAAAGGAAAAGATCGGCTGGCATCCGGTGGCACCAGTTACATTTTAAATAGTTTCCTCTTTGTTCCGGAAACCGACCCTTTTGGAAATGTAACCGGACCTCCGACCAATCATCTCCT
>CAYTLD010000033.1:7118-8512 GCA_964438585.1 uncultured Blastochloridaceae bacterium | reverse complement strand
ACCTGGCTGGCTGATCATTATGGGGGCTTGGATCTGGTTGATGATCAGGTGACCGGTTCCGAATCCGACAGCGATGGAGATCAGGCCAAGTTGATCGAGGAATATGCCTTTAATATGAATCCGACGATCCGGGACCGACACGCGCTTGAGCGTGACTCGGGAACGTCCGGTCTGCCCACCGGGTGGGTGGCGGAATCCGGTGGGGTGGATCGGCTCCATTTGCAGATGGTCTGTCGCAAATCCGCCACCAATCCCCAAATTCAATACATCGTCGAGTTCAACGACGACCTCACGAATGAAGAGGGATGGGCGGTGGCTACGCCTCTCCCCCCGGAATCGATCAACAGCACCTGGGAGCGGGTGACCGTCATCGACACGGAATCCATCGCCAGCAAAGCCAAGCGCTTTGCCCGCGTCCGGGTTATCGTTCAGGAATCCATCACTTACTGAAATAAAAGGATGGAAAAGTGTTTGACCCTCAATTGATAATGCATTATCGTAATCAAATTAACCGAGCAATCTAAACTAAACAACAAAGGAGAAGAGAATGAACTGGAGAAAATGGATGGGAATTATGATGGGCTGCGCCTGCTGCGCAGGAATTCAAACCGGGCAGGCTCAAGTCGAATGGACGGCGGGTCATGGTGACATTGGTATCGGTTATGATTCACTGGATGGACTGGAGCCGCATTGGCATATCGGTGAAGATGATGAAACAGTGGTTCTCGATGGGGTTTCTCAAAGCTTTGGGCCGTCAGGAACGGAATATGAGCCTGATGAACTGATTGCTGTCGGTAATCGTGTTGAAACACGCCCAGCAAGTCCTACCTGGGATTTTATCGGCGTTACCGCTGGGACAGATTTTTATGTCTTTCCTCAAACTGAAGATCCGAATGTTCCTTTTGTTGGAATCGGCATGGAAGAACTTGTCCCAGCCGACTGGACCGGCGACATTACCCTGACATTGACAGGTATCAGCGGCACAGGTGTGACAAATGGGGGTTTCTTCTCGCTTTACACGACTGACTCATTTGGAACTCCCACTCAACTGATGGCCACAGATGGCGGTATTTCAGCTGCTGACGCTGTCTCTCAAACACCAGGATCTCATGAGCACTACAACTGGGCATTCACCGAGTTGGGCTTGTATGATCTGACTTTCGATGTCACAGGAACTCATGCTACCGATGGTGCCCAAACGGCTACTGCAACTTACACATTCAATGCAATCCCGGAACCCTCCAGCATGGCCCTCTTCGGGCTAGGCCTTGGTGCACTGATGGCTAGTCGCCGCAGGACGAAATAATTTATACTCACATCATAGCGAGAGCGGGGAGACTTCGAGAGGAGTCTCCCTGTTTTTTTATAAGCAAGTCGCTTTCACAGGTTTCCTT
>CAYTLD010000033.1:0-7018 GCA_964438585.1 uncultured Blastochloridaceae bacterium | reverse complement strand
CGATGCGGGTAATGGTGCAGCCGATGGCCTCAGTGTTCTGGAGGAATATGCCTACGATGGCAACCCGCTGGTCACGCAAGCGAAGGGAATCAATTTCTTTCCGCACCATGTCCGGTGCGGTAACTGTCCCAAAGAGTTCGGAGAGGAGCCGAGGGCGAAGCGGCCCTTTACCGGAATATCGAGCCCAAGCCCTTCCTCAACTGCCACGATATCATTCTGGACCATGAAGGAAACCTCTACGTCGCCCACTGGGCCTCCAACAAAACCCACCCCTACAAACTCGAGCCTATCAGCAGTTGAGGTATGACCAAAATAGGGGACGGGGTAAATTTGCCGTTAACTTAAGGATTCTCCAGGAGCGCGGCCATCCTGGCCGCAGCCTTGGGCATCTTGCCCAAGGCTCCTTACTATAGGGCACTTATGAGGCTCCGATTAATCGCGAGTCTGCGAGATGGCCGCGCTTCGGCTTCGTCCTTAATCGACCTTAAGTTGTGGCAAGCGGTTTACCCTGTTTATTAGTTTTTATTGATTCCACTTCATGAAACCCGCAAAGTTTTGCCGTGGAGCAACCCAAAAGTATTGGTTATCTAGGGCCTGAATACAGTTTCAGCTACTGTCTTGCCATCAAAGAATTTCCTAAAGCCACTTTAGTCAGGTACGATGACTTTAACGACGCATGCAGCGCAATTTTATCCAAAGGTTGTGAAGCCGCTTTGATCCCTTTTTATAACACCAATGGTCATGACGTGGTTGAGGCCCAAAAGGTTATACTTAAGTATAGGGAAAAAATATTTGTTAATGGCGTATTTGCCGACGATATAGAGCATCATGCTTGCGGATTTGGTGAAATCTCTGAGATCCGAGAGGTATTTTCAAAGCAGCCCGTCCTTAAACAAATATCGAGATGGATGAATGATCCATTTAGGAAAAACGCTCGGTTTATTCCCGTTGACAGCACATCAAAAGCCGTGGAAATGGTCTCTAAAACAAAAGATCCGCACCAATGCGCAGTAGGAAGCGTCCAGGCAGCAAAGCACTTTCGGGTTCCAGTTCTGGAGGCTGAAATACAGAACAAGCCAAATATCACGGTTTTTTTTCTTTTATCTGAGACTCGCCCGGAATTTAAAGAAATTGCCTCTTGTGTCTGGGCCGTGGAAAACTGCCAAATTTCAGATATGAATAAAATGGAAAATATCGCTGAAGAATATCATTGCAGTATAACCGCTGCTTCGCGTTATACTGTTGAAGGAACAAAATATGCTTATTTTGAAATCACAGCTTTTAATGCTAATTTAAATATGTTAAGTTTGTGCAATCAAATATCTGCAGGATTTAAAACAGCCTCTTTTCTCGGAGGATATAAAAAGAACAGCATAAAAACTCTTATTCGATAATATTATGAATCCTAAAAAATTAACGGTTCGACTAATTAATTCTGATTCTGGATTTGTCGCAGTTTGCGATGAATTTGGCCTTACAGGTGCTGGAGACACAAAGGATGAGGCAATAGAGTGCTTAGTATTAGCCTTAAGGTCGACGATGCTCGCTTCCGCAAGAGCTCTTAAAGATGACCCTGACAGTTTACAGCAATTTGCAGAGATTCATTCTGACCTTTGTCCTGCCTAATTACCCACCAGTCAGAATATACGCCCTCACCGCATCTACAGGCTTCTCTACGGAGCTTTTACGGTCAATAAAAGCAGGTTTGTTTGCCACCTGGCTCAACCATACGTAATGCTTCCCAGAATTGCTTTAAAATAACGATACAATGCCGTCCCATGAAGGCCTCTGGGAAACCTGCTCTGGATTCCCTTTACAGATGCTTTCCTGGTTTGCTTAATAGTGGCGATGAACATGATTCAAACCGATCAGGCTCCAGCGGCGGTGGGGCCGTATTCCCAAGCCATCGAGGCGGGGGGCTTTCTTTTTCTTTCCGGCCAAATCCCGCTCCTCCCTGAGACCGGGGAAATGGCCGAGGGTGGAATCCGGGAACAGACCGAGCAGGTGCTGAAAAACCTCGAAGCGGTCATCCGGGCCGCCGACCGGAATTGGACTGATGTGGTCAAAGTGACCATTTATCTCACCGACCTGTCGGCATTTTCCGAGGTCAACGCCTGTTATGCTGCCGTCATGGGCGAACATCGACCGGCCCGGGCCACCGTCGAGGTTTCTGCGCTGCCCAAAGGGGCCTTGGTCGAGATGGACGCCATCGTCCTGACAGGAGGAGCGGATGGAAGGTAAAGAACTGCGAGAAAAATTCGAGGAGCTGGGGGCTCTCCTCCACGGGCATTTTATCCTCAGATCCGGACGGCACAGCCGGGTTTATTTCCAATGTGCCCGGCTGCTCCAGCACCCCGGGTTATGTTCGGACATCTGCGCTTCACTGGCCCGGCGGGTGCGGGAGTCCGGTGCCACCTGCGTCATTTCCCCGGCCCTGGGGGGGATTCTGGTCGGACATGAGGTCGCCCGCCACCTCGGCCTCCCGCATATTTTTGCCGAGAAACAGGAGGGGAAGCTGGTCATGCGACGCTTTGCCATCGATCCCGCCCAGCGCTACCTGGTAGCGGAAGATGTGGTCACGACTGGCAGTGCCGTCCGGGAGGTAGTGGATCTCGTGCGCGGTGCCGGTGCTGAAGTGACGACGGTGGCCTGCCTGGTCGACCGGAGCGGGAGCGCGAAGCCGGATTTTAGTGCCCCTTTCATCAGCTTGCTGGAAATCGAGGCGGAATCATTTGATCCTGAGGAACTACCGGAAGATCTCCGGGAAACCCAAGCTGTCAAGCCCGGATCATAGCAATTAACCTCCTCAAATAAATAACCACTTGCCAACCCACTGAAGGCAGCCAAAATAAAAAAATATGTTCAAACCGGATTGGTTAAAATTCACCTGGAACCTCAAAGAGATCCCGGACTCTACTCCTGCCTCTGGCCCACTGCCTGATATCCGCGTGGGAGAGCGGGGCGATGAAACTCCTTTTTGGGAATCCATGGAGCGCTCCTTCCGGACAGAAATTGGCTGGGGCCCACTGCAAATAGAGCGCATCGGGGAATGCCGCAGTCAGGCACCCGATCCCATCGACGGGCGTGATATTCGCACCATCGTTCTCGAAGATGGCAAAAGGATTGTCGGAGGCAGCCTCCTCAGCCTCGATGCGGATAGTTCCCGCCATTTCCTCAGCGGTGTCTTTGTCATTGAAGAATACCGCTGCCGTGGCGCAGGCCAGGCCCTCCTATGGAAAAGCCTCGATTTCCTGCGGGAAAATGGCCTCCATCATGCCGCCGCGGTAACCCGCAGTAACCTCTCCGCAGCCAAATATCTCTATCCCAAATTCAACTCAATGCGGGAAACCCTGAAAACCAGCCCGACACTGAAGCAGGCGGCTTGAGTCAGATGAAGCCGTATGATGTCATCATCATTGGCGGTGGTAGTGGTGGCTACGCCGCCGCTCGCACGGCCCATGAAGCCGGACTAAAAGTAGCGGTGGTGGAAGGAGGTCGTGAAGTCGGGGGCCTCTGCATCCTGCGGGGCTGTATGCCGACCAAGGCCATTCTCGAATCCGCGCATCGTCTGCAGGCCATCCGGGAGGCGCGGGACTTCGGGATTCAACTGCCCGGCCCGGCCAAGGCGGACTGGGCCGCCATCATGCGCCGCAAGAACCGCCTGATTGCCGATTTTGCCGACTACCGCCGAACCCAGTTGAACTCAGGTCGTTTCGACTTCTTCCGGGCCACCGCCGAATTCATCGATCCGGAGACGATCGGACTCAAACCGGTCGGACGCTTTGATCAGAAAATCCCCGAAACCCTGCAGGCTAAATATTTTATCGTCGCCACCGGCTCCGAAATCAACCTCATCGACATCCCCGGATTAAAGGAGGTGGGCTACCTGACCAGTGATGATGTGCTCGACCGGACCACGCCCTTCGACAGCCTGGTCGTGCTCGGCGGCGGGCCGATTGCCATCGAGCTGGCGGATTATTACCTGCACCTCGGGGTCAAGGTGACGGTCATTCAGCGCAGTCCGCATATCCTCAAGGGCCAGGATGATGATGTGGCCGAGGTGGTCGAAGACGCCTTCCGGGCCGCAGGTGGGAAATTATTTACCGGCACCCGCCTGATGAAAATTCAACGGCATGGATCCCGGAAAGAAGTGCTTTTCGAGCAGGAAGGAACCCTGCACTCCGTGCGCGCGCAGGAAGTGCTCTATGCGCTGGGACGACGCCCCGCCACCCGTAAGCTTCACCTCGACCGGGCCGAAATACGGCTCAAAGACGGCTACGTCGAAACCAACCTCGCGATGAGAACCAATAAAAAGAATATCTATGCCGTCGGGGATGTCGCCGGGCCGTATGAGATCGTTCACCTCGCCATCCTGCAGGGGGAGACAGCAGCGCGGAATATCATCCGCGACCTGCAGGCCGGAAAGAAAAAAGGAAAGAAAGAAAAAAAAGTGCCGGGAAAACTCAAGACGGCCAGGATGGACTATCGACTGAAAATGGAAGTCGTCTTCTGCAGCCCGGAGGTGGCCTCGGTGGGCATAACTGAAAAAGAGGCCGCAGCGGAAAAACGGAACATCGCAGTGGCCCGTTACCCGTTCGACGACCACGGAAAATCAATGATCATGGGCGCCATCCGGGGCTTTGTTAAATTGATCGCAGATCCGAAAAGCGGGGAAATCCTGGGCGCCCAAATCGTCGGCCCCCACGCCTCGGATCTGATTCATGAATTCGTGGTCGCCATGCATTACCGCTCCACCGTTCAGGACTTTATGAACATCCCCCATTACCACCCCACCCTGGCGGAAATCGTCACCTACCCGGCCGAGGAACTGGCGGAAAAAATCAGGTGAATTTTAATTTTTGATTTCAGATTTTCGATTTTTGATTGCTGGCCTCGGTGCGATTTATTTGTAGTTTTAGTCTTCTCAATCAAAAATCAAAAATCGTAAATCAATAATCCAAAATGATCCGCACCCGCTTTGCTCCATCCCCGACCGGCGAATTCCATGTCGGCTCGGCACGCACCGCCTTATTCAACTGGCTCTATGCCCGTCGGCACGGGGGTGTGTTTATTCTCCGGCTGGAGGACACCGATGCCGCTCGCAACACACCGGAGGCCCGGGCCGCGATTTTCGACAGCCTGGCCTGGCTGGGCCTCGACTGGGATGAGGGACCGTTGCCGGAGAATCAGAAGTCAGAGGCCGGAGATCCCTCCGAATCAGTCTCAATCAGCAATCAAGAATCAACAATAAACCATGCTCCGAAGGAGCGTGGGAACAGGGGGCCTTATTGTCAGAGTGAGCGCGGGCAGATTTATCAACGCCATATCGAGAGACTGCTCTCCGAGGGCAAGGCCTATGAAGAAGAGGGGGCCGTCCGCTTCCGGATGCCGAAGACCACTATCCGGGTCAACGATGCCATCTGCGGGGAAATCGATTTTGACCTCAGCGGGCAGGAGGATTTGGTCATCCGTCGCAGCAATGGAGCACCGGTCTTTCACCTCGTCAATGTCGTGGATGATCTGGAAATGGGCGTCACTCATGTCCTCCGGGGTGAGGACCATCTCTCCAACACGCCCAAGCATGTGGCTCTCTATGAAGGGCTCGGAGCACCGGCCCCGCACTTCGCCCACATTCCGCTCATCCTCAATGCCAACGGATCGAAAATGAGCAAGCGGGATCAGGGAGCCACCATCGCTGAATACCGGAGCGGGGGATTCCTGCCCGAGGCAGTCGTCAACTACCTGTGCCTCCTGGGCTGGTCGCCGCCGGACGATGGTCAGGAGTTGTTTTCCCTGAGCGAAGTCTCGACTGTCTTTGACCTCGCGAATGTTAACCGCAGTAATGCCCGCTTTGATCCTAAGAAATTGCTCTGGATGAACGGCGAATACAGCCGGAAGCAAGCGCCGGAGGCTTTCACCGCGTCCGTTCTCTCCCTGCTGCCGGATAACGAGCGTCAGAACCCGACCCTCCGCGCCTTCATCCCACTCTATCAGGACAAGGTTCAGGTGGCAGGGGAGGTGCCTCCGCTGCTCGACTACACCCACGATGATTTTTCCGTTGAAAGCGAAGGAAATGGGGAAATCGAAGAAAAGGTGAAAAAGAAATTATCCGAGGAGGCGTCGCGACATTCCCTGCGGGAACTGGCAGACGCCCTCGCGCCGGTGGAGCCATTCCAGGCAGGAAAGATCGAGGAGGCCTTCCACCAACTGGTCGAAGGTAGTGGCAAGAAAATCGGCGCCTTCATGGCACCCTGCCGGGCTGCGGTCACCGGGCAAATGGGCGGCCCGTCGCTCTATCACACCCTTGAAATCCTCGGCAAGGAGCGAACCCTCGCGCGGATCAAAATGTATTCGGACTTATGAACATCCTCATTACCGGTGGTACCGGACTGATCGGCAGAGCCCTCATCCAGACGTTGCAGGCGCAGGAGCATAAAATATCCGTGATCAGCCGACGCGTCGATAAAGCAAAAAAACTCCTCGGGCCAGAGGTGACGATCTACGGCAGTTGTGACGAGGTTTCCAACTTTGAACCCCTGGACGCAATCATCAACCTGGCTGGCGAATCGATTGCGGAGAAGCCGTGGACCGATGAGCAAAAGCGGAAAATCCTCGATAGCCGCGTCCAGACCACCCGGCAATGTGCCCGCCTGATCGGGCGACTGGAGAAGCGTCCCCAGCTCTTTCTCAGCGCGTCGGCCATCGGATACTATGGGCACGGTGATGAGGTATGCACCGAGGACAGCCCGTCCGGCGAGGGCTTTCTCCCGGATGTCGCCAGGCAATGGGAATCTGAAGCTCTCAATGCAGAGGCTGAGGGCGTGAGGGTCTGCTTGATGCGGTTCGGGGTCGTGCTGGCCCCAGACGGGGGTGCCTATCAGAAAATACTTCCGCCCTTTCAGATGAAAGTGGCCGGTCAATTGGGCGATGGTCGCCAGTGGTTCTCCTGGATTCACCGGGACGATGTCATCGGAGCCATCCAGTTTCTCCTCGAAAACGAATCCTGCCGGGGACCGTT
>CAYTLD010000032.1:11369-15759 GCA_964438585.1 uncultured Blastochloridaceae bacterium | reverse complement strand
TTAACGCGCGTGATAACTGGTGCGACCAGGTGGGTTCGAACCACCGACCCCTACCGTGTCAAGGTAGTGCTCTACCACTGAGCTATGGCCGCGAAGCGGAGTAAATGTATAGATGATCCGGAAAAAGTTGGCAAGCATTAGCTTGCTTGTATGCGGAGCTTAAGAACTTTAACGTTTCCATTGCACTACTTGGTTCATAAGATAAAGAATTCTTTATGTAATCAAAAATACCTTCGTTGAAGGACATATGAAACCAGGTTATTCATCAGCAACTGAACCTAATCCAGCCAGAAATGCCACGCCTGACGCCTGGCCATTTCTGAAACTCACCTTATAAACAGAATAGAAAATCATTATGGAACATACTAAGAACGATAAGATTGTATTCTGGGGATCATTCATTGCCCTGATAACCACCTCGATGGCCTTTATTATCAGAGCGATCCTCATCGGCGACAGCTCCGCATGGCCTGCGGAATTCGGGCTCGATAAAGTCCAGTCGGGCGATCTCTTTGGTGCCGGACTTTGGCCCTTCGCCATTAGCATTATTCTCTTCAGCTTGATCATCGACCGGGTGGGATACAAATTCGCCATGTATTTCAGCTTCGGGTGTTATGCGGTTTTCGGAGTACTGATGTTACTGGCTCATGCCACCGTCAACGCGGTCGGGGTCGAGCTGGCTCAAGCCCAGAAGGAAGCTTGGAATTATCTCTACATCGGGTCGATCATTCTAGGCTTAGGCAACGGAACGGTTGAGGCATTTATCAATCCGGTGGTGGCCACTCTTTTTAAAGATGAGAAATCCAAATGGCTGAACATTCTCCATGCCGGCTGGCCGGGTGGACTGGTTCTCGGTGGCGTTCTGACCATTCTTCTGGAAAATTTGGGAATCAGCGACTGGCGCATTCTGATCGGCCTGATTTTCCTCCCGGCGATCATCTATCTGATCATGCTGATGAAAACAAAATTTCCCGTTCACGAACGGGTGGCGGCCGGAACATCCTACCGGGAAATGCTGGCCGAACTTGGTGCTATCGGTGCCCTGATTGCCTTTGGACTTACGTTTGCCCGGCTGGGAGAAGTGTTTGAGTGGGCCTCATGGGTGCCGTGGGTTTTGACTGGAACCTTGACCATTCTCTACTGGGCCTATTGCCGTTCACTGGGAAATCCCCTGCTGATCGTTCTCGTTCTGATTATGATTCCGCTGGCGATTACGGAATTGGGAACCGATGGATGGATTACCGGACTGATGGAACGCCCGATGAAAGAAATCGACTGGAATCCCGCCTGGGTGCTCGTTTACACCTCGGCTATCATGATGCTCCTGCGCTTTAATGCCGGACCGGTGATCATGGCACTGAAACCGCTGGGCTTATTGGCCTGCGCCTCCGCACTGGCCATCGTCGGGCTTTATCTGCTCTCCTTCGCGCAGGGGATCGTCTTTATCTTCGTCGCCGCCACCATCTACGGCATAGCCAAGTCCTACTTCTGGCCAACCATGCTCGGAACTGTTTCCGAGCAGACCCCGAAGGGTGGTGCTCTGACCATTAATTCCATCGCGGCTATCGGGATGTTATGTGTCGGGATCGTGGGAACTCCCTTCATTGGTTACCTGCAGGAATCCTCAATCGCATCCGGAGTCAAAGAGGAAACGTCCTACTCTCAGTCAGTCCTCGACTCACGGCACTACCTCCTGGGCACCTATGAAGTCGTCGATAACGAAGCCGTTGCTTCATTGAATGAGAAAGAACGGGAGCAGCTTGCCGTGATCAGCGACCGTGAAACCCAGGGTGCCCTTGCTAAAATGGCTTTCTTTCCGGCCACCATGCTCATCGCCTATATTCTGCTTATCCTCTACTTCAAATCAAAGGGAGGCTACCGCCCCATCCAGATTGAAAGCAGCACGGCAGAGCCGGGTCCGCCGGCGGGTTAAACCTGAATCAGCTTGACCGAAGAGATACCGTCCTGCGCCAGCATTTCATTGACCAAGTCCTGGCCGGGCATGGAGTCGAGGTTGAGGACGCTGAGGGCTTCGGATCCGGGTTCGGTGCGGCTTAGGGCCATGTTGGCAATGTTCACCTCATGCCCGGCCAGCAGGGTTCCGACAGATCCGACGATCCCCGGTCGGTCGCTGTTCTCCATAATCAGGAGGACCCCTTCCGGCTTGGCCTCCAGCCAATGATGGTTCAAGCGCACGATCCGTCCGGCCTGGCCGAAGAAGGTTCCGGATATTTCAAAGGTCTGGCCCTCGCAGGAACGGGCGCGGAGGGTCATCAGCTCATTGTAGTCCCCCGCCTGACTCTCGCGGGTGGTGGTGAAATTCAAGCCCAGATTTTCCGCGTAGTGGATCACGTTGATTTCGTTCACATCGGGGCCGATGGCATGGCGGAGGAATCCCTTCAGGACGGAGCGGGTAATCGGGGTGGTGTCGTGGTCTTTAATTTTACCGGTGTAGTTGACCGTGAGTTCCTCGCAGCGGGTGGGCGAAAGCTGGGCTAGGATCAAGCCCAACTTTTCTCCGAGGCTGACATAGGGGCGGATGGCTTCGAGTGTCTTGGCATCCACGTTGGGCACATTGACGGCATTCCGGACGGTTCCATCGATGAGAAAATCACGCACGGACTCCGCCACCTCGATGCCGACACTGATCTGGGCTTCACGGGTGGAGGCGCCGAGGTGGGGGGTGAGGAGAATGTTCTCACAATCACGGAGGGGAAAATCTTCCGGCGGCGGTTCTTCCTCATAGACATCCAGTGCCGCCCCGGCCACCTTTCCGGATTTCAAGGCCTCGGCCAGATCTTTCTCATCGATCAAGCCGCCGCGCGCGCAATTGATCAGGCGCACGCCTTCCTTACAGTGCGCCAGCGATTCACGGTTCAGAATACCCCTGGTCTCCGCCGTCATGGGAATATGCAGGGTGACGTAGTCACATTCCGGCAACATGGTCTCCAACTGCTCATGTAATTCAACCTGGAGGCTCCGGGCGCGAGATGGTGTCAGGTAGGGATCATAAGCCAGCACCCGCATTCCGAACGCGATCGCACGCCGGGCCACTTCAGAGCCAATCCGGCCCATACCGATGATGCCAAGCACTTTGTTGTTGATTTCGACACCGAGGAATTTTTTCCGGTCCCAGCGCCCGGCCTTCATCGATGCGTCGGCGGGGCCGATTTTACGCGACAGACTCATGAGCATGGTAAAAGTGTGCTCGGCGGTGGAAATGGTGTTGCCGCCGGGGGTATTCATGACCACCACCCCTTTTTCCGTGGCCGCCTTCAAATCCACGTTATCGACCCCGACCCCGGCCCGCCCGACAACCTTCAGGCGGGGGCACTGCTCAATAACGGCGCGGCTGACCTCAGTGGCACTCCGAACCACTAAGCCGTCAAACTCCGCCAAAGCCTCAATCAATTCACTTTCCGGAAGGCTTTTAGATTCAACTACCTCAATACCAGCAGCTTGCGAAAGAATTTCTATGCCTTTCGCAGAAACACCATCGGTGACAAAAACGCGTTTTATATCTGACATAGAGCAGACCGTAGCAGAGGGCGATTGCCTGTCAAACCATCCAAAACCCGCTTTTTGTCAATCCGAAGGCTTTTTCACTTCATGGCGTAAAAAGTCTTGCCATGGGATTAGCAGAAACATAACGTAGCGGATGCCCAATGATAACAAGGGTGACTGATACAACGATGAAAGGTAAACTGCTTAAAAAGGCCTCAAAAAACCCCAAACTGCTTATTTTGACCGAAATTAAGCGGAGTCAGGGGTTATCGGTATCCGAGCTATGCGAACGCATCGGCCTTTCTTACATGGGAGTAAAGCAGCATTGTATTGCTCTGGAAAAGGAAGGCTACCTCGACACCTGGCGTCGCCCGAAAGGGATGGGTCGCCCTGAGAAGGCCTACCGGTTGACCGAACCGGCCCAGGAATTCTTCCCGACAGAATACAGCTCCTTAACTGTCAACATCCTCGAATCGGTGGCCGAAGTCTATGGTCCCGCCGCTCCTGAGAAAATTCTCTATAACATTTACCAATCTGAAGCTGAGCGGATGACCAAAGCCGTCTCCGGGATGGATTCCCTGGAAGAGCGCGCCCGTGAAGTGGCGGAAATGCGGGATCAGAGTGGCTTCATGTGTGAATATTATTTCGAGGCAGAGTCCGGTAAACACCTCCTGGTGGAATACAATTCCCCTATCCTGATCTGCCTGGATAAGTTCCCCATCCTCCGGGATCTCGAACGCCAGATGCTCGAAAAAGCGCTGCGCTGCCAGGTGGAGCGCAATGAAGAACGCATTTCCGGGCTCTATAAGTGCATCTTTACCCTTTCGTAAGCACGCCGAAAAAGTTCACCAATCTGTGACTTGGCTAGCGAAGCATCTCGGGATAG
>CAYTLD010000032.1:5484-11269 GCA_964438585.1 uncultured Blastochloridaceae bacterium | reverse complement strand
CTACTTCCCCTCCTGCCGCTCCTGATCTTTTTCAACGGCTGCTCGGATAATCCCGCCTCTGCCACCCCATCTCCTCCAGTGGGCAATGTCATTTTCATCCACCCGGACGGCTACAGCCTGCAGGGATGGCAGGCCTTCCGGGCACTGGAGGTCGGGCCGGATGGGAACACGGCCTGGGATCAACTCCCAGCCCTCGGGGTTTACCGGAGCCATGTGCGCAATTCCCTGGGTGTTACCTCCCATGGCGGAGGAACCGTCCACGGCTATGGAATCAAGGTGGGACTGGACTCCTACGGGCTCGATGAAGGACAGCCCATTCTCTCCGCATCCGGCTTTGACGGAAGCATCATGATGGAGGCACTCCAGAAAGGCATCCGCTGCGGAATCGTTAATTCCGGGCATCTGGCCGAGCCCGGAACCGGTGCCATGCTGGCCCGGGTAGAAAAACGTTCGAATAGAACCGGGATCGTGGCAGAATTTCTGAAAAGCGGAGCACAGGTCATCCTCGGGGGCGGCGAAATCTACTTTCTGCCCAAGGGCCAGATCGGGAAGCATGGTCAACCCGGTGTGCGCGATGATCAACGGAACCTGATTGAGGAATTCCAAGCGGCCGGGTACGATGTCATTTACACTCTGAAGGAACTAGCCGCATTACCGGATGATACCAGCAAGGTGCTGGGGCTCTTCGCCGCCGATAATACCTACAATGATGTCAGTGAGGAGGAACTGGCCGAACAAAACCTCTCCGCCTTCAACCCTGACCAGCCGTCCGTGGCCGAAATGATGGCCCACGCACTGCGCATCCTCTCCCACCAGAATCAGCAATTTTTCCTCATGGTCGAGGAGGAGGGAACCGATAATTTCGGAAATGCCAACAACGCCTTCGGCGTGTTCGAAGCTTACCGGCGCGCGGATGCCTGTATCGCTCAGGCACAGACCTTTCTCGATACCCATCCGAATACCCTCGTCATGACCGCCGCCGATAGCGACGCCTCCGGAATGCAACTGCTGGCGATCGAGTCTCTGCGCGGCCCCTTCCAACTCAAGGATGGGAAATTACCCCCCATCTCAGATACCGGCGCCGCCCTTGATGGCGTCAATGGAACGGGAACGGAACCTTTCACCAGCGCACCTGACCGGGCCGGGCGTCGCTTCCAGTTCGGTGTCCTCTGGCCTACACGTGCCGACCTGCCCGGTGGCGTGCTCGCGCGGGCCCAGGGCATGAATGCCGACCTTCTGAAACCCAATGTCGATAATACGGATATCTACGAATTGATCTACCAGACCCTGTTCGGACCGTTAGGGGATTAAATCAGATCACCTTCCATTTGGAATTACCTCTCAACATTTTTCCGTGTCTCCTCCCCTGCCCGCAGGGATAGGGGAGGGGGACCACGAAGTGGTGGAGGGGTCGAGTGCGTGTTAACACTTAATTCGGAGACGCTCTAAATCACGGTGCCGTCCGGAATGACGGTACCCTTCGGGATGATAACGATTCCATCCCGCACGTAGTAGAGCGAGTGATCCTCATCCTCGGTCTTGCCCGCGCTGGAGATGCGGACGTTGTTACCGATACGGGCGTTCTTATCGATGATCGCACCTTCAATGACGCTGCCACTGCCTATTCCCATGGTGGGAATTCCTTCCTGCTGGCAACTGTCACAGGACTCAGGGGTTTCGAAATAATCCGCACCCATCACGATCGTGTCCCTGATCACCGCTCCCGCATCCACCCGGCTTCGGATTCCAATAATGCTGCGCTCGATTTCCGCATCTTCGAGAATACAACCATCAGCCAGAATGACTCGCTGCATCCGGCATTGGTTGACCTTGCTGGCCGGTAGGTAGCGTGCCCGTGAATAAATCGGCGAATGGGCATTAAAGAAATTAAATTGGGGAATCGGCTCGGTCAGATCCAGGTTCGCATTGAAAAATGCCTTAATCGTCCCGATATCCTCCCAGTACCCCTGATAGACGTGAGAATAGACGCGGCCATTTTCAATTTCCGCCGGGATGATATTCTTGCCGAAATCCTGGTGGGCCTGAATTTTCAGACAGCGTTCTAGGACATCTTTGTTAAAGACATAGATTCCCATCGAGGCCAGGTAGAGTTCCTCTCCCGCGTCCCGCCCGATTTGCTGCTTGCTGTGCTCGGACATTTTCAATGAGTCGAGGAGATCATCCTCCTTGGGCTTTTCCACAAACCGGGAAATCCGGTTGTCGTCCTCAATTTGCATGATCCCGAACCCGGTGGCGGGTTCACGCCCGACCGGAATCGTCGCCACCGTGATTTCTGCGCCTGATTTGACGTGCTGATACACAATATCCCGGTAATCCATACGGTAGAGCTGGTCACCGGAAAGAATCAGAACCAGATCATGGTGGTGGTTGTTGAAGTGGATCAGGTTTTGCCGCACCGCATCGGCCGTGCCCTGGTACCATCCGGCATGATCATTCGACTGGGTGGCCGCCAGGATTTCGATAAATCCTTTCGGTTGATAGTCGTCAAAACTATAAGCCTGCTGGACATGACGGTGCAAAGACGAACTCAAATACTGAGTGAGGAGAAAAACCCGCTTGAAGCCGGAATTGATGCAGAGACTGATCGGGATATCCACCAGGCGGTATTTCGCTCCCAGTGGGACGGCCGGCTTGGCCCGTTCCTTGGTCAGAGGGAAAAGGCGCGTTCCCGCTCCCCCTCCGAGAATCAGTGAAATGACGCGGCTGGGATCGGTTAAGCGGTGCTCCATGATTAAAATTTAAGAATCATTTGACTCACTGTCGAATAAAAAGCTATTACTGCCATACGATTATGTGTGGAATTGTCGCTTACACCGGAGCTCGTGAGGCTCAACCCATCCTTCTTGATGCTCTAAGCCGCCTGGAATATCGCGGCTATGACTCCGCCGGAACGGCCGTCCGGAGTGAAGAAGGTATCCGAATCCAGAAAAAGAAAGGACGGATAGCCGATCTGGGAAATGTCATTCGCCAACATCCCGCTACCGGATTTTCAGGTATCTCCCACACCCGCTGGGCTACCCACGGAGAGCCCAATGATGTCAACGCCCACCCGCACACCGATCAGTCCGGTCGCCTGGCCCTCGTGCATAACGGGGTGATCGATAACCACCTCATCCTGCGCGGGCAGCTGGAAGCCTCCGGGCACACCTTCCAATCCTCAACCGACTCCGAGGTCCTGGCACACCTCATCGGCGAGCACTATCGGCAATCCAGCCAGTCCGGTGAGGAGGCTCTCGTGCGAGCGACACGACAGGCCCTCGGCCATGTTCAAGGTACCTACGGGATCGCTCTCATGCACCATGATTGCCCCGGTCTGATTCTCGGTGCCCGTCGAGGCAGTCCGCTCGTCGTCGGCGTCGGTGATCACGAACAGTTCATCGCCAGCGACGGACCGGCCCTCCTGCCTTACACCCAGAAGGTCGTCTTCCTGAAAGATTTTGACCTGGTCCGGCTTCGCCCTGAACAATTCACTGTCGAAAATACCGATGGCGAGGAGACCTCGATTGAAATCCAAGAACTCGACTTCCAGCCCGAAGATGCCGAGCAGGGAGAATTTCCGCACTATATGCTCAAAGAAATCTTTGAGCAGCCAGCAGCGGTCGAGAATGCCTTGCGCGGGCGTCTGAGCCCGGAAGACGCCACAGCCCGGCTGGGTGGGTTGAATGTGACCAATGAACAGTTACGGGACATCGGCCGGATCATCATTCTAGGGTCCGGGACGGCACTTCATGCCGGAATGCTCGGCGAAGTCATGCTGGAAGGGCTGGCTCATATTCCGACCGAGGTCAATTACGGCAGTGAATTCCGGTACAGTAACATGCCCATCGACCGGAATTCCCTCTTTTTCATCGTCAGCCAGTCCGGAGAAACCGCCGACTCCCTCGGTGCCATGCGCGAGGCCCAGCGCAAAGGTTACCGCGTTTTGGGAATCTGTAATGTCGTCGGTAGTACTATCGCCCGTGAATCAGACGGAGGTGTTTACATGCACGCGGGACCGGAAATCGGTGTGGCAGCGACCAAATCCTTCATTTCCCAGTCCGTCATTTTCTCTCTCCTGGCCCTGCTCCTGGGCCGGATGCGTCATTTGTCCAGCCTCGATGGCATGAAAATTATCGAGGCCCTGCAAACCCTACCCGATCAAATTTCCGAAGTCTTGAAACACTCTGAGCATATTCGCGAGATCAGCGAACACTATCTGCACTCCCGGAGTATGCTTTACCTGGGGCGACATCTTAACTTTCCTGTCGCCCTCGAAGGTGCATTGAAAATGAAGGAAATCAGCTACATTCATGCCGAGGGCTATCCCTCCTCCGAATTGAAACACGGAGTCATCGCCCTCATCGACGAAGCAACCCCTTCCATTTGTGTCGCCACCAAAGACAGCCTCTACGAGAAAAACTTGAATTCGATTCACGAAATTAAGGCCCGAAAGGGACCCGTCATCGCCATAACGCATGAGGGAAATGATGAATTGGCACAACTGGTGGATCACGTCATCACCGTGCCCTCGACACATGAATACCTTCAGCCCATCTTGAATACCATCCCCCTACAATTGCTCGCGTATCACAGCGCGGTGCTGCTGGGCCGGGATGTGGACAAACCGCGAAACCTGGCCAAATCCGTCACGGTTGAATAAAACGTAACGATACTCTCATCATGACCGAATCCTCTATACCTTATGCCGTTATCGGCGGCAGTGGTCTCTATCAAATGGAGGCTCTCGAAAACATCTCTGACCAGATCATCGACACCCCCTTCGGAAGTCCCTCCGCTCCGCTGCTTATCGGAACACTCTCAGGGCGGCGGGTTGCCTTTCTCCCCCGGCATGGTCGGCACCACCAGATCTCCCCGGCCGCTATCAACTACCGCGCCAATATCTGGGCGCTGAAATCGATCGGTGTGCGCTGGATCATCAGTATCTCAGCGGTGGGCTCCCTGCGGGAATCAATCCACCCGCGCGAATGTGTCATCCCCGATCAATTTTTCGACCGCACCAAGAATACCGTCGCCCATACCTTCTTCGACCGGGGCATTGTCGCCCACGTTTCGTTTGCCGATCCGGTCTGCTCCCATCTCGCCACCCTGCTCTACCAGGCCGCCACCTCTGCCGGGGCTAAAGTGCATTGGAATGGTACCTACGTCAACATGGAGGGCCCGGCATTCTCCACCCGGGCGGAATCCGAATTCCACCGCCGGGAAGGATTCTCTGTCGTCGGCATGACCAACCTCGCCGAGGCCAAGCTGGCCCGGGAAGCGGAAATCAGCTACGCCACCCTCGCCATGGTCACCGATTACGACTGCTGGCATGACCACGAAGCCTCCGTCAGTGTCGAATCCGTCCTGCAAGTGCTCAAGGACAACGTCGATCTGGCCAGAAAAATCATTCAGTCGGTGGTGCCGCTCATCCACCCGTCAGCCGAATCCCCCGCCCACAGCGCCCTCGACTACGCCATGGCCACCCCTCGCGAACACTGGCCCAAGGATAAGGTAGAAGCCCTGCACCCGATTCTCAATCGCCTGCTGTAGCTGGATAAAGCCGGTGATCCAAAGAGAAGCACACGTTATCCATTAATACCTGCATCATCTTGAGACCGTTCGGAGTGACGGCTTTAGCCGTTAGTTCCCCGTCCCCCTCGAGGCTCTACTCCGCGCCGGCGCAGTCAGGGAGCCGATTACGGGACTTCCAATTTTTCCTGATCGATCACACTGACGTGGCCTCCGAAGAATAATGCCAGTCGCTGCCGGCCGTGAATGATTCCCG
>CAYTLD010000032.1:0-5384 GCA_964438585.1 uncultured Blastochloridaceae bacterium | reverse complement strand
GTGGTCTCCACCGCCATGTTGACGACATAGGTGCGGGCAGAGGTCAAATCAGGAGCCCCAGGGTAGAGCCGATAGGCCGGGGGAACAAAAAGGTCGATCAGGACCGGCTCGTCCGGCATTTCCAGGCCCAGATATGGGGATAGCTCGCGCACCAGCCGCCCCTCGCGATTGGGGTCAAGCATCGGCATCTGCCCCGGCCAGAGCGGTCCCGGCAGACGGTTATTGTTGTCAGCCGCATAGGTAAGTATCCCCTGCCCGATCATGCGCATGTTGCTGACTGCCTGCGTCTTCCGGGCGGATTGCATGGCTCTGGAATATCCGACCCCCACCAGGCCGACGAGAATGGTAATGATGACCACCGTCACCAGCAATTCGATCAGAGTGAAGGCACGCCGATGAGGCCGGGATCGAGAGCACGTCCGCCAGTTTCTCATGGCGCAGGAACCAGTCGGACGATTCTTCCCGGCCTATTCAGGACCAGATAGACATTTCCATCCGGCCCACACCTGACATCACGGATACGTCCCAACCCCTTGAGAATGAGTTCTTTTTCCAGCAACTTCCCTCCCTCCGCGCGCACTCTCCAGAGTTCCTCCGACGCCAGTCCACCGGCAAAAAAATCATACTTCCATTGATCAAACGTCTCGCCGCGGTAGGCATCGAGTCCGCAGGCGGCGATGGATGGCGTCCAGTCGATGAGAGGCTGCTCCATCCCTTCCCGGGAGGTCTCGGCCACCATCGGGGTGCCATTATAATTCATCCCGTAGGTGATGATCGGCCAGCCGTAGTTGGCCCCTTTCCGAATCCAGTTAAATTCATCGCCGCCCCGGGGGCCATGCTCAGTCGCGTACAAAAATCCGTCGCGCGGATCGAGCGCCAATCCCTGCGGGTTACGGTGCCCGTAACTCCAGACCCCCTCTTCCACTCCCGGCTGTCCGACAAACGGGTTATCCTCTGGAATCCGCCCGTCCTCATGGAGCCGGTAGATTTTACCTTTGGGATTCTTGAGATCCTGAACCTCCATTTTTCCTCCACGCTCGCCCATGACAAAGAACAGGTAACCCTGATGAAAAACAAATCTGGTGCCGAAATGCACACCGGATGAACTGTAGGATTTTTTGGGAGCGCGATAAATCCATTCCTGCTCCACCCATTTGCCGTCTTTGATTTTTCCGCGCACCACAGCGGTCTGACAATTTTTCCCATCCGGCCCTTCATCCGGGTGCGGGTCGGAAAACCCGAGATAAATCCAGCCGTTGTTTTCATAGTCCGGATGCAGTGCCACCTCCATAAGCCCGCCCTGTCCCCGGTGCCGGACGGTGGGAGTTCCCGCCACCGGTTTCTTCTGCAACTTCCCGTCCTTATCCACTATTCTTAAGGCCCCCGCTCGCTCCGTCACCAGCATCCGCCCATCGGGCAGAAAAGCCAGTGACCACGGAATCTCCAACCCCTCCGTCACCGACTCGACCAGGACCTGGTGGTAGCGCGTTTCAAAAGTTTCCCCCACTTTCGGGCGGGAAGGCGGATTCTTTTTCTCGCGCACCGCCTTTTCTTTTTCCCGGATAAAAACGACTAGCGACCGGATTTGCTCCGCGCTCAGGACCTCTTTAAAGGCCGTCATTCCGAGATCAGCATTCCCCTCACTGATGGATCGGAATATTTCCGCATCGTTGCCGCCATACTTCCAGACTCCATCGGATAGATCCCCTCCCAGCCCACCTTGAAATTTGTCACCATGGCAGGCGGCACAGTGGCTTTGGTAAGTTTCCTCGACCTTCTTTTCCGCCCCGCCTGATGGCTGAATAGTCGCCACCAGAATCAAAGCAGCTATGGAGTATTTCAGATTACACCATGAAAATAACAACCAATGAAATCCATTCAGAATCATCCACCTATCCTATATGGCACCCAGGCGAAGTCAACCGGGTGAACATGGACGTTAATAAATTCCTCATCCGTAGCGTTAATAGATCATGCGACGATGCCAACCCTTTCTGCTCCCCTAAAATTAAATTATCGAATAGAATCACCACTATGAAAATCAACCTCGCCCTTGTGACGGCACTTGTCACTGGCATGACATTATCCACCCTGGCCCTCAAAGCGGCACCCGACACACCCTTTGAGGAGACGCGGGCGAAAGTCGAGGCACTCGTTGAGGAAAAGTCGTATGCCCAGGCGCGGGATCTGATCACTCAATTCAGCGGTGAGCTGGAAGCATCCGATGCGGAGTGGGTCCGGTTCTATCTGGCCGATCTTTCCTGGCGAATCGCGCTGAGTTCCAAGCAGCAGGATCACACCGTTCTCCAGGATCAACGCCAAATCCTGGAGCAGATGGTCCGTGACCTGCAGGAGCAGCAGAAAAAAGAACCCATTCTGGTCGAAGTTTATACATCGTTGGGCGAATCCCACTGGGGCTTCGGCAATCAGTTCAATTGGCATCAGGCTCAGCAGTATTACCTGAAGGCCCTCGGGCTCCTCGCCGATATGGAGTATTCCGAGGAACAACGCCTGCGTTACCTGGAAATCATCGCCAAACCACTTTTCTACGATTCCCGCAAGTATAACTACGGATCTGCCTTCTGGCCGCTGGAACAGGCGGAGCGGGCCGCCCGCCTGGCAAAATCCGCTGACGAAGCCGCCGTCGCTCACTTCCACCTAGCCAAGGCCCTCGAACAGAACGGGCAACTACTCCAATCCCCGTCAGGACACGAACGCATCCGCAAGGCCTACCTGACCGCAATCCAGGGCGGGAAAGGATCGGACTGGTGGGACGATGCCCTCATATCCTCCGCCCGCTTCATGGAACGTTCCGGCACGCTCCGGGAATCCGCCCCCGCCCAATACCGGACATCACCGGATTACCAGGAGGCGCTGAAACTTTACCGGATGCTCCTCGATCACTTCAAAAAGGGAGAAAGCCGCTTCGTGGAGCAGGCTCAGCGACAGATCGAGGATATCACTCAACGCAAGGCGGAGGTGTTCGTTAACAACGCATTTTCTCCTGACTCCTTGATCGAGTTCCGACTCCGCACCCGCAATATAAAATCTGCTCAACTCACACTGACCCGGATCGATCTTCAGAAAGCCTACATCGCCGAAGACATGAGCCGGGAGAAGTATCAGAAGATGCGAAACCAGCCATTCTCGACCAAAGGCGAAGTGGTGAAAAAATGGGAGATCGATTCTGAGCCGGAGTTTGAGCACCAGCAGGTCAACCGGACTGAACGGATCGATCCCCTCCCCGTCGGCGCCTACTGGCTGGAAACCTCGGAAGACTCGCCGAACTCTGGAACCCTCATCCTCGTGACCACATCCACGGTCACCACCCGTGAATTTCATAACAAGCTCCTTGTCTTTACCTGTGATGCGGTGGATGGAAAACCTAAGTCGGCCCGTGTGGCACTCATCCGCCATCTCAGTCACAACGACGGCAAAAACAATACCATAAAGACCGAAGTCCTGGAAGCTGAAACCGGCGAGGATGGGACAACTATCATTTCCATCCCCCCCATTCCGAACCGCCACCGTCAGTATCACCAGATGGTGGTGGCCGACATCGGAGGCCACCCGGCCCTCCTCAACAACGCTTACGCCCACTACCGTAACCCTTCCGGCAGCCAGGAGGGTAAAGTGTATGTCTTCACCGAACGCCCCGCCTACCGCCCGGGTCAGGAAGTGAAATTCAAATTCATCTACCGCCGGACCGACGGTGAAATCTACACCACCCCGGACGAAACCCTCATCGAGGCAAGGGTACGGGGCCCGCGCGGTGAGGAACTCTTTAAAAAGGAACTGACGGTTAATGCCTTCGGCTCCGCCTCCGACAACTTTAAAATCCCCGACGACGCCGCTCTGGGCGAATACCAGATCCGGTTCCGCGACATGACGCTGAAAAACCGCCCCCATATTGGAAGCAGCCCGCTCTTCCGCCTCGAGGAATACAAACTGCCGGAATTCAAAGTCAGCGTGCAGATGCCGGAAAAAGCCGGGAAGCCGGAAATCTTCCGGCTCGGAGAACAGGTCAAAGCGGAAGTAAAGGTGGAATACTACGCCGGCGGAGCGATTGCCGATGCGGAAGTGGAATACGATATCCACCGCTCCCCACACTACGGCGACAACCCCTGGCCGGAACCGTATCCGTGGTTGTATGAGGGAGTCAATTCCAGTGTCCCCTGGATGAGCTACTGGCGAACCCAGGGAGGGCGCACCCACGTCACCCGTGCCCAAACTAAGACCGACTCCGAAGGTCGGGCGATCATTGAATTCCAGACCCAGCCGGGAACTCAGGACTTGGAATTCACCATCGAGGCTCGAGTGACCGATGCCAGCCGCCGCCAGGTGATGGGGACCGGATCGGTCAAGGTGATTGGCAAACCGTTCAAAATTCATCTGAAACCGGAATCGCGGGTTTACCTACCCGGCGACACCGCACGGGTCGATGTCAAAGCCTTGGACGCCAACGGCAACCCCGTCAAAACCGAAGCCACCCTGATCGTCACCCGGGAACGATGGATCGAGAAAAAACAGATTCATAAACAGACCTCCCAGGAACGGGTGATCTTCCGAGGATACGAGGGCGAGGAGGTGGAGAATCGAGCCGTCTCCACCGATGCCGAGGGAAATCTGCGGGTGACCTTCAAGCCGGAGAAGGAAGGACTCTATAAGGTCAAACTGGTCAGCCCGCCGGTAGAGGACGGAGATCTCGATGCCGACAACGGCACCGCCAGGGAGCGGGTGGTGGGCGAAACCACTCTCTTCGCCTGCACCAGCGAAACCCGCAGCCTGGGCTATCGATACGGTGCCTTTGAGTTGATCCCCGACAAGGCCACCTACCGTCCCGGCGATACTGCCAAAGTCATCGTCATCGGCCCCCAGGAGGATTCGACAGCCTTGCTGACCCTGTCCGGACGCGACCTTATTTCCCATCAGGTGCTTTCCCTGCCGGGGAACGCGAAGCTCTTCGAGTTCCAGGTTTCCGACGCCAATGCTCCCAACCTTTTTATCAACGGGCTCATGATCCGGGATAATCGGGTGCTGGTGGCCACAGAGGAAGTCATCATCCCGCCCGAAGAACATTTCCTGAAAGTGGAAGTCGAGGCGGACGCTGAGGAACGTAAGCCGGGTCAATCCGGAAAGGTTGGAGTCCGGGTCACCGACCATGCGGGAGAACCGGTCCATGCCGAACTGGCCTTGGGAGTCATCGACGCCTCTCTCTTCTATATCCAAGAGGAAATTGCCGGAGATATCCGCCAATTTTTCTACGGACAGAAAAACCAGCCCCAAGGCGATCCCCGTTCCATGCTTAACGAACTTCAGATACATACCATCAAGGAAATCAATGAAGACGAGTGGAATACGGTCATCTCTGAAAAGCCGTTGGA
>CAYTLD010000031.1:7583-15803 GCA_964438585.1 uncultured Blastochloridaceae bacterium | reverse complement strand
CTTCTTTTTTCAGCAGAGCTGCGATGGCGGGATCGGTTTCCTGTAGTGTGGGAGGCGTGTGGTCGGTCATTAGCATAGTTCACTAACGTAACCCTTCTTCAGGGGTCGTAAACTCCAAAAATCAATTTCCGTTTAGGCTTTTGATCAGCCCGGGCATGGCCTCGCGGATTTGGTCGCGGCATTGGCGGTAAACATCGACCGTCTGGCCGATCGGATCACTCAAATCCAAATTCAACGGGTGCTCATCTCCGGCGGGGTAGGCAAATTGACGGAGGAGGACCACTTTCTCGGCGGCTTCCGGGAAATGCATGAGGATGGCATCCAGGTGTGCGTAAGTCATGACCACCAGGTGGTGGGCCTCACGGACCAGTTCCGGGCTCAGGAGTTCGCTGCGCTGGCCGGAAATATCGATGCCCAATTCGCGCATGACGGTTGTGGAGTGCTCGCTGGGGGCCTGGCCGGAGGCGGCGGCGATCCCGGCAGACTTGGCAGTCCAGAGTTTCTCATCCGGATTGAGATGATGAAACAATCCCTCCGCCATCGGACTGCGGCAAATATTTCCCGTGCATACGAAAACGATGGTCTTCACGCCCTAATCTTTACGGCGGACTTGGATTTCGTCAATGATCCGTTGGAGAAAGCCGCCAAATTCATCGTCAGCGTCTAAGAGGCTGTCTAAAAAGTGGTGGTGACAAAATTTCAAGAAAAATTTCGGTCCTGTGAGGCGCGACGAAGGCGCATATCTACATAGATACGTAACTGAGGAGCAACGAAGCAGGGCGGAATTTAGCGCAGGAAGTTTGTTATCATCCACTTTTTAGACAGCCTCTAAGAAGCTGTTAAGTGATGACCGACATTTTTTAGTTGGATTCGGGGAGGCGTGCTTTCATGCTCTTGCCTTCATGAGTGCGCCGGTTTTAAAACCAGATCAACTGACTGACATCGTCAAACGGATGCAGGAGAAGCGGATTTTGGTGGTCGGTGATTTGATGCTCGATAAATTTGTTCGCGGTCGGGTGGACCGCATTTCTCCAGAGGCGCCTATCCCGGTGGTCAAGGTAACGGAGGAGGAATCCTACCCCGGCGGGGCGGCCAATGTGGCCCGGAACATCTCGCTATTCGGGGCGCGCTGCGGGATATGCGGTATCCTCGGGAAGGACCGCGCCGGGGAAGAACTCTGCCGCCTGCTCAAGCACGATAAAATTTCCACCACCGGACTTTTTATCGAGCCCCAATTCCAGACCATTCTCAAGACTCGGGTGCTGGCCCGTCAGCAGCAGATCGTGCGGGTGGATTACGAGCGACCACTTAAATTGACCAAGGACGATATCGAGCGCTTGCGGGGATATTTCCGGAAGGCCATTCCCCGCTACGATGCGATCATTATCGAGGACTATGGGAAGGGGACGATCAACCAGGAAATTTTCGATTTCGTAGTCGAAGTGGCCAATGCGCAGAAAAAAATCATCACCGTCGATCCCAACCCTAATAACATTCTCGCCTTCCATGACATTACGGCCATCAAGCCCAACCGGAAGGAGGCCTTCATGGCCGCACAGATGCAGGACAACGGGGATGAGGATCAATTGCGTGAACTGGGTGATTACCTCATGGACTTGTGGTCGGTCCGGGAGGTGTTGATTACCCTGGGTGAGGAGGGGATGATGCTCTTCCGCCACGGACGGATGCCATACCACACGCCTCCGCGCGCACGTGAAGTTTTTGATGTCTCCGGTGCCGGGGATACGGCCATCGCCTTTTACACTATGGCTCTGGCGGCGGAGCTTGAAAGTGATCAGGCAGTGGAAATCGCCAACCACGCGGCCAGCATCGTGGTTGGGAAGGTGGGAACGGCCACGGTTTCCGCTGAAGAATTGATCCGGAGTTTTGAGAACGAGAGCGCTACTTCTTGATCGGGATGACACCATCATTCGGAATATCCCTTATCTGGGGGATCCGAGTCAGGTGGAACTTTTCTCCGGAGTCGGAGAAGCTCTCCGGCAGGCCCAGGCGGCGGGCTGGCTGCTGGTGATGGTCAGTAATCAGTCCGGAGTCGGGCGAGGATTGATTACCAAGGCCCAGGTCCAGGCGGTAAACGCGGCTCTGGAATCCGCTGCCGGCATCCACTTCGACGGAGTCTATTGCTGCTACGCCGATCCGGCCGATCCCTACGGAGCGGAGGAAAGAAAACCCTCCCCGGTGCTGGCGGAGAAGGCGGTGCAGGATCTCGCCATCGATCCATCCATCAGCTACTTCATCGGGGACCGCTGGTCGGATATCGAATGCGGGAGACGGGCGGGCTTCCGGACTTTTCTGGTTGAAACGGGAACCTCTGATCCGGAGACGGATCGGAAACGCGCCCGTGAGACGGCGGATCATACCTTTGCCGATTTGGCAGAGGCGGTCGGACATATTCTCCGGGAGACGGCGTCATGAGCACCGGCCCCGGACCGGAGGAGGTGGTGGCAGTCATTCCCGCACGCCATGCCTCGACGCGCTTCCCCGGCAAGATGCTGGCCATGATCGCGGGAAAGCCACTCATCCAAAGAGTCTGGGAGCAGGTTGGCCAATGCCGCCGGGTTGGCCGCATCATCATTGCCACCGATCATGCGGCGATCGAGTCCGCTGCACATGATTTCGGAGCCGAGGTGGTCATGACCGATCCCGACCTGCCTTCCGGGACCGACCGGGTGGCTGCGGCGGTGATAGGATGCGGGTCAGAATGGGTTCTCAACGTCCAGGGCGATGAGCCCCTCATCGATCCTGGTGTCCTCGATGCGATGGTTTCTGTATTGGGCCCCTATCCGATGGCCACCCTGGCCCGTCAGCGCAATGATGAGGCAGGCTACCGAGATCCGAACCAGGTCAAGGTGGTGTTCGCCCCCGACGGGCGTGCGCTTTACTTTTCGCGGTCGCCGCTCCCCTTTGACCGTGATGGAGCGGGCACTCCGTGGTGGCACCATATCGGAGTCTATGCCTACCGGATGGAAGCTCTCCAGCGGCTGGTGACCCTCCCGCCTTCCGATCTGGAAGTGACTGAGAGGCTGGAACAATTGCGGGCCCTACAAAATGGGATTGCGATTCAAGTCATCCCCACTACTTTCGATGCCATCGGAGTCGACACACCGGAGGATGTCGCCCGGGTGGAAGCACGACTTTATGACCGAAAAACCTGATCGCATTGTTAAATATATCTTTGTCACCGGAGGAGTCGTCAGTTCACTGGGCAAGGGATTGACCGCCGCCGCCCTCGGCACGCTGTTGGAAAAACGCGGGCTCAAGGTGGTGCTGCAAAAATTCGATCCCTATCTCAACGTCGATCCCGGCACCATGAGCCCCTTCCAGCACGGTGAGGTTTATGTGCTCGAAGACGGAGCTGAGACCGACCTCGACCTCGGTCACTACGAGCGCTTTACCAACTCGCGCCTCACGCGCGTCAACAACCTGACCACCGGCCAGATTTATGAGGAAGTCATCCGCAAAGAACGCCGCGGAGACTATCTGGGAAAAACCGTTCAAGTCATTCCCCATGTGACCGATGAAATAAAACAGCGGATATATGACACCGCCACCCGGCATGAAGGGGATGTGGTGATCACCGAAATCGGGGGCACCACCGGAGACATTGAAGGACTTCCTTTTCTCGAAGCCCTCCGGCAATTTTCTCTGGAGGTCGGGCATGGAAATACATTGTTTATCCACGTCACCCTACTGCCTTATATCAAGGCGGCTGGTGAGCTGAAGAGCAAGCCCACTCAGCAGAGTGTGGCTAAGCTCCGGGAAATCGGCATCCAGCCCCACATTCTCGTCTGCCGCAGTGAGCACGCCACCGACTTGGAGCTGCGCCAAAAACTATCCCTCTTCTGCAACGTCCCCATCGAAGCGGTCATCGAGGAGCAGGATGTAGCTTACACGATCTATGAAGTGCCGCTCATGCTCCAGCGTGAGGGATTGGATGATCTCGCATGTAAGTATCTCAACCTCGATCTGCCCCCGGCCGACATGCGTGAATGGCAGCAGATGGTCAACCGGATCATCGCCCCCAGCCATCATGTGAATATTGCCGTGGTCGGAAAATACATCGAGCACCAGGATGCCTACAAAAGCATCTATGAAGCACTGACCCATGCCGCTGCCGACCTCGACACCGGCATTCATGTCCTCCGGCTCGACTCTGAGCAAATCGAGAGTGAGGGAGCGGAAAAATTCCTCGCCGGAGTGGACGGTGTCCTCATCCCGGGCGGATTTGGAGGACGCGGCACCGAGGGGAAAATCCTCTCCGCCGCCTACGCCCGGGAAACCCGCACCCCTTATCTGGGTCTCTGCCTGGGTATGCAAATTGCCGTCATCGAATTCGCCCGCCATGTCTGCGGCCTGGAGAACGCGCACAGTACGGAATTCGATGAAGCCACTCCCCATCCGGTCATTTCCCTCCTCGACGAACAGGCGCACATCACCTTCAAGGGCGGAACGATGCGCCTCGGCGCCTGCCAGTGCCGCCTGACCCCCGGCACCCGCTCCCACGACGCCTACGGGCAGGATTTGATTTCAGAGCGCCATCGTCACCGTTACGAATTCAACAGTGAATACCGCCCGGCCCTCGAAGCAAAGGGCATGAAAGTCGCCGGGGTCGATAATGAGCGGGAGCTGGTAGAAATCGTCGAAATCGAGGACCATCCCTGGTATGTGGCCTGCCAGTTCCATCCTGAATTCCAATCCAAACCCGGAAAACCGCATCCGCTTTTCACCGGCTTTCTGAAGGAGGCTCTCGTCCATGCCGGGAAAAATCAGTAAACCGAAGGCGCCGATCCTCATCGCCGGTCCCTGTGTCCTCGAGAGCAAGGCCCTGGCTCTCCAAATCGCCCGCCGCCTGAAATCTATCAGCGAGGAACTGGGATGGCCGCTTTATTTCAAAGCCTCCTACGATAAGGCGAACCGGACCTCCTGGGGCGCGGGCCGCGGGCCTGGTATCGACCGTGGCCTCGAATGGCTGGCCGAGGTGCGGGAAAAAACCGGATTGCCGGTAGTGTCGGATGTCCACTCTGTCCCCGAGGTCGAGCAGGGCGGCAAGGTGCTCGACATGCTTCAAATCCCGGCCTTCCTCTGCCGCCAGACCGATCTGCTCGTCGCCGCCGCCGGAACCGGATGCACGGTCACAGTTAAAAAAGGACAATTCCTCGCCCCCGAGGATGTCGATCCCCTGGCGGAAAAATTAATCCAGAATGGATGCCGGGACTACTGGATCATCGAGCGCGGCACCACCTTCGGCTACCACAACCTGGTCGTGGATATGCGCGGCCTCGCCACCATGCGCTCCCGCGGCCACCGTGTCATCATGGATGCGACCCACTCCGTCCAGCGTCCGGGCGGTCAGGGAGGCAGCACCGGCGGGGATGGAGATCTGGCACCGGTCCTGGCCCGCGCGGCAGTGGCGGCGGGCATCGACGGCCTTTTTATCGAAACTCACCCCCGTCCTATGGAATCACCTTCCGATGGACCCAATATGATTCCGCTTGCCCAACTGCCGAAAATTTTGCGACAGTTAGTCCGTATTCATGAAGCCCTTTAAATCTTATGGCTTTCTGGCCGCCGGACTGGGACTGCTCCTGATCTGGCTGGGGACCTCGCCCTGGCTGCGGGCTCAGGCGGATTTTGCCGTCGGCTCCATCATCCGTGACTTCCAGCTTCCCCAGCGCGGGGCCGACGGAAAGCTCCAGTTGATGATCCGCGGTGAGCAGGCCATGGTCATGAGCGCCAACCGCATCCGGGTCAAGCTGCTGAAGATTGATATCTACAGCGGAGAAAAGCCCGATATGTTCATGTCCTCTGCCGAAAGTGACTACTGGCGCATCGAGGAACGCTTAACCAGCAGCACGGCAGTATCTGTTGAGCATCCCGGATTTACCCTCACTGCCGACCAGATGAACTGGGAACTCAATGAATCACGAGGTGTATTTAAAGGGAAAGTTAGATTGAAGATGAAAGAGAAAAGCGGGATACTCGGAGAATGAAGCGAATCGTATTCATAGTCTTAATCATTCTCTCACTCGGATCGGGCGGTCATCTGATCACTGCGCAGCAAGGGGAAAAAGAGGAAAAGACCGTCACTGGCACGGAAGTGACCAGTAATAATTTCCGGCTCGACCTGCCCAAGAGTCAGGGGATATTTACCGGCGAAGTCCGCGTCACCGATAAGAAATTCACCATGGAAGCCGATGAGCTGGTCGTCTATTTCAATGAGGAAAATCAGGTCCAGCGCCTCGTGGCTCGCGGTGATGTGAAAATTTTCCAGGCCAATGACAAATCCGCCACCTGCCGTCAGGCGGAATACATCCTCGCCGATCAGGCACTGAAGCTGACTGGAGATCCAGCCGTTTCCCAGCAGGGAAACCGAATCACCGGCACGCTGATAACGATTTTCACCGATTCCGACCGGATGGATGTCGAGGGACGCACCAAGGCGCAGTTCTTTATCAATGACTGACGCAGTTCTCCGGGCCGAAGATCTGATCAAGACCTACGGAGACCGTAACGTGGTCAACGGGGTCTCCATGCACGTCAATACCGGGGAAGTCGTGGGCCTGCTTGGACCCAACGGTGCCGGAAAGACAACCACCTTCCAGATGCTGGTCGGGATGGTGCGTCCGACCGGAGGCGAGGTCTTCCTCGCAGGCGAACCGGTCGGCGGCATGCCCATGTATCGACGCGCCCGCCGTGGAATCGGCTACCTGCCCCAGGAAGAGTCCATCTTCCGCCGCCTGACCGTGGAGCAGAACCTCATGGCCATCCTCGAAGTGCTGCCCATACCGGTTGAGGAGAAACGCCAGCGTTGCGAGGATCTCCTCATCGAGCTGGGTGTCGAGCACATCCGTAAAAGCATGGCCTACACCCTCTCCGGCGGGGAGAAACGCCGTCTCTCCATCGCCCGGTGCCTGGCCACCGAGCCATCCATCCTCCTGCTCGATGAACCCTTCAGCGGTGTGGACCCAATTGCCGTTCAGGACATCCAGCAAATCATCGGCATGTTGAGCGAACGCGGACTCGCCGTCCTCATCACCGATCACAATGTCCGCGAAACCCTCTCCGTGGTGGACCGCGCCTACCTGATTTGTGACGGACGTATCGAAAGCCAGGGCGATAGCGAATTCCTCGTCAACGACCCCATCGCCCGCGAACTCTACCTCGGCCCACGCTTCAATATGTGAGGGGATGAAATCGACACAGATCATATTAGCGCTGGATGTGCCGGATGCGGAGGAAGCACTGGCCTGGGTGAAGCGGTTTGGGAATCGGATCGGGTGCTACAAGGTGGGGCTGCAGCTTTTTACCCGTGAAGGTCCGGAGCTGGTGCGGGCACTGCGCCGGGAAGGGGTTCAGGTGTTTCTGGATTTAAAATATCATGACATCCCGCATACCGTCGCCAGGGCAGTGGAATCCGCCCTCGAACTCGATGTCCAATTCCTGACCCTCCACGCCTCCGGCGGCCCGAAGATGTGCCGGGCGGCGGTCGAGGCGGCAGCCGGTTCTAATCTCTGCCTTCTGGGGGTAACGGTCCTGACGGCGATGGGGGACTCTGATCTGGAGGCGGTCGGCATCCGGGAGCGCTCTGCGGATCAGGTGCTGCGACTGGCGCGGCTGGCCACAGACGCCGGGGTGCCGGGCCTGGTTTGTTCTCCGCTGGAGGTGGAAGGTCTGCGTGGCACTCTGCCCTCTGAAACTGTGCTGGTCACCCCCGGAGTGCGTCCGGAGGGATCGGCATCCGGAGACCAAATCCGGATTGCCACCCCGGAAGCGGCCATCGCTTCAGGGGCCAGCCACGTCGTCATCGGACGGCCCATTCTGCAAGCTGAAAATCCAGAGGACGTGCTCGACAGCCTCTTATCACTAAATTAAAATGATTGGGAATGGATTTAGTATGATGTTATGAACGAAAGCTCAAGCAAGCTTGAGCACTCGAAAGCCCCGATTTCATCGGGGGCCGCCCTCTGAGGCGAAGCCTCTTTCGAGTGCGCGGGACTTGCCCGCGCTTTCGGCTTCCTCCCAAGGCTCTCGACATCAGAACCTCGTCTGCAGATAAGCGAACGTGCTCACTCAGATTGATTTGGTATAAGACAAATTGCGGCAGTTGACTTTATAGACACCCTCTAAGAGACTGACAGCTTCGTCATGATCGAAGCATTCTCACCCGCTAAAATTAATTTGTATCTCCACATTCTCGGC
>CAYTLD010000031.1:0-7483 GCA_964438585.1 uncultured Blastochloridaceae bacterium | reverse complement strand
CATGATCGAAGCATTCTCACCCGCTAAAATTAATTTGTATCTCCACATTCTCGGCCAGCGCCAGGATGGGTTTCATGAACTCGAAACCCTGATGGTCCCGCTTTCCCTCGGAGACCGGATGACATTTGAAAATCATCCCAGTGAGATCGAACTCTCCATCGAGGGCGCGGACCTCGAGGCCGGCCCCTCCAACCTGGTCTGGAAGGCGGCGGAGGCAGTTCGTCAGGAAGCGGGAATTAAAGCCGGAGTCCGAATCCACCTGAAGAAAAATGTGCCTCTGGGTGGCGGGTTAGCCGGGGGCAGTAGTAATGCCGCCAGCACGCTCATGGCCTGCAATGAATTGTGGAAAGCCGGCCTTTCCCAGGATGTGCTCCACCGCCTGGCCTCGGAGATGGGCAGTGATATCAATTTTTTCCTCGAGCCCGGACCTGCCATTTGCCGGGGGCGCGGTGAAATTATCGAGCCGGTCGAGGTCTGGATCTCCGGCCGCATCCTGGTGGTCAATCCGGGATTCGAAGTCCCGACCCCCTGGGCCTTCCAGACCTATGCCGCCATGGCGGAGGAGTCAAAGCGCGGTCGGGAGAGCGGTGCCGTCGCTGGTGAGCTTCGCCTGCGCAACGACCTTGAGCCGGCGGTAATGTCTAAATACCTCTGGATCGCGGAGGCCAAAGAATATCTGGAATCCCTGCCCGGCGTGCTCGGTGCTTTGATGAGCGGTAGCGGTGCCTCCGTATTTGCCCTTCTTGATCCGGGCGCCAACGAGACGGAGGTTCTCGATCAGGCTCGGGAATGGGCCGGAGAGGAGGCATGGATTGAACTGGCCGAGCCACTCATCTCCCCGTAAAGTTCCCTGAGAACCATGCATAACCTGATCGATATTATCAAACTCGAGTGCCTGCCGCGCCGTAGCTGCATGCTCACGCTCTATGATACCAATAGCGACAACGCCTTTCTCTACTTTAAAGAAGCGCAATTGATCGAAGTCAATGCCGGCACGTTCTGGGGAAAGGACGCTTTGAAGATGGTCTTCGGATGGGAAATTTCCTCCTATGACATGGATGCCCTGCCGATGGGAATCAAGCGCACGATCTGGGAATCACTCGATGTCATTATCGAGGAGCTGGTCAGCCGGGAAGTGGCCGAGGACGTGGGACAGGCCATGCGCAGCATCGAGGCGGGGGACGCTCCCACGCCTTCTACCGATCTCTCGGGCCTTCGTGACACACTCCAACCCTACATCGATCAACTCGCCGTGCTCCCGGGATTCGTCGCCCTTTACAAAGCCCATCATGAAAAGGCCCGCCTGCTGGCTGGAAAGGCGCCGACCAGTGCTGTCTCCGCCGAATGGTTTTCACAATTCACTGATCGCGTCCTCCGCCTCGGGGATAGCCTGAGCGCGGGGGCACTTCTAAGCTGGTATCTCGAGGTCAATGATTTCCGCGTCTGGCGCATCGAGATCGAGGGCGAAGTGGTTTACCTGATGTCCGACTTCGAATCCAGCCCGGACGAATTTGAGACCGCCTTCCAGGAGGTGATTTCATGAAAAGACTCGCTCCTCTCGACCGCCTGTTTGAATTGGATGAAATCGCGGCCGCATTCCTCTACTCAAGCGAGGGCCGGGTCGAAGCCGCCGCTGTCCCGGAACACTACCAGCGCGAAACCCTCCAGGCCCTGGTGACACGCATCGAACAGGTCGTTCAATTGATCAAAAAAGCCAAGATCGGTTTCCGCGAAACCCGCTTTGATTATGAGGGGCATACCATCTGGCTGAAAGCCATCGGCATCGACGAAATATTGGTCGTCTTTGTACTGCCCTCATCCGATATGCACCTTATCCGGCAGCCGATTAACCTGGCGGCGGTTAACTTGGAGAAAGCCTTCTTGCGCATGCCGGAGGATGTTGCCAGTGAAGTGGATACGGATCTGGTCACGGCTGCCCATCGTGCGGAAATGGAATTACTGCAGCAGGAAGTCACCTTTGCCGATGAGCCCAATTACCAGCGCCTCGCCGCCCTTACCGCCATGTATATCGGGCCGGTCGGCCCCCAGGTTCTGGAATACAGCCTCAGAGAATTGAAAATCAGCCTGCCTTACAGCACTATTCAGGAAATGCAGAGTTCAGTGGAATATGCCGCCAATCTCATCCAGAGTGTGGAAAGGCAGAAACAATACCTCGAGGCGGCCAATGACCTGATCGAGCGGCTGGGTCGAACCATCGAATCAGGTGTTGGGCATTAACGTCACTACTTTTCCTATAAAATTATGATACGTATTGCTTACTTTATCGGATTAGTGCTACTGGGAACCGGTGCGTGGTCAGCGGTCGCCGAGGAGACGGTCGCCGCGCACATCCTCAAGGCCTACGAATTCGAGTCAAAAAAACAATACCGTCAGGCTATCGATGCCTACTCGGCGGCATTAAAAATTCAGGAGGACTCGCCGGTGGCCCTGGTAAGACGCGCCTACTGTCTAGTCCAGGAAGGCGACTTCAAGATGGCAGGTGAAGATCTGAAAGCGGCATCCATTGCCGTGCCCGCCAGCATCTCCGACTACCAGACACTGGCCTGGCTGAAGGCCACCGCCCCCTTTGAAGTCGTCCGCGATGGTGTCATCGCCGTTACCTACGCACAGAAGGCCCACAAGGAAAATCCCAGCCCCGCCAGCTACGATACCCTCGCCGCCGCCTACGCCGAAATGGGCATCTACCAGAAAGCCCGTAATCTCATCCTCGAAGGACTGAAAAAATTCCCCGATAGCGAGCGCGGTCCTGCCATGCGCCAGCGCCTCGCCCTCTACAATCAGCAGGAAGCCTACCGGGAAACCTGGCTCAAGGAAGAAAACCGGGAGCTGGAAAAATCCATCCGCAAGGCCCGTTAGACTAGAGCGCTTTCTAATCAATCAGATGCGATATAGATTAGCCAGTGGGTAGGGCGCAGCGTCCACGCAAGCCGGAATTTGCTGATGGTTAGCGGCTTGTCTAGAGACTGCGCCCTACCTTTTCTTCCCGCCAAGAGACAGCCTGAAAAGAAAACGCTCTAGGGCTTACGCATTAATTCAAACCACCGGAAGGTGTATTTTGAATCCGGGTCAGGGAAACCAGTGCGGCACGTTTCAGGCGGATATCCGCTCCCGCTTCGGTCGAGAGCTTCTTTAAGAAAGCGGAGGATTCCCTGTCCAGCAATCGCCCAAGTGCCAGCACGGCGGGGAGAGACACTTCGATATCCTCGGAGCGGGCCGCATTCCGCAGGGCGGGCAGGGCCTCCGGACTCTTGAGCAGAACAATGGCCTCGATCACCTTGATCGTGTCGCTGGTGGATGGCTTTTCGATTTCCTCAATCAGAATGCCCAACCCGGACGGATTGCCGATATGTGCCAGCGCGATCGCACCCATGCGGGCCGTGAGCGCGTCCTCACTCCGGAGGGCTTCGAGATAGGCGCTCTCGTTCTCGGCGGTGGCCAGTTCAATCAGAGCTTTGCGCGCGCTGTTGCGGACATAGGTGTCCTTGTCATTGAGCAGCGGAAAGAGCACGGGAACAGAGTGGACGTTACCGACCTTGCCCAGAGCGGTCGCGGCTTCAGCCCGGACATACCAATCTTCATCGCGCAGGGCTTTGATTAGCGCGGGGATGCCATCGCTGGATTTGATATCCCCCAGAGCCAGCACCACAGCCTGACGCACCTGCTGCTCGGGGTCGCCCGCGGCCTGAACCAGAGCCTGGACCGATTCGGCATCGCGGAGAAGTCCCAGAGCTTTGGCCGCGTTGACCCGCACGATGGTGTTGCCTTCCCGGATTGCGGTCTGGAGGTAGTCGGTCTTGGCATCCGCCTCCTGGAGGGTGCGGTAGGTCGCCAGCGCATAAACCGGCTGGTCGGTGTGCAGGAAAAGATTGATCTGGGAGCGGAGCAATTCCGGGTTCTTGGGATCTTCCCGCAGGGCCTGGCGCAGGACCGTGGACGCCTCGCTGAATTTCTTTTCCCCGATCAGAGTTTCAACTTCCTGAGCGGTTTGATTGGTGGGACTGCTGCAGGCGATAAGAAGCATGACCAGACTGATGGATGCGAGGCCGGGGATTCTTTTAATCTGCATCAATGATTTTTGCCGCTTCTTCACCGGAATTGCAACAGCTTCTTGATTTGGTCGTATCCCTGCTTGAAACCTGAGCGACTCACGATAGAGTATGCAAAGGCCAACACCATTGAAAACAACACTCAAAAAAGACGATCTGCATCTGCGGACACTCTTCCATTCGGTTGAACCGGATCTGGATCGGATTCAACACCGGATTTCACAATTATCACAGAACCTCGACCCGGGCATTACCGGCTATGTCGATTACGCCACCGAACACAGCGGTAAGCACCTGCGCGCCGCGCTGGTCATGTTCGCCGGTAAAGCAACCGGGGAGTTGCAGGATGAGCATGACGACCTCGCCGTGGTGGTGGAACTTATTCACCTGGCCTCGCTCATTCATGACGATGTCCTCGACCATGCCGACATCCGGCGCTCCCTCCCCACCGCCAACGCCAAGTGGGGTGCGGAAATATCCGTTCTCCTGGGAGATTGCCTCTTCGCCTATGCCCTTAAACTCTGCACCCGCTTTGAAAACCATGACATCCTCTGCAGTGTCGCTGATGCCTCGAACGAAGTCTGCACCGGAGAAATTCTCCAGACCCAGCGGCGCTTCGACCTCAAGCTCAGCATCCCGGAATATCTCGAAATCATTCGCAAGAAAACCGGAGCCCTCTTCCGGGTCTCGACCGAGATGGCCGGAGTCATCAACAACGTCCGTCCGGAAATCCGCGAGGCCCTCCGCCGTTACGGGGAAAATCTCGGCACCGCTTACCAGATTTACGATGACTGCCTCGACCTGCTCGGGTCGGAACGCAAGACCGGTAAAACACTGGGCACCGATCTCGCCCGTGGTAAATTGACCCTCCCGGTGCTCCACATGCTCCAACAGCTCCACGGCACCGAAGCCAATACCGTTCATGAAAAGTTGTTGCAAGGCGATGAGTCGGACTTAGAGGAACTCCACCACCGAATCAGCCAGGCCGGTGGATACGCCTACTCCGTTCGCAGCGCCCGTAAGCTGCTCGATGCCGGCACTCAGTCCGTCCTCCTGCTGAAAGGCAGCCCCGACCGCGACCGCCTCATCGCCATCGCCGAGATGCTGGAAAAAAGATTAGCCAGCCTTTAGCTCGCCATCCGTCAAAGCTCAAGCAGTCGAATAAAATCTCCCGGTCCCATCGGGACCCAACAGCATAGCCGTGGGTTTTAACCCACGGTCCCGTAAATCGAGAAAACCGCGTCGCGTCGCGACGCAACAACCGACTGGCCTGCGGCCTACACAGCACCCACCAAACCAGAGCAGTTGCATTGTTACCCGAAACAAGTCTAATCTCGTCTCCGGCATGCGGGATGACTCTTCCTACGATGAAGATGGGCGCTCGGACACCCAGTTGGTGGATGAGGCCCTGGCTGGGGAGGTGTCCGCCTATGACGAAATCGTCATCCGCTACCAAAAGCGGCTCTACAATGTCATCTATAACATGACCTCCAACCACGAGGATACCAATGACCTCCTGATGGAGGTATTTAACAAAGCCTACCGTAATTTAAGTAAATATAAGAAAAATTCATCTTTCTATACGTGGATCTACCGGGTCGCCGTCAATCATACCCTCAATCACATCCAGAAAAACAAGAAGAGGCGCAAGGACATGAGCCTGAACGATTTAAGTATGGATGAGAACGTGGAAAGAGAGTTCCAGGATCTGCGTGCCGTGGGCGGAGATGAGGCGGCGGACCTCGATGACCTGAAAAATAAATTGAACGAATCCCTACAGAAGCTGTCTGAAGAACATAGAACGGTGGTCGTGCTCTTCGATATCGAAGAGATGTCCCACGGAGATATTGCAAAGATATTAAAGTGTTCTGAGGGGACAGTAAGGTCACGATTACATTACGCCCACAAGAACTTGCAAAACTACCTCAGAGAGTATATAAATGAATAGATCGAGTATGAGTCAGGAAATTGAATTAGAAAAATTGCTGAAGTTAAAGCGCCATGAAACCCCGGGTGATGCCTATTTTAACGCATTTCTGGATGAATTTAATCGCTACCAGCGTTCTGAAATGCTGCCTACCCGCCGCAGCTTTGGAGAAAATGTCTTAGCCTTTTGTCAGGATGCCGCCAACTGGGCCACCTCCCACGTCCGGGTCGCCGCCCCAGTCGCCGTAGCAGCCATCGTCGTCTGTCTGAGTTGGGTTGCCTACCAACCCGGTTCCAATTCCACCGGAACCCTGCTGACTGCTGACACCTCCGGAACCCCGGCAGCCACTGCTGATACCTCCGATAATTTTGTTGATGGTTCATCTGTGTATTCGGATCACGCTGAAAGTCCGGCTGAACTGGTAGTAGCTGAGTATAGCTCTTTCGAGCGGGATTTTTCCGGATCACAGTTCGTGACCGGCGACGCCCCCTTGAGTTATGACTCTGTTCTCGCATTCTAAGTTTTTCCGACGCCCCTCGCTTCCCTGCGCGTGTCTGACCTTGGTCGGCCTGCTGGCTTTCCTCACCGTCTCACCTCGCACGCAAGCCGGTGTCATCGACTCGGTCAGTGCCGAAGTTCAGGCTGTATATGATCAATCCTCGAAAGCGGTGGTCAAAGTGCGCACTCTCGGCGGGTCATCTCCGCTGGCCGGAACCGGATTCTTCATCGACGCAGAAGGCACTATCCTGACCTCCTTCGCCGTTGTCCGGGAAGCGAAACACGCCTGGGTGGAATACGAAGGCGATAAAGTCGAAGCCCGGATCATCGGGCGCGATTCACGAACCAACCTCGCCCTCCTGAAAATCGACGGCAAGAAGACTCCCTTTCTCACCTTTGGAGACTCGGATAAGCTCCGCACCGCCTCCGGGTTGATCGGGGTCGCCTTCCCATTCAACCTGCCCCTCTCTCCCAGCTTCGGCCTTGTGACCGGATTTGATGTTCAATACGTCAACATCTTTTTCCCCACCACCCACATCCGGGCTAACCTCCCCGTCAGCCCCGGACAAATCGGGGGTCCGGTGCTCGACAGTAAAGGCAAAGTCATGGGCGTCATGGTGCTCTCCGTCGAAGAGGGCAAGTCCTGCTTCGCCATCCCGTCTAATTCCACGCAGAAAATCGTCAGCGACTTAAAAGAATTCGGTGAAGCCCGGCATTCCTGGGCCGGGGTCGGTGTCGTAGAAGGTTATTCCGATGCCAAAGGCCGTAAGCCCATCATCGTCTCCAGGCTTTATAATGGAACCCCGGCTGCCATCAGCGGCCTGCGTCAGGGCGACCGCCTCCTTAAGGTCAATGGTAAGGAAATCGAAAAACCCACCGATCTCATGGATGTATCCTTCTTCGCCGGGATCGGCGAGTCCCTTGATGTCATGATCGAGCGGGAGGGAAAAATCCTCACCTGCGAAGTCGCCACCACCATCCGCCCCGCCGG
>CAYTLD010000030.1:7787-16063 GCA_964438585.1 uncultured Blastochloridaceae bacterium | reverse complement strand
CAAGGGTGCACGCTATGTTAGCTCAGGGTGACTTGTCGCGCCGTAGCTGTCGTGGTAATATATCTGGTTATTTGCCCGCTCGATTTTGTCTATATATCTTCCTTTCTTCTTCTGGACCCCTACGTTCCTAATCTTTCGATTATTTTATTTGGGTCTATGCGCAAAGGGAAAATAGCGGAAACCACAAGGCGACTCCCATGTATGCGATAATAAATTCCGTACGAAAACCGAGGCTTGAGCAATACTCTCCTGAATTCACCGGAGTATATCCGGCCTGCTTCAGGATATTGCTTTAGAAATGTCAGCTTCTCATCGAGGTCCTGATAAAATTCAAAATCTTTATTCCGCAGCTCGAAATAGATGTATGCAGAGAGTAAATCTTCTTCAGCCCCTTGAAGAATAAGGACTTCGTCTATCATCTGTGATCAGCGACGATTGAGGCGCTCTTTAACGTGCTCCCAGGTGGATGCCGTCTCAGGGTGATCCTTATAGTGCTGCCATCGTCTATTAAGGATCTCCACGTGGGCATCGCTAACTGGCAAGTCATCTTCCGAATACCCCGTCTCTGCTAAAAGTTCATCGGCCAATGCCGCTTTCTCTTCAGCTGTAAGATTCTGAATATCAGGAATTTTTTCGATGATCATACATAAATTTAGGCAAGGCGGGCTCGAAATCAATTTATTTGTGGAATGCCAGCGGAGAGGCGAAAAGAACGTGGTAGAGAAGCATCTCCGACGTGTCGGGCGTAGCCTTGGCGAAGACTGAGGCCTCCTCGGGCCAACAGGCCCAACGAAAAAGCTCAAAATAGGGGACGGGGTAAAAATTTTCTTGGGTGTGCATTCTCTAAAACGGCTGAACGCAAAGGGGAAAATTTTTACCCCGTCCCCTATTTTCCTGACAGCCCGCCGCCGCCGCACATGATAATACGTCCCGAGAAACTCAAGCTCAAGCTGTCGTGGCAATAAATCTGGTTATTCGCCCAATAGATTTTGTCAAAATATCTTCCTGACCCCTTCTTACTGACCCCTTCTTACTACATACGGAATGACCCCTTATGACTTCTTGATTTTTCATAGACATCCATGAGTGTTTTTTTGATTCCACGCATACCGCCTGTTCCTCTTAAAGCGTAATCCATGACTTTCAGCTTGTGAATATAATGATGACGAGGATAAAAAATCCATAGCTGATTTAATTTTGGGCAGTGTTTTGATGTCGATATATCAAAAAAATATAACAAGCTTTGAGTAAGATGTTCACGAAACCGTCCAAAATCAGTGACGACCTTAAACTCAAACAAGATGTCATTCCCATCAATTTGAATAATTAAATCGGGTTCAGACATGTTCTTACCGTATGCAAAAAAAACTCTATCAGCTTTTAGGCCGAGCCCTCTTATCCAAGTAAAAAGGGACTTAAGCTCTTTAAGATTTTCTGAAGATGGAGTGATTTCTGGACCTTTTTTCCCGAATTCTCTAAAATCCTGCTGGTTTTTAGCTGCATGCCAAATGTTTATGATCAAATTCGGTGATACTCGTCCTGACGAATGATATTCTAAATATGGCTCGGACAAATTGTGATGATAATGTTTATATTCTGCAAATTTTAGGTTAAGATATTCTTGAGATTCTACGTCGTTATCAAGAATGCGAGACAGTTCCAGATTAAACATGATTTCAAAGGCTATGCCGACAACCTGTGGGTGCCCGGTTCTAGGGATCAAAACATCAAGCCCGCGCGGCGGAGTAAGTAGCTCAGAATGGAACAATTCCTCAAGTGGGTATCTTGTATACTTAGAAGAGCGTGAGTATGACATAAATTTCAACGTTATGTTATGAGGTCACAGATTTTGATTTTTCATCTAATTTTCCCAGACGCCGGGTAAGGTGATTATTGGGGTGCCGGGGCGTCGTGCGATCTGATCGACCTACCTTTATCTTTGGCCCCCTACACTTATGGGTGCTTCTCGGACCGCTTCTCGCCTTCTTCTCTGTCAATCACTGGGACCCGATAAGAATTATTTCTTTTTCGAATTTAAAGGCTGGATACCCTTGAGTCTCCAAGCTCCAATGTCTATAAACATGTATCCAGGTGTGCTTGAAATAAAATGTTTCTGATGCTCACGAAACTGCCTCTGTCCCTGCTCGCACGCAGCCTGAAATGATCTCCATGAGTGCAAATTCTGGTTTTCAAAGGTAGTAGGTTGAATTTCGTGTAGGTCTACACTGCCAATCATCGTAGTTTCTAAAACTAGGTTGTGTCTACTTGGACCATCTACAAGTACTCCCATGTAGCAATGTCCAGGATTCTGAGTAAGTGCAATAAATGATTTGAGGCCTATCGCTCTACAAATAGAAGCGAAGAGAACGCTGCCATCGACACAGTTAGCCTGTGTATTCTCTAGCGATTCGCCTATGAATCTTACGTGCTGACACCAAACTTTTTGAGAGGAGACTGACGGAGTGGTAATATCAGAATATTTTATTCCGTGACGCTGTAAAACATTCCATATGGCATATACCTGTTGATAAACATGCTGCGGATTGTTTTTTTGGTAGCCTGAAAATTGATCTACCAATCGTAATTTCAGAGCTTCCTGCAATATTTTGTCTACTAGGGGGTGTTTCTCATTAACGTAGGCGGCAAAGGGCCATAAGATTGGTTGTAGCCGTCCGTCCGGACTAGTGGCCGCGAGTAGACAATCATTGATTGATCGAACTTGAGTAGTTACCTTTTTTATATCTGGTGCCCGATCATCGAGGGATAAGCTGAATGTTAATGTCTCGGGCCTAGCCTCAATCACAGAATAAAGAGCGTCATAGTCGTACTCTAAAACTGGGTAAATCCTGTAAGTCTCACCCTTTTTCGGAAGAAAGCCCTTAATAGTGCTCTTTTCAATAAAGTTTCTTGAATATACTTCTGCTTCAAAAGAGCAGTTCTCTTTGGGAGATTTTACTATGAAGCCAGCCATCCCGTTCGGGTCACCGATATACCTTGAGTCCGTATCTAGGAAGTTTTTCTTATCTAATGTAGCTGTAGATATAATGTAAGACGGAATTAGCGAATCAAAGTCAATTTTAGGCTCCCAATCGGCATGTAATGTAGAGGCAATGAGGACATAAAATAAAAAATAAATAATTTTAATCATGATAAATCCCTATTTTTAATATATGTTTTTTTGCCTTGAAAAAGGCATCTGACAATGTAATCCTAATCCCGCATATCGCTCCAGATATGGACATTCGAGTGGTCATAATCTATTTAGCACCCGGAAATCAGGTCAGTCAACTATTTTGACATTTTTAAGCATCGTTTCATTTCCCCGTTCAATGAAAAAGCTCCATGATTTTCTGTCAGATTGGTTGACCCCTTCTGTACCCTTCTGCTTCTAAAATTTTTACCCTGTCACGAATGGCATTAACTTAAGGAATTCGTGGGAGCGCGGACAGCCTGCCGGGAAGAAGCCTTGCGCGGAGACCGGTACCGTCCGCCCACTTGGGCGTCTCGAAGACTCGCGATTTATCGGGGTTGTCTAAGTGCGCTTCAGTAATGACTTTGGGCAAGATGCCCTAAGTAGCGGCCAGGATGGCCGCTCTCCGGACTTCGTCTTAAATCGGGCTTAAGTTAATGCCATTCTACCCCGTCACTTGTTTTTCATCTTTTTACGGCGGGGTGATCGGCGGCGTGTTGGGCTAGGTGTTTGATGGTGTCGGAGGCTTGGATGGCTTGGTGGAAGGCGTGGGTGTCGAAGGGTTTGGGCAGGGCGAGTTGGGCGCCGATTTCGCGGGCGTGGGCGGCGAAGGCGTCATCGACGCGGGAGCTGATGACGATGACGGGTAGTTTTTTTAGATGTTCATCAGAGTGGTGGCGGAGGCTGCGGATGAGTCCTTCTCCGTCGAGGTTAGGCATTTCCCAGTCGGTGATGAGGAGGTCAAAGGGATTGTTTTCCAATTGGGCGAGGGCGGAGGCGCCGTCCTCGGCGAGGGTGACTTGAAAGCCGTATTTGGTTAGTTCGCGATCCTGGATTTTTCGGACGCTGGGGGAGTCGTCGGCGAGGAGGACACGGATCGGGCGGTCGTCTGACGGTGTGCTTTCCCCAAGGGTGGGTTCGTTTTCTCCAGAGGTGGGTTCGTTTTCCTCATCCTCCTGAGCGGGTGTGCTTTCCTCCGGTGCGGAGGCGGTTCCGAATTCGCGGGTGAAGGTTTGCAGGAGGTTGGGGACCTGGAGGATGGGGATGAGGGAGCCATCGGTGTCGGCGGTGACGCCGCTGTAAAGGGAGAAGCTTTCGAGGAACGGGCCGAGATCTTTGACCACGACTTCACGGCGGGAGTGGAGGCCCTGGACCCCGAGGACGGCGCGGTCGATGCCGGAGTCAACGATGACTCCGTGGGTGATAGCCTGATCAGAAGGCAGGTTGAGGGTTTCGGTGAGATCGAGGTAGGGCAGAGTCTCATCCTGCAACCGGATGAGTGCCCGGTCGTCGTGGCGGGTGATGGCGTCCGGCTTCAATTGGATGCAGGTGTCGATGTAGCTGAGGGGGATGGCCAGGTGGCGGTCGGCGACGCTGACGAGGAGGGCTTCCGAGGCGGTCAGGGAGAGGGGGACTTTGATTCTCCAGGTGGTGCCTTTGCCGACCTCGTAGTGGACACCGACGGATCCGTTCAGAGTCTCGATGGCTCCTTTGACCACGTCCAGTCCGACACCGCGCCCGGCGACGCTGCTGACCTGCTCCTTGGTGCTGAAGCCGGGGGTGAAGAGGAGGCCGACCACTTCATCGTGGGTCAGGGAGGTGGTTCCGGGAGGGACCAGTCCGCGTTCGAGCCCGCGTTTGAGGACGGCCTCGCCATTGATGCCGGCGCCATCGTCGGTGATTTCAAGTATGACCTGGTTGGACTGCGGGGTGGCGGAGATGTGGACGGAGCCGCTGCGCGGTTTTCCATTCGCCTCGCGCCGGTCGGGAGCTTCGATCCCGTGGGCGACAGCATTCCGGACCACATGGAGAAGGGGGCCGTAGAGGTGTTCGAGAACGGTCCGGTCGAGCTGGGTGTTCTCCCCACCGGTGGTCCAGGTGGCTTCCTTCTCTTCCTCCTGGCAGGCGTCGCGGAAGGAGCGGGAGAGGCGGCGGAAGAGGGTGGAGACCGGCCCCATGTTCATCTCTGCCAGCTCACTCTGAATTTGCTTGGACTGTCGGTTAAAGGAAAGGGTGTCTTCCTTGAAGCGTTCGAGCACCTGGGAAAGGGACTGGGACCAGGGCTGAATATTTTTCGGGGAATAAGTTCCGTCTGAACTATTCTGGGCTTGAGCCATGGCGCGGTGGAGCGCGCTGAGAGAATGAAGATTATCCTGAAAGCGATGCCGGTCGGCGATCATCTCGGTAATCAGGTTCATGAGGTTGCGGAGCTGATCGGCGTCCACCCGCAGGGTGGCCGCCTCCCGGGGCGGCGTCGGAGCGGGGGAGCTGGCGGGATCATCCGGTGCGGAATCGCTGGGCTCTGCAGATTTGCCGGCCTCACCGGCCTGACCGGACTCGAGGGTCTTGATTCCGGCGGCCCATGTTCCGCTCCAGGGGGTATTGGGGTTAGATTCGATGGCTTCGACGTAGTTTCGGATTTCATCGAGGCAGCGGAGCAGGAAGCTGAAGAGGGTGTCGGGTGTCTGCTCGGTATCGAGGGATTCCATGTAGTCTTCGAGTGCGTGGAAGTCGGATCCGAGGCTGCGGAGGCCGACGCTGTTGGCGGCACCCTTGAGGGTATGGAAGTGGCGGCGGAGGCTGGCCTTCTGTTCTTTCTCATCATGGCCCTGCTCCCACTGCATGATGGCAGATTCAATCGGATCGTAGAGTCCGCCGGCCTCCTCGATAAAGACCTCGATCATTTCGGGATCGATTTCAGGCTGGGAGCGGTCCGGATGAGTCGGATCACTTTTTCCGCTTTTTCCCGAAGGAGCGACTTCTTCACCAGTTGCTTCCGAGGCCAGGGCGATGCGCAGGGAGGAAAAGTAGAAGCCCCATTTCCGGTTCCAGGTCAGGTGGGGATTATCCTCGATTTCCCGCAGGTAGAGTCGTGCGTCGTCCAGGGCCTTGCGCACGACAGTGTAGGCGAGGGGCGGGAGGTTCTCGTGGACGGATTCGGTGAACTCACGCAGGTGCCGGAAGCTGGTCGCCAGCTGGTCGGAGGACGCCTCCCCGGCCAGTTGGCGGCAGTGTTCGACGGCTGTGTTGAAGGTGGTCTTGCTTTCGGTGTCCGGGTGGTGTTTCCAGTGGTCTAACGTATCGCTGGCAGAAATAATGGCGGAGACAGCATCGATGGGAGTGGAAGGTGACGAGGGAGATGAAGGGGGTGAGGTTGTGGCAGGGGAAGGGGAAATTGGCTCCGCGGGTTCGGAGGGTTCGATGGTTTCCGAAGGAGGGGAGGTGTCCGGTATTTCTGCTACGGGAGGTTGAGCTTCTGGTTCGGTTATCCGGATATCGAGGTTGACGAACATGCGGCGGGTGGCCAGGAGTAGGATTTCGGCCCGCTTTCCCTGGCGCTTGGCGGGGTGGGTGGCGGCGTCCATGGTTACCTTTTCCGCCTCGGAGACGAAGTCGCCGATGCGCTTGAGTCCGATGGTCAGGGCCGCGCCTTTGAGGGTGTGAAATGATTTCCGAGCCTGTTCCCAGCCCTCCGGGAGATCCGGTTGCTGGCGGGCGGAATCAAGTGCGGCTATCAATACATCCGCGTGTGTGGATGCTTCCTCCCGGAAAAGGTCCAGATCTTCCTGATCCGGGCCGGGTGCTGAAATGGGCAAGGGTGCGGGCGCAGGTGCGGGGGTGGACATGGGCAAGGGTGCTGCTGCTGCGGGCGCGGGTTCCACGGGCCGGGCCGGTGCTTTGAAGTGAAAACTGGGTTTAACCGGGTGTGTCACAATCGGGGTCCATTTTTCAGGCGGTCATTCAGGATTCGAGTGCGGGTGAGGCGGATTCGTCTGTTTCGAAATTGGCCAACTGAGCGTTGAGTTCGTTGGCCAGCATGGCCAGTTGGGCGCTGGTCTGCTGGAATTCGACGGTGCGGGCGCGGGTTTCCTCCGCCACCTGGTTAATGGAGACGATGGCGTTCAAGACGGCCTGGGCGCGGGTTTCCTGCTCCGTGGACGATTCGCTGATTTGTTCGGCCAGGGTCGAGGAGTCCACCGAGGTTTCCACGATGTTACTCAGTTCTTTTCCGGCGCTGGTGACCTGACTGACCCCGTGGCGGACTTCCTGGTTTTGGGTATCCATCTGACGGACGGCCTCGGAGGTCTCGCCCTGGATGCCGCGGGCGAGTTTTTCGATTTCCACTGTCGCCAGGCGGGTGCGGTCGGCGAGTGCGCGGACCTGGTCGGCGACGATGGTGAAGCCCTTGCCCTGCTCACCGGCGCGGGCGGCCTCGATGGAGGCATTCATGGCCAGGACATCGGTCTCGGCGGAGATTTCACTGATGGACTGGACGATGCCGGAGATTTCCTCCGAGCGTTTACCCAGCTCATTGATTTTATTCGAGGTGGCCTGGACGTTTTCCTGGAGGCGTTCCATGAACGCGACGGTGTCGCGGACGGCGGCGGCACCTTTTTCAGCGGCCTCCCGGGTTTGGGTGGCGGAGTTGGCCGCTTCACGGGAATTTTGGGAGACGTTCTGGGCTTCGACGGTCATGGTCTCCACGTCCTGGATGGTCCGGTTGACCTGCTCGGATTGCTGAGTGGCGCCTTCGGTGAGGGCGTCGGCGTAGGCGGAGATTTCTGCCGCCGCCTGCTCGACCTGACTGCTGGCGTTCTTGGCTTCCCCGATGAGGACGCCGACATTTTGCAGCATTCGGTTGAGGGCGTCGGCGACATTCCCGAGGATGCCCTCGGTCTTGCGGGCGTGGACGGAGAGTTTGCCTTCGGAGGCATCGGCGACGACGAGGAGGAGTTCCTGGATATTATTCTGCAAGCGGCGGCTGTCGGTGGTGACCCGGTCGCGGGCGGTGTTCCGTTCCTCGACCAGGCGGTTGAAATTTTCCGCCAGTTGTCCGATTTCATCGTGGGAGAGGACGGGGGCGCGGGCGTTGTCATCCCCATCGCTGATCCGGCGCATGGTTTCATCGAGGGCCTGAATGGGGCGGACAAAGAGCTTGGCCCCGATGACGGCACCGATCCCGATGAGAAAAATGAAGGCGACGGCGATGGCGCTGTTGATAAAAATCGAGTTGGAGGCGGCGGCGAGGGCCTCTGATTTTCCCTGTTCGACAAGGAGGGCCCAGGGTTGTCCTGGCCCCTGGAGG
>CAYTLD010000030.1:0-7687 GCA_964438585.1 uncultured Blastochloridaceae bacterium | reverse complement strand
AATTCGACCAGCACCACACTGCGACTCACTCCCTCAACCGGGACCGCGTAAAAGAAGCGTGAATCACGGCTATTTTCAGGGCTGTTCCAGAAGGCGGCGGACGGTTCTCCGGATTGGATGACCGATTGAACCAGAGCGCTGGTGGGATACTGGCCGCCGGCCCAAGTCTCCTTAGTGACCACGCCTCCTTCCTGAGCCAGGATGTTGCCATCGGCTCCGATGAGATAGACCCCGTCGGCCCCGCTGAGTTCGTAACTGGCACTGAGGAGGTTTCGGGCATTGGCAGAGGCGGGATCGGACTGGAAATCGGCGAAGGCCCGGAGAATCAGTTTGTTGGAGGCGAGCTGGCGGCTGGTTTTCAGGTAGGAGCTTTGGAGGGCATCCAGCCTGGACTCCACCAGGGCACCGGTGGCGACCAGACGTTCCCGAGCCAGGGAGTCGAGACGCGATCCAGAGAGGACCGTGCAGGTGATGGCGGTTCCAAGGGTGGCAATGGCGCCGAGCAAGGTGCAGGCGAAGGCGATCTTAACGGTCATGCCGATGCCCCGGCGTCCGGGAGTGGATTCTGGTGTAGTCATGAGGTAATTCCTGTGGAGATCTGTGGGGGGATTAATTTTTTCTTCAAGTCCTGGACAAGAGCGTCGAGATGAATGAAGGAGAGGTTCTTCCCTGACGCGGCTTCGATGGTTCCGGTGAGGGTGTTATCGGATGGTGGGGCAGGGGCGTCACCTTCCAGTTGACCGACCTGGTCCACCAGTAGTCCCAACAGGCCCAGCGCGGTTTGCAGAATGACGACCCGGTTGCGGGCACCCGTGCCGGATTTTTCCTCCTTATGCTCTTTATCCCCAATTTCCCCGTTGAGGCATTGATCGAGGTGGACGACGGGAATGACGTCACCGCGGAATTTGACCAGCCCCGCCAGGCAGGAGGGGGAGAGGGGCAGGGAGGACAGGTGGGGTCGGATAAAGACTTCGCGGACGCACTCCTTAGGGATCGCGGAAAGGCGGGAGCCCAGATGTAATACGCACATTTCCATCGTTGTTATTCCGTCGCCGCCCAGAGCGAGACGATTTCCAGTTCCTGGAGCCGGAAAATGACCGGCTTCAGGTTCTCGACTGTTTCTCCGATTTGACTGGCGAGGGTTTCCACCGTGCCCGGCGTCACGGCCAATTGGCGAATGAAATTGATCTCAACTTCAATGAGGGGGAGGTGTTGCACGAGGTGATACCCGCGGGCGTCGAGTTGGGGTGAGTCTCCGGCCTGGACAGTGCGTTCGATTGGTTCCATTTGCGCGGGCAGGCAGCGCAAGGTTTGCAGGCACCAGTTTTCGAGGTTCTCGTCCAGGGGTTCAGCGGGGCAGAAATCCGGCAGATCGGTCATCGGGAAAAATCGGAAGGCACCTTCGGAGGCAGTCCAGGCTAATGCGAAGTAGTATTCGCCATATTGCTTGAGAAATTCGTGAGCCTGCTCCGGGGAGATGATATTTTCATCGGCCATGCGGAGGAAGAGGGGTCGCCCGGTCTGGTGTTGCTCCTGTTTCAAGGTCTCAAAGTAGTCGCGTGAATCCTCATCGATTTCGAATTCCCCGCCACTGAGGTAAGCGTCCGCATCTCTGGAGGTGACCAGGCAGGGGAGCCCCTGGCGCAGGTAAAGCGTCATCGGCTCTGGGCCGAGATCGATTTCCAGCCTCCCGGTGGAAGCATCCGCTGACGCCGCCCGGATGACATAGAGAAGAGGAAAGTAGGCGAGGTTGCCGAGGAGGGTAGGGGCCTCGGGTGGCAGTGCCGGGCTGGCGGCGGGGGCGGGGTCTTTCTCCCGCGCTTGCTGGGGGAGGATGACCGGAGGTGAGCTGACGGGGGCAGGCTCATCGGCGGAGGCTCTGGTGAAGGGAGCAGGAGTGGAAGCAAGAGTGGAAGCAGCCGTAGCCGGGGCCTGCGGTGTCGCTTCCGGTTGCACCGCTGGTGATTCCCCTTTTCCCTCTTTTTCCGGGGACACATTCTTTTCTTTCTTTTCCAATGCTTCCTGAACGGTGCTGAGCAGGAGCTGGGGTGAGAAGGGTTTTACGATGGAATGAGTAATGGATGCGAAGGCCTTCTCGGTTTTTTCGATATCCGGAGCACTGCTGCTCATGAGGACGATCGGGATGGAGCGGGTCAGCTCGGATTCCGCTAATTTCTCGCAAACTTTATCGCCATTAAAATCGGGCAGAATGAAATCGAGGAGGATGAGTTGGGGTTGTTTTTCGAGGGCGGTTTGCACGCCTTCCTCGCCGTTGGCGGCGGTGAGGACTTCGAAGGATTCTGGTACCGCGCCGAGGTGTTTGGAAATAAACTTTCTCAGCGTGGGGCTGTCATCAATGGCTAGAATAGTGATTGGCATAAAGTATTCTCCTCATCTTAGGCAACCGGGGCCATTTCATCAATCAAACGCACCGCGTCCATCAACAACCCCTCCCAGCCCTGGTTGATGGTATGGGTGCCGATCGGCTCCATGGATTCCTCCACGCGGCCGCCCTTCCAACTGACGATCTCATTAAAGGCCTCCAGGCCTGCGCGTCCGTCGTCGATCTCGGCGTGGACGATTTCCCCGCGTTGGAAGTGAAGCTTGCCGGTCAGGCCGTCGGCGCGGGTGAATTTCATCACCTGGGTGGTGCGGGCCAGGCATTTGAGCTGAATGATGTCGATGGGCGTGAGCCCCCCCAGTGAGGCCTGGAAGGAGTCTGCATTGTTCCCTCCGGGTTTCACGACTTGATCGATGGCTTTAAAGACATCCGTCATATCCAGGGGTTTCTGAAAAAAGCGGAGCACACCGAGGTTTTGGGCATGTTCCTCCAGTTCCGGGACCGGATTGGCAGTCATGATGATGGCGTGCACCTCCGGGGAGATGGTTTTGGCATCGCAGAGGAAGTCGATCCCGTTGCCATCGGGCAGGAAAACATCGAGGATGAAAATCTGGACTTCAAATTCACTGAGCAGATCCTGGGCCTCCTCGACGGTGCGGGCCGGCAAAATAGTATCCTCCGGATAGCGCTGCTTGAGCGCCTCCGTCAGCTTGGTCAACAGCACGTTGCTGTCTTCGAGAATCAGTATGGATGCCATGGTACTGCTCAGAGATTAACGCAAACCCTTGAGACTCACGAATCTTTTTCGAGGGCTCATTTTGAGGTCATCTCGATGGTGCCGTCCCAGTCTTCCGGCGGCGGGTTCTCGATGAAGTAACGGCTGTAGTCGAGCCACATGCTGCTGAGGGTGTCATTGGGGTAGTCGTTGAGGCAGGCTTCGAAGAGGCGGGTGGCGACATCGTAGCGGCGTTCGTTAAAGCGGGTGAAGGCCTCATCATAGAGCTGCACCCACTGGAGGTCATAGGGTGATTCCTCTTCCCGGCCCTTTTCGCAGAGGGCTTCATAGATCGAGACTCCGGTTCCCTTCCCTTTGACCTGAACCTTGCCGGCGAAGCGGAAGATGAAGCGTTCATGGGTCAGGTCGTAGATTGATTCGCCGATGAGGATTTCGGTGCCGAATTGTTTATTCAGGGACTCGAGGCGGGCGGCGAGGTTGACGGCATCCCCGATGACGGTGAATTCTTTCCGCTGGGGGGCGCCGATATTCCCGACCACCACTTGTCCGTAGTTGATGCCCATGCCCATGTGGAATTCGGGTCGGCCTTCCGTGACCCAGTTTTTATTCAGATCACCCAAGGCGCGGCGCATGGCCAGGGTGGCGGTGAGTGCCTGTCCGGCATCGATGGTGGGCCCGGCATATTTAATGTCGCCCCAGACGGCCATGATGGCATCGCCAATGAATTTATGGAGGGTGCCCTGGTGGCCCATGATGGCATCCACCATTTGCTCGAAGTATTCGTTCAGTTGTGCAACGAGAACCTCGGAATCCATGTTCTCGGTCATAGTGGTGAAGGAGCGGATATCGGTGAAGAGGATGGCGACATCCTTTTTAGCGCCGCCGAGCTGGAGCTTATCCGGATCCTCGTAGATGGAGTCGATAATCCCGGGGGCGACGTAGGAGGAGAAGGTGCGGCGGATTTCCTCCTTGGCCTGACGTTCCAGGATCACCTGCTGGGCGATGGAGCCGACGTTGAGGAGCAGGAAGGAAAGGCAGGGGAAGACGAGTTCGAGGTGGATGTTGCTGAGGTTGAAGATGAAGTAGGTGAGCGGAATGTAGAGGGCGAGGATGACGAGCGGGATGGCGGTCTTGACCCAGAACCCGAGCCGGGCGGTCGAGAAGATGGTCAGATAGCTGAGGACCAGGACGACCAGCCAGGTCAGCCAGCGCGGCACCTTGACCAGGTAATCCTCCTTAAGGATGTTGTCCATGATATTCATGTGCACCATCGGGAGCGGGCTGCGGGGAGCCCAGGGATCCTGGGCCATATCGACCATCCCGGTGCCGGTCTGGCCGACAAAGAGGATTTTTCCTTCCAGATCGATAGCATCATCGGGGGTTTTCCCTTCCTGCAGCTTCGCCTGTTGGTCAAAGACGATTTTCACGAAGGCGGCCGCCAGTCCGTTATCGATGTAATGCTGAAACTGATGGCGCCAGTTGACGTGGTATTCGCCTTTTTCGTTGATGGGGATGCGGCGTTTGACAATGGGGGAGTCGATATAGATGGCGTCGCCGGGAACGATTTTCAGGTGTTGGACCGGGTCGATTTCCCAGAATTCCATCAGGGCCTTCAGGGCCAATGACGGGATGACCTGGTTGCCATCGTCACCTTGGCCAATAGCCACCAGTGGAACTGACCGGACCACCCCGTCCGCGTGGGGCTCGGCGTTTACCAGCCCGGATTGGCTGACTTCGAGCAATTCCGGGTAGGAAATTTCAAAGCGTTTCCCGCTGGTCAGGGAGGAATTTGACAGTTCGACCCCGGCGTCCCATCCCAGGCGGCGTTCAGTGGAAATGGTTTTCCCGTGGGACCGGTCCTCATCGATCTGCTCCTTGCCGAAGACGATCAACTGCGCACCCCAGATGGATGGAACCTCAATACTGCGAGTGACATCGGCCAGGCTGAGATCGGACTCGGACGCAACCGGGATGGTTTTGCCCTCAACGGTCTGCACGCCAGTATAATCCGGAACGAAGATATCAAAACAAAAGACCTTGGGGGACGAAGGCTGGGATAGTGCGATGAAATCCCCGTAAACCGCCCGCGGCCAGGGGAAGCGTCCGATAACTCTGGTGGAATTTTCCTCGATCGCGACGAGGAGGATGCGGGGATCCGGGGGGGGCTGGTCTTCCGCCCGATGACGTATCCTGGAGTCCAAAGTCAAATTTTCCACCTGCTCGAAGGTTTCCTTGAAGAGAGCCTCGGAAGAGAGAAAATAAATCAAGACGACAATGATGATCGGTGCGATCAGGTTGTACCATGAAAAGATACGGCTCTTGCGTTTCGGAGTTGCGCTTCCTGCCATATACGGAGTCTGGCATAAACACTTTGCTCCTGAACAGCAGAATGTTAATGGCTAAGAGGCTATCTAAGAAAGCGGATCACCTTCCTGTGGATGGCGGGTGAATAGACGGGCCAGAGGTGAGCGGGCACCCGGCAGCAGTAAGTTTGATCGGCCTGATCCCAGCGGGCACTGCTTCCCGGAATGACGATCAGATCACCCGGGCACCAGACCGCCAGGCTCTTCCGGTTCCAGGGAGCCTCGCTTAATTCCTGGAGAAAGCTGCTTCCGGGCCGTAGCTGCCGGCAAGCGGGTAGAGGAAACAACCAGGCCAGAGTGCTGCCCTGATGCGGGGAGTTGAGGAAAACAATTTTTTCCACCGGGCAATCGGCGGCCTGGTGCAGGGCGGAGCGCACCACCAGCCCGCCCATGCTGAAGGCGACCAGGTGGCAGGGGCCGGTCTGCTGCAGCTCGGCGGCCAGTTCACGTCCGAGTTGACGCAGGCAGGTCCGGCCTGTGTTCTCGTAGGTCCAGAATTCGCAAGGCCCGATATGTTCCCGGATCTTGTCCCTCAGGTAACGGAAGCGGCGGACCCGTCCGAAGATGCCGTCGAGGATGATGGTTTTAGTCATTGCTTGCATTGAAGTGTTGCTAATTCGTTGATGCTGTATATTTCTATTTTTTTACCCACTATTATGTTGATCGGAGTATTTAGTGATGTCCATGCCAACGTCCATGCCATGGATGCCGTTATCCGGGACATGAAGGAGCAGGGAGTCCGACGCATGTATTACCTGGGAGACATCGTAGGCTACGGAGCCTTTCCCAAGCGCTGCCTGCAACAATTGAGGGATCTCGACTGCGTGGCCCTGCTCGGCAACCACGATGAAGCGGTGGCCTTCGAAGACTATGACATGGAATTCAACCCGCTGGCACGCGCCGGGGTGCGCTTCAGCCGGGAGCAGCTGGATGAGGAGGAGAAAGCCTGGTTAAGGGAGCTGCCACATGTGCAGCGCGTCCGGGGAGCGGTCCTGGTGCACAGTTGCCTCTACCTCCCGGAGGAATGGCTCTACGTTCTTGGCCCGGAAGATGCGTTGGTTCACTTCAAGCGCCAGCGGGGCCGACTCTGCTTCTGCGGTCATACCCATGTCCCCTGCGTTTGGGAACAGAATGAGGACTTGCACCTCCATCGCATGTGCGGAGGTGAACGGAAGATTGAGAAAAAATCCCGATACCTGGTCAATGTCGGCTCCGTCGGTCAGCCCCGCGACCGCCAGACCGAAGCCTGCTACGTCATCTGGAACAACCGGAAGAACACCATCCGCTTCCGTCGCGTACCCTATGAGATCGAAGAAGCCTGCCAATCGATCCTCGATGCCGGCCTTCCCCATTTACTCGGCCAGCGGCTTTTTGAGGGTCGTTAACCCGTAATTCCTCGGAAACAATGGCGATGAAACCGCTTTTTTACGCAAAATTCATCAAAAAGGTGCAATTTAGCATTTGAATTGAGACAATCTGTGTGGATACTGTTCTGGTGACAGCTACTGACAAAAATCAATCCGGCTTTGCTAGAGAGTCTGTGCCGGAACCAGGGCAGGTCATCGAAATACTCGATGCCTCCGGAGAGGTAAAATCCATTACCTGGGTCGAAGACATGCTGGGCTACAGCATGAACGGCTGCTTTAAGGTGCGCGATAAATCAGGCGAAACCCACCTCATTGCCCGCAGTCGACGCAGCCGCATCGTCCCCCGCTGGCGTTCTCTTTAAGAGGCTGTCAGGCCATAGGATGCGGCACTATTCTTTTCCCTTATTCCCATATCCCAGCGATTATCCGCCTCGCCCTCAACATCCTGATGCTGGGGAACAGGAATCGTTTCCGTCTCGGTCCAGGGAACGTTGAGCGTCTTGCCCAAAAGAAGGATCAACGCCTCATGCGCCTGATCCACCTGCCATTGCGACATTTTGGCACTACGCACTATCCCTTTGAGATAGCTTTTTACATCGTCAGGTACGGCCTCGACAAAGGAACGCCCATTCAAGTGACGCCGAAAGCCCTCGCACCACCGCTGATACCACGCCCGTCGATCCGCCGGAACTCCCGCACCACCAATGACTTTCGCATACTCCGTCCAAATGTCGTCCATGTTCCATTTTCGACTTGTCTTATTTTGAAATTTAATAATATGTTATGGAGGTAAATGAACTAATATTGCAATATGAGACAAGTCCCTAATATTGATATTAAGTACAGTTCCATATAATACTGTTAGGAAGAAATAAAAATA
>CAYTLD010000029.1:7503-16089 GCA_964438585.1 uncultured Blastochloridaceae bacterium | reverse complement strand
CGTGGAGGGAGGATCTTCCGCCTTCGCCAAGGCTTCGGCGGACAGGCCACATCCTCCGCACGAACCCGGCAGAGATGGAACTCTGCCCTCCACGTTTTTTCCCTCCATCGCGGTCATTGATTTTTTAATCTTCTTAGATGTCGGATACTGGTTTAAACCAATATCCCTATGTCAGACCACATCCCCAAAGATTTTATCCGCGATATCATTGACGATGACATCAGCAGCGGCAAGCACGGCGGTCGCATCGTCACCCGCTTTCCCCCGGAACCGAACGGCTACCTCCACATCGGGCATGCCAAATCGATCTGCCTGAACTTCGGGATCGCCAACGAATACGGGGGAACCTGCCACCTCCGCTTCGATGATACCAATCCCACCCGCGAGGATCAGGAATTTGTCGATTCCATCCGCGAGGATGTAGCCTGGCTGGGCTTTGACTGGGGGACGCATGAGTATTTCGCCTCCGACTACTTCGAAAGGCTCCATGAGCTGGCTGTCGAGCTGATTCGGAAAGGGCTGGCCTATGTCTGCGATATTTCCGGTGAGGAGTGGTCTGACTACCGGGGCGTGCCCACCCGTCCGGGAAAGGAAAGTCCGAACCGGAATCGCTCGATTAAAGAAAACCTCGAGTTATTCGCGCGCATGAAAGCCGGGGAGTTCGAGGATGGTGCCTATGTCCTGCGGGCCAAAATCGACATGACCTCCCCCAATATCCACCTCCGCGACCCGGCTATCTACCGCATCCGGAAAGCGGAACACCACCGCACCGGATCGGACTGGTGTATTTATCCGATGTATGACTTTGCCCACAGCCTGTCCGACTCCATCGAAAAAGTCACCCATTCCCTCTGCACCCTCGAGTTCGAAGTGCACCGCCCGCTTTACGACTGGTTTCAGGACGCCCTCGACGTGGAGCGCTCCCGCCAAATTGAATTTGCCCGACTCAATCTCACCACCACTGTCATGAGCAAGCGCAAGCTCGCCCAACTGGTCGAAGACGGACACGTCCAGGGCTGGGACGACCCCCGCATGCCCACCCTCTCCGGAATGCGCCGACGCGGATACACACCCCGATCCATCCGCACCTTCTGCGAAAAAATCGGCATCGCCAAACGCGAAAACACGGTTGAGCTGGCCCTCCTCGAGCATTCCCTGCGCAGCGACCTCGAGGAGACTGCCCCACGGGCCATGGCTGTCCTCGACGCGCTCAAAGTCACCATCACCAACTACGACGACTCCTGTGCCACCTCCGTAACCGCACGCAACCACCCCTCCGATGATGCCTTGGGTACACGGGAGATTCCCTTTTCTCCAGAATTATTTATCGAGCGCGATGATTTCATGGAGGATCCTCCGAAGAAATTCTTCCGCCTCGCCCCCGGAAAAGAGGTGCGTCTCCGCTACGCCTACATCCTGCGCTGTGATGAGGTGGTCAAAGATGAATCCGGAGCGGTAATCGAGCTACGCTGCACCATCGATAAAGACACCCTTGGAAAAAATCCGGCGGATGGCCGCAAGGTCAAAGGCATTATCCATTGGGTCGATGCAAAAACAGCAGTAACTGCAGAAGTGCGACTCTATGACCACCTCTTCCTCCTCGAAAACCCGGATGAGGCCGGAGAGGGAAAGACCTATATCGATGCCCTCAACCCGGATTCGCTCAAGGTCGTTTCCGCCAAACTCGAACCAGGACTGGCGGCGGCCCGCCCTCAGGAGCGCTTCCAATTCGAACGTCTCGGCTACTTCTGCGCCGACCCCGACACCTCCCCCAACACCCCGGTTTTCAATAAAACCGTCAGCCTGAAGGACAGATGGGGAAAATAAAATCACTTGTAATAAAGAGTTAGTGTATTCATATATTAATGCTTTTGTAACTTTTTCGTAACAATTTACTTGATTTTTCCATGTTTCTGTAATATATTCGTAACATGGGAATTGAAACATTACTTTGTTTAGGCGTCTTCGCCTTTACGCTTGTACTTCTGATGGCCATTGGCATCAGCAACATCATCTGGTGGCTAAGAGCCCGCTGGATCGACCGGAAAAATAACCAACTCTAATAGTATTAGGTCACCTTTTTTCTATTCGATGCCTTCGATTGCGGCGGTTTTACGGGCCTGAGTACGAATCGGTTGATCGAACGATTGATCACCTGCTGGTGGACTACCGGATTTCAACTCGGATCCAGAGCCGGCTAGAGATTGAATTGTATCGATGAGCTTTTTCTTGGTTGTGGCATCGAGCCATTGTCGGGGAATCGTTCTCAAATAAGCCAGGTGCTCGTCTGGCGGTTGATCGGTGGCCTTGATGGCGTCTTTGACTTTATTGGCCCAGACGTTCTGAACACTCTCGAAGGTCTCCTTCCACTGCCGCGCCACTTCCTCTGCCAGGCCATCCGGGTGGGAGACGGCGTATTCCATGATCATTTCTTCGATTTGCTGGAACCGGTCATTGAGTTGTTCAAAGGTGCAACGCTCCACTTCAATGGGTAGGTTTTTCCGAATGCGGGCAAAGAAGTAGGTAAAAGCCTCTTTCCTCATGGTGGGCAGCATGAAAATCAGGTGCTGGTAGTAATGACGCGTGAAGCGCTCGGTTGTCTGCTTGTGCAAGTTGACCAGCTGTTCAAAGACAGCTTTTTCTTCTTCGCGATTTCGTGCGTGGGGATTGCGAGATACCAAGTCCTGATAGCGCACGTGCTCCATGTCAAATTCATCGGCTAGGAGTGACATTTGAGAGGTGTGCCGGGCAGCTATTTCAGCGATCAATTCCTGCAGGTTGTCCTCGATTTTGGCAAAAATTTCATCGGATAGCTTTTTATTCTCTTCCCATTCTTTGGCCAGTTTTTCTATGGCCTGGGTCTGGTTGACGGATAAATCCGCCTGGAGATTTTTCTGGGTGCTGGTGATGTTGTCCAGCGAAGTCGTCAGTTGCCGGGTTTCGCTCTGGAGTTGTTCTAGCCAATCCCCCTGCCACTGCTCGATCTGCCCCATCAGTTCTTTGACCGCACCGTGAGTCTGCATGTGCATGACCGCCCTCGCCTCGCCCTCAAGGGAAAATTTTTCATCAATGCGGTTGGTCATCGATTCGATCACCGCATCCGCTTTTTCCTGTGTGACTTCCAAGGATTCCCGGATTTTCTCCTGCAATGACTTGAGTTCCTTTTCCAGCAGATGCTTATTTCCGGCAGCCTGTTCCTCGAAGTGGGTATTCATGTTGCGAAAATGTTCCTGGGAGAGATCAGCCAGGACCTGGAAGTTGGCGCGGTAGGTATCATCCTGCTCCTTGAAAAGATCCTGGAGTTGCCTGATCTGAGTTGCAGGACCCTTGAGCGCGGCCTCGACAGTGGCCAACTGCTCGACCCAATCGCCAGCTTCAATGCCTTTGACCGGGAGCTTGCGCAATTTTTCCACTGTAGCGGAGAGATCCTCCACCCTCTCGTCGAGATCTTGGATGGTCGAGGCATGCTCCTCATCCCTCCGGCGGAGTTTCCAGATCAGGTAACCCAGCCCGCCAAGCCCGATCAGCAGTAGAATAATGATGATGATTTGCACAATTTTTTCGTCTCGCTCCGATCTAATAGGCTATCTAAAAAGTGGATGATAACAAACTTTCTGCGCCAAGTTCCGCCAATTCTTTCGCACGACAGCGGGTACTGCAATTTAGGGACAGTGAGCGAATTCCAACACTTGTTACGATAACACTTTTCACGTCGGAATTCGCTCACTGTCCCTAAATTGCCTCCGCCTTGTTGATTTCGAGTCGCTGCAGTTGCAATCATAGCTGTAAGCACTACTTCATCGCGGTCTGACGCCTGTATGAGCACTAAATTTATTTTTTCCATAATTCTTATGGATGCATTCGATATTTTCACTATGCAAGGATGATGCACATGCAACTTCAAGAACGTAAAGCAACGCTTCTGAAACAATATTGGAGGCAAAACCTGATCCTGATGTCAGCCTGCCTGAGCATCTGAGCGGCAGTCAGTTTCTTCCCCATCATCCTGCTGGGCATCTTCAGCAAGCGGGTGGGGACGGTTCCGGCCATCGATGTCGAGCAGGCTCCGGAACATTAGGCTACTTCACAGCCGGTCCGGATAGCGTCCGCTTTCGATCAACTGCCGGATCGACTCCTGCACCAGTGGCTTGTCCTCCCGGTAGGTTACCCCGAACCAGTCACTGGAAGTTTCCAGCACACGGCAATACCCGGTTCCAGACCGGATCATCTGATCGACAGCGGTCGGGATGTAGAATTCCGATTTCATTTCTTTCCCGGACTGACGCAGGAAATCGCAGAAATAGCCGCGCACAACCGGAAATACTCCCGGAGCAAATCCCCAGAAATTCATCGAGACCAGTTCCTCGCCAGTCAATGTGCGTTCCTGACCTTCCTCTACATTACTGGCTCCCGCCTCGGTCTTGACGATTTTGGTCAACTCGACGACCGACTGTAAATTACCCTCGGCATCACTCTGGCAGACTCCACGCGCGACGCTGCCGTGATCCGAAAGGGTTTTATTCAAGTGATAGCCGACCATGGCAGCGGCGACTGGCTTTTCTTTCTTCAGATCCTCGGCATTGAGAAAATCGGCCATGACCCGGTAGGCCTCAGCCCCGTAAAAATCATCCGCATTGAGAATGGCAAAGGGTTCATCGACAACCGATTCCACCGCCAGCATGGCATGGGCGGTTCCCCAGGGCTTCTCACGCCCTTCCGGAACCTGAAAGCCGTCCGGCAGATCGTCCAGCGACTGAAAGGCGCATTTGATTTCCACCTGGTTTTCCCACTTGGAGACAATTACCTCCCGGAAAGCCTCCTCAAAATCCCTCCGGATGATGAAAACAATTTTATCAAAACCGGCGCGGATGGCGTCATAAATCGAATACGCCATCACCGGCTCACCATTCGGACCCATCGGATCAATCTGTTTCAACCCGCCATACCGGCTCCCCATCCCGGCGGCCATAATGCAAAGGCTTAACTTTTTTGACATGCGCCTAAACTGTCATGCCTTTCTGGCGCGTCAATCCGCATTGAGGGGGGGCAAAGATTTGTGATATTTAACCAAGGCAAGTCGAATCCGAAAAATCAAGAATCTTTGACCCCCTACACGATTTGCTTAAAATCGAGAGCATATATGTAGGGGATCTATAACACACAACTTTTTTTTATTGATTGAGTTTGGTTTTCAAACTGGCGTCTTTCTACACGCGCACGAGGAAAATTTCCCGATCAATTTCTGATAGGCGGAAATCAGTTGTCGTCGTAATGGCAAGGCTCTTTCCATCAAGATCATCTGGCGACGCCGGTATTCCGCTTTGCCCTCAGGTGTTTCAATGGCGACCGGCTGAAATCCAAATTCACGCAAGTCATCCCTCGATGCCGAGCTTCTTCTTGCCTTCCGGGGAAATCATTTCCGGCGACCAGGGTGGATCCCAGACCACATCCACGGTGGCTTCATCAATGCCTTCGAGTGCGACAATTTTCTGTTGGGCGTCGGCGGCAATGGCTGGCCCCATCCCGCATCCCTGGGCTGTAAGTGTCATTTTCACACCGCACTTACCGTCCTCAATCCGCATGTCATAAATAAGCCCCAAATCGACGATGTTGACCGGAATTTCAGGATCAAAGCATGACTTCAATGCCCCCCAGACCCGCTCCTCGACCGGGCCGGACGCGTCGCCCTCCATGTTTTCAACCTGCTTCAGGCCCAGAGCATCCGCATCGTGGTTGCCGATTCGGTAAATACCACCCAGCGCGGGAACATGAACTGTATGCTGCCCGCCCAACGACTGGGTAATTACCACTTCCATGTCTTTATCCAAAACCACATCAGTCCCGGCCGGGATCTGGATGGCCTTGACGTCTCTGGTCAAATGCACTGTCTCGACTTTATCCATGAACCTAACCTGCACCCGAAGCACCCACACGTCAAGAAGCACAAGCACAGGGCTTGCCTAAACAATTGATTTGATGCAATATGCTACTCATGAAGACCCAATTTATCGTCGCGTTGCTGCTTACTTTATTGGTTGGAGCGGGAATGGGTTGGATGCTCTCCTCCGCACTAGCCCCGGAAAACCCTGACCCCACTTCTTCTGCCGGAATGACGCTCACGACGCAGATGGTGCCGGAAGATACTGACGAAACTATCGGCAGTGGATCCCGCCCTATCCAAGTGGGCATCAAAGGCGGAGGTCTCGCAGCCATGAAGGCTTATATCCGCGAAAACACAGGCCAGAATCCCAGACTCCTGAACAACCGTGAAATGATTCTCCTGAGTGAATCCCTCTCAGTAGCAGACTTTCCCGAGGTCATGGCTCTGCTTGATGAGGAGACGAATGGGAATGGCCGCCACAATCCGATCTCTCACTCCCTCTTCGCCACCTGGCTGTCCAAGGATTCCGCATCCGCCCAGGCCTGGTTTGAGAAAAAATTGGCCTCCGGAGATGACACCGGCAATCTCGCCTACACACTCATCAATCACCTCGCCACCCTCGATTCCTCCGCTGCACTCCAGTGGTTGGACCGGAATCCCAAAGTGCAGAATCATGATTATCTGCTCAGCACCATCACCGGCCAGATAGCACTAAATGATCCCGTCAAAGCACTGGAACTGGTCAAATCCCGGAATCTGAACCACAACGCCTTGCGCAGTGCCTACAGCAGCATTTACCAAAGCTGGGCCTCCAAAGATCCGCAGGCCGCACTGGCCGCAGCCCAAAACCTCGACCGGGCTGATATGCGTCAGCAAATCTACCAAAGGATCTTCGCTCAATGGTACCGCGATAATCCCGATGCCTCCCTCGCGGCCATCGACAGCCTGCCCGGCGAACGTGACCGCGCCCGCGCTTACCAGAATATTATCTGGCAACTGGCCAACGACGACCCCGCCAAGGCGGAAAGCATCCTGCAACGCGTCCCCGTCGGTCAGGAGCGCTCGCAAATGATCTCGAACATCGCCAACCAAATGGCCCGCGAAGATCCACAAGCGGCCCTGGTATGGATTGACCAGCAACAGGATATACAGGGAAAAAACCGGGCTCTGAGTAATGTGCTCTCCCAGTGGGCCCGGAGCGAGCCCCTCGCCGCCTTGCAATATGCCACCAACCTCCCCAACAACAGCAACAAGGAAAACGCTCTCAGCTCCGCATTCAACGCCTACATCGACTCCGAACCAGACGCAGCCGTCCAATGGATCCAGTCCCTTGATGATGACGTTACCCGCTCACGACTACTCCGTAACCAGGCTTACACCCTCGGCAGACAAATGCCCGAAGAAGCCCTCCGTCTCGCCGAGTACATCACCCCCGGCAATGATCAGCGTAATTATTACAGTTCCATTCTAAACAGTTGGAGTAACGGGCAGCCCGATAAAGCCATCGAGTGGTTCCAAACCCATGTCACCGACCCCGAACTGGCGGAATCTCTCGGGCAGACAATTGCTGGAAACCTGGTAAAGCATAACCCGGAGAAGGCCATCGCTTTTATCAATCAATTGCCTCCAAAGAGTCAGGACCAGGCCCTTTCACGCGTGGTTTCCAGCCTCTCCAACTACGACATCAACACCGCCATGAGTATGACAGACCAAATTGGAGACGAGAAAATCCGGATCAATGCGGTCAGCAACGTCGTCTCCCAATGGTCCCGCTATGACTCCGAAGGAGTTTCCAAGTGGCTTAAGCAACTCCCCACCGGCAATGCCCGCGACAAATCAATCAACAGTTTCGTTCATCAAATCCGCCGGCACGACCCCGAGGCCGCCACCATTTGGGCCTCCGACATCGGCAATGAAAACCAGAGAAGAAACACCGTACGGCGAGCAGCGCGTGACTGGATTAAGTATGACCCTCAAAACGCCACCGCTTGGATTCAAGCTACCGACGCCCTCAATGACAAAGACAAAGAGCGACTGCTAAAGCAATAAGGTTCAGAACAAAAAAACCGCCTTCCATAATCCCGAGCCGAAAGCGAGGGCGGAAGGCGGTTTAAATGAGGTTTAGTCAATGTTAGGGAAGAATAACGCTGTCAATAACGTGGATGACACCGTTGGAGGTTGCGATGTCAGTCTTGATCACTTTGGCCTTGTCTACCATTACGGTTCCACCATCAACTTTAATATCAACAGTTGAACCTTGGACCGTTTTGGCTTCTGTCAGCTTGACCACATCCTCAGCCATGACTTTTCCGGGCACCACGTGGTAGGTGAGAATGGCGACCAGCTTTTCCTTGCTTTCCGGTTTCAGGAGGCTTTCCAGTGTCCCGGCGGGAAGCTTCTTGAAGGCATCATCCGTGGGAGCAAAGACCGTGAAGGGACCGTCACCTTTGAGCACGTCCACCAGTCCGGCAGCGGTCAGCGCCTTGGCCAGGGTGTTGAACGATCCGGCCGCGACGGCTGTGTCAACGATATCTTTTTTATCTTCCTTTTTATCCCCGTAAGCGAGGCTAATGGAAGGTTGTAGGGTTAAACCCACCGCAACAAGAGTTGCAGCGGACAATAGTTTAATGATTGTTTTTTTCATCCCCCTAACCTCGTACGGATTTTAGCCCCGTCAAATGTAAGATACGGGGTCATTCCGTCAT
>CAYTLD010000029.1:0-7403 GCA_964438585.1 uncultured Blastochloridaceae bacterium | reverse complement strand
AACCTCGTACGGATTTTAGCCCCGTCAAATGTAAGATACGGGGTCATTCCGTCATATTTATAATTGAACTGCTGGATATACTGTCTTTATGATTAACGCATGGCGCGGAGCTTACGCATCGAAAAGAGGAATGGCATCTATCACGTGATCAATCGTGGTAATTATCGTCAGGACTTGTTTATCAATGAGGGTGCCCACCTGGCGTTCGAGCGTTGCCTGTTCGAGGCGTGCGAGAAGTGCGGCTGGGTGTTGGAAGGGTTTTGTGTGATGACGAATCATTTTCACCTGGTGATCCGCACACCCGAGGGGAATTTAGTCTATGGCATGAAGTGGTTGCAGTCGACGTTTGCAAATCGTTACCACCGTTTCCGGAAGGTGCATGGCAAGCTCTTCCAGGGGCGCTATAAAAGTCTGATAGTGGAGGAGGAAAGTTATTTAGGAGCACTCTTGCACTATGTTCATTTGAATCCGGTGCGGGCGGGACTGGTGGATCTTGCCGGGCTACGTGGGTATCGCTGGTCAAGCTACTGGTATTTGCATTATCCGGGTAAGCGTCCTCTCTTCATGGATGTCAGCGGGTGTTTGAAGGCAGCCGGAGGCCTGTCTGACACCAGTGCCGGGCATAAGAAATACGCTGATTATTTGGCGTGGCTTGCGGCCGACTCGCCAGCGCAGAAAGAGTTGATGTTTGACCGGATGTGCCACGGTTGGGCGATAGGAAGTAAGGACTTTAAGCAGGGCCTGCTAGAGGAAGAAGCTGAGCGGCTCAAGACAATAGCAAAGGACGGCAAGGCGTCCGATTTGGCGCAGGCGCATTATGATGGAAGGGATTTACGTGAGGCGAATGTATTGAAGTGGGAGCTGTGTCTGGAGCGCGGGCTTGCGGAGCTGGGCAAAGAAAGCACCTCAATCCGCGACGATTTGAAGTCTGTTGAATGGAAGGTGCTATTGGCAGCGGTGCTGAAGCGCTACACCAGTGCGACCAACGTGTGGATTACGACGAAGCTGAACATGGGAATTCCGCAGGCAGTTAGCCAGAATGTCGGCAAGTTCTATGCAGCGGGTGGCGAGAAAGACGAGCGTTACAAGAGATTGATTATAAGAATAACGAAATGACCCTTTGCATAGCCTAGAGAAGGTTCAAAGAGGCCAGGGCTTCGTCGCTGAGGGATTTTTGCCGCGAGGCCATTTCGGGGGCGGATAAATCTTGATCGTAGGATGGGATCATTTCCTTCATCTTTTCCTTACCCTCGGCAGTCTCTAGGCGGTCGGCAAAGCACTTGCGGATGACTTCGAGAATGATATTACAGGAAACGGATGCTCCCGGTGAGGCTCCCAGTAAGGAAGAGATGGAACGATCTTTTGAAGTAAGCACTTCGGTCCCGAAGTGAACAATCCCGGCATTGCCATCCTCTTTTTTGATGGCTTGCACGCGGATGCCGGCGTCGATCAGCTTCCAATCCTCCTTTTTCGCGGCGGGGAAGAAATGGCGAAGCTCCCCGAGACGGGTGTCCATGCTCTGGATGCCCTGCTCAATCAAATACCGCACGAGAGGGATGTTGTAGATCCCGACTTTGATAAGTGACCCTACATTATCAGGGCGCATAGATCCGGGGAGATCGGTGAGACGCCCTTTCACGTGGAGAAACTTCGTTGTCCAGGCGGCGTAGGGGCCGAAGAGCAGCGACCGCTTCCCATCGATAATGCGGGTGTCGAGGTGCGGGACAGCCATGGTCGGTGCCGCACCGGGAGACATGCCATACACCTTGGCCGCGTGCTTTTCGACCACTTCCGGGATATCGCAGATTAACCATTGACCGCCGATGGGGAACCCCCCGAAGCCTTTGCTTTCCTCGATCCCCGATTTCTGCAGGAGAGGCAGGCTGCCACCCCCGGCCCCGATGAAGACGAACTTGGCGGTGTTGGAAAAGTGTTCACCCGTGGCTTCCTTGCGGATATCGAGCTTCCAGCGTCCGTCTGGCTGCCTGCTCAGATCCGTCACACGGTGGCCGGTGGCGAATCCGCAGCCTTCCTGCCGACCGAGCCAATCAATAAACTTTGCTGAGAGAGCCCCGAAATTCACATCACTTCCGTGTTTGACCCGCGTCATGGCCAGGGGGATGTCATCGCGTCCCTCCAGCAGCAAGGGAGCCCATTCGCGGATCGTGTCGCGATCTTCCGTGTATTCCATGTCGGAAAAGAAATGGTGGGCGGACATCCTCCGATGACGGGAACGGAGGAAATCCACCTGCTCCTGTCCGTAAACGAAGCTCATATGCGGCACCGGGTTGATAAAATCCGACAGATCCGAAATCATCCCGGTGCGGGCGGCATAACCCCAAAACTGTTTCGAGTGTTCGAACTGATGGAAGATCTCGATTGCCTTGCTGACATCCACTTCGCCATCCGGGCCGTAGTCTGGCGTGTAACTGAGTTCGCAGAGCCCCGCATGGCCAGTGCCCGCATTGTGCCATCCGTTGGAGGCTTCCATCGAAATTCCTTCGGTCATCTCATAGAGCTGAATTTTCAGCCGGGGGTCGAGCCGCTTCAGCATTGCTCCCAGGGTGGAGGACATGATACCGCTTCCGATCAGGATGACATCGGGATCTTCGATGTGGTGGGTGCTTTTAGTCATGGAATAAAAATCTTTCTCAATGTTATAGAATGGTTAACGGGAAATTCTTCTCCGAGCATCCGGAGCATCGGTCCGGAATTTGCAGCGGAAAACTCGTTTCCTTCATTAGATATTGCCAGATCAGGCATGGAGAGTCAAACGTCGATCCTTCAGGTGAATATTCCTTTTTCCTTACCACATTCTCAAAGGCTGTTTAAAAAGTGGTGGTAAATAAAATTTCAAGCAAGATTTAGATCCTGCCCCGATTCCAGCTACGCTTGATCGGGATCCCGATATCTGAAGGTTATTTAAACCGATCGGGACAAGGCGCAACGAAGGCGCATATCCACATAGATACGTAACTGAGGAGCAGCGAAGCACGGCGGAATTTGGTGAAGAAAGCCGTCATTGTCCTCCGCTCACACATCCTCGGGGGGATGGGTTTCCACAGCTTGCTTTTCCTGTGGTGGGCTTCCGAATGAAACCGGGCGCCCCCGCAGGGTGGCCAGTGCCCAGAGAAAGAGCGCCACCGCCGTGGCCTCATCCAAGTTGCCGATGCCGGGAATATTGTCGGGTATGATCTCAAAGACCCCCCAGCCCGGATTGACGAGATAAAGTGCCGAGAGCAGGATGCCCGCCCCGGCCATAATTTTACGCAGTCCTGATTGTTTCATAATTTCTCATCTATTTCACTCCACCCATTCCGCATAGACCAGTTATCGACTAATTCGACCCGGATCATAGACAGTTTTTCGTAATAAGCTTCGACCTGATTGTCATTCCAGTGCGGATGACCATCGCGGATGAGGGCCAGGGTCCAGCGCCGGGCCAGACCGACATCCTCACGGCTCAAGCGCTCAATGTCACGACGATAGAGCAACTTGTTGATACGATCCGGCAGGCCCAGGAAGTTCATAGGAACAGAGTAACCCAGCCACCTTCGGATGCAATACCGCAGGTGTTCCGGGACCGTTGCGTCCAAAGGGAATATGGACTAGGGTAAGCGTATGGAAGAAAAAATGGAAAGACGGAGTCGTGAGCTGGCGGAAAGGCTTGCCTCCCGCTCGCGCCAATGCCCCGGTCTGTTCCTTCTCGAATCCAGCGAGGAGTTTCTTGCCGTCGCCGCCCATCAGGGATCTGGCGGAGAAGAAGCCCTTATCCAGGTCCTCGAGTCCTATGATCGCCACCCGGACGTTTGCCACCAGGCCGTCAACCACTGGCTGCTGGCCCAGAGACTGAGCGGAATCCATCTCACCGGATCATCGGGAGATGAACGCCGCCGCCTGCGCCACTCCGTGCGCGAGGCCATGGGAAACACGGCTTATACGTCAAAAATGACGCTGCCGAATCAGGCTAAAAACCGGGCACTGTCACCACCTGTCGGATGTAGCCCTGGCCAAGGAGGAGACAAGCCGGGAAGTGCTCCCGGATGCCGGGTTGCCTGAACGCTACGCCGTCCCAAATCTTTGCAGGTGCTTTTGCATGAAATCCGCTTGCCAATCTCAACCGCTTTCTGCAAGTTAGTGACATGTCGATGTCAATTATCGGGCTTACTTTTCTTTTATTATTTGCCATCCTCCTGCTGGCAGCCGTCTTTGCCGTGATCCTCGGAGTCGGGATTTACAACCGTCTCGTCACCTTGCGTAACCGCTTTAAAAACGCCTACGCGCAGATCGATGTCCAATTAAAAAGGCGTTATGATCTCATTCCCAACCTAGTCGAGACCGCTAAGGGGTACTTGAGCCATGAGCGGGAAACCCTGGAAGCGGTCATTGCAGCCCGCAACCAAGCCGCTTCCGCCAATGACAAAGCCGCCGCCAATCCAGGAGATCCCGACGCCATTAAAGGGGTCATGGGAGCGGAATCCGCACTCACCGGAACACTCGGACGGCTCTTTGCGGTCATGGAGGCCTACCCAGACTTGAAGGCCAACCAGAATATGTCCCAACTCTCCGAGGAGTTGACCTCGACGGAAAATAAGGTCGCCTTCGCCCGTCAGTCCTACAATGACTCGGTCATGACCTACAACAACCACCGCGAAATTTTTCCCAACAGCCTGGTGGCCAACATGTTTAATTTCAGCGAGGCTCAGCTCTTTGAGATCGAAGATGATGCGGAACGGGACGCGCCCCAAGTCTCCTTTTCCTCCTAACACCGGTATCCAGGCCTTCTGAGTGGCGATGGATTTTTTCGAACATCAGGAAGTCGCCCGCAAGCAAACGAGGCAACTGGTGGTCATGTTCACGATCGCGGTCATCATGACTTTTGTCGCCATGTATGCAGCCTCGGTGGGTATAATGCACTGGGCCCGGATGATGTCCGGATCGGACACCGGGCAACCGGGTAATTTTGGAGGCGTCTTTCTCAATTTCACCGCCCCTCTGAATGATGACCTCGGCTGGCTGGATCCCGAACTGATGCTGACCGTCGGGCTGACCACCGGTCTGATCGTCTTCATCGGCAGCAGTATTAAAACCTTCCAGTTCTCAAAAGGCGAATCCGTTGCCACCCTGCTCGGAGGCCAGCAGATCCCGGTCTCGACCACAGATCCAGACAGCCAGCGCCTGTTGAATGTGGTCGAGGAGATGGCCATCGCCTCCGGCACCGCCGTCCCTCCGGTCTTTCTTCTGGAGGATGAGAAATCCATCAATGCCTTCGCCGCCGGCTACACCCCTCGCGATGCGGTCATCGGCGTCACCAGAGGCAGCATGGAATTACTTACGCGCGACGAACTTCAAGGCGTCATCGCCCATGAATTCAGTCATATTCTCAATGGGGACATGCGCCTGAACATGCGCCTGGCCTGCCTGACCTACGGGATTCTCTTCATTGCGGAGACCGGCATGCTTCTCCTGCGCCTGCCCTTTCGGATCGCCTTCTACTCATCGGGCAGCAACAACCGACGAAGCGGCATCCCCTTCCAATTTGTCATTCTGCTTCTGGCCATCGGCGGGGCTCTGGCTCTGATCGGGTCGGTGGGCGGATTTTTCAGCGCCTTGATTAAAAGCGCCATTTCCCGGCAACGCGAATTTCTGGCCGATTCCTCCTCCGTGCAATTTACCCGGAACCCGGGAGGCATCTCCGGCGCTCTGAAAAAAATCGGCGGACTTTCTTTCGGATCCAACATCCGGGCCAGCCACGCCGCCCAGGCCAGCCACTTTTACTTTGCCAACGGCACCTCCATCTCCTGGCTGAACCAGCTCAGCACCCACCCCCCGCTGACAGACCGAATCCTCAGGATCGATCCCGCCTTTGACGGCATCTTTCCTAATATCCTCTATCCTGAAAAAAAACCAAGTGCCAAGGATAAACTGAAGTCCGGCATTTCCAGGGACCGGGAGACCCGGGAAACTATATTAAAAATTGCCTCCGTCGGCCCTCTGATGGGCGCACTCCTCGACCCCGAGCGTGTCCATCTGCCCACCTCCGAGAAAATAACCGACTCCATTCCCGATCCGATCTACCAGGCCGCCCACGAACCCTTCGGTGCCCGCGCTCTCATCTATGCCATCCTCCTCAACCCGGAACCCGACGTCCGCCACGTCCAACTGCAGCACCTGCGGGAATACGCCGACCCGATGGTCTATGCCGAAACAGAAAAACTCATCCCCGTCGTGGATGGCCTCGAAGAAAGATGGCGTCTGCCCGTGGTCGATCTCGCCATCCCCGCCCTGCGCGAACTCCTGCCCGGCCAGTTCCATATTTTCCGGGGCAATATAGATCGCTTGATTGAATCGGATCAGGCCATCAGCCTTCGTGAATACGCCCTGAAAAAAGTTATTACCCGTCACCTCGACCCGACTTTCAATACCCAACCTCCCATTTCGAAGAAGCGTTACCCAACCCTCAATCCGATCATTGGCCATGTCGAGTGCCTCCTCGCTGCACTCGCCTATGCGGAAGCGGAAACCTATGAAGAAGCCTCTCTGGCCTTCAAAGCCGGAACCGCCCAGGTCGAAATCCATCAATATGATTTCAAAATGCCGGACTACCAGGAATGCGGACTGGGCCAGATCGATCAGGCCCTCGACGAACTGAGCGGACTCACCCCGCTGAAAAAGCGCAATGTCATCTATGCCTGCGCCACCACCGTCACCTCCAACGGCAACATCAGCATTGAAGAAGCGGAGTTGCTCCGCGCCATCGCCGACAGCCTCGATTGCCCGATTCCCCCATTTGCACGCTTCCAGGAACAGGCGACTTAATCCATACGCGCACCAAAACCACCCGCGACATTTAAGGGTTTCACGTGAAACCCTTAAATGTCGCGGGTGGTTTTGGTGCGCGTTAGTGCATCAGCGCGTCTGGGGTGCGTAACTTTTCTGTTGCGACCCGGCAACTTTTACATTACTTTGCCTGTGGATGGCTATTTCGCCGGAGATAGAGCCCCTTGCTGGTGATTAAAGGGCATGTTGCTTTTCTATCCAATTTCACCAGCCATTGCATCAACCTTAATATAAACAGTTTGGAACCAAGAACGCCAGGGAGCATCGGGAATTTTTTTAGAGATGGTAAAGAAGGTAACATCCTTTGTGCTGAAAAGCCGTATATTGCGTCACTTCGCAACCGGCTGCATGAGCGTGACCTGATTTTTCGGTCATCGTTACGATTACGAACCAGCCATCACATCAATTCCCTCCGGTGCCAGGTCCATTGGTCCCAACCATCCGGCTAGGAGACGATAGATATGAGTGAACAACGCCGACCACGTTCGCGTGGACGCCGCTCGGGCGGAGGACGCCCCCGCAGCGGAGAACGAGGACGCCGCCGCAGCGCAGCACCCGCCAAG
>CAYTLD010000028.1:8898-16093 GCA_964438585.1 uncultured Blastochloridaceae bacterium | reverse complement strand
CCGCCGCCCGTGAATTTCATCTCCCCTGGATTTACCGCGACGGGGCCTGGCAGGTGGCCGCCGGCTTCCGCGATGGACGAACTTGGGATTACCCGAGATAAAAACAATTGGGAGTCATGATGGGTGGTGCTTGCGGATGAGTTTGCTCTGGTGTAGGATTTTTCTCCTATGGAACACCGCTATTGGCCGCCGAGCAGCGGCTCGTATGCTCCGATGACTTATATCCGGGGAATTCCGGTGGACGTGACTGTCCTCCTGATTGTGACTCATGTGCTGACCATGCTGGTCACGACTTTCCTGCTCGCTTTCAACCATAAGGAGTTCCTCGCCAATTGGATTTTCTTCAGTCCTCAGGCCCTTGCGCAAGGAAAGATATGGACGGCAGCCACCTATGCCTTTGCCAATGACATCGTATCGAGGAATATCTGGTTTGCGGTGGAAATGGTTATCTTCTTTTTCTGTGGGCGGGAAGTCGAGCGCTTCATCGGGCGGAATAATTTCATCTGGTATTATGCCATGCTGGTGCTGATCGCGCCCACTCTGCTGGCGCCGGTGGCCTGGGCGACGGGCTCATCTCTGATATGGTGGGGTTCCTGGTCGGTGCATCTGGCCATGCTGATCGGGTTTATTACCATCTACCCGGAGGTGCAATTTTTTCTTGGGCTGCGGGCCAAGTGGGTGGCGCTGATTTACTTAAGTGTCATTACCCTGATGGAAGTGGCGCGGGGCCAGTGGTTCAGCCTGGGCCAGGTCTGGATCACGGTGGGAACGGCGTGGCTTTATCTGAAATACAATGGCGTGGGCGGCGGATTGATGGTGTTCGATACCTGGCAGAGTTGGCGGGAGGAGCGCACGACCCGGAAAATCGATGCACGGCGTGAGCAGAAACTTAAGGAAGCGGAAGAAAAATCAACCTCCGTCGATGAGGTGCTGGAAAAAATCTCCCGTCAGGGGATGGGCAGTTTGAGTGAGGATGAGCGCCTTCTGCTGGAGGAAGCCAGTCGGGAACTCAGCAACCGGGACGGTCGTTCCGATTAGAAGAAATAAGGCGGTCGGGTAACCTGCTGCGCCAAGGACGTTACCGATGTCGATATCAAACTCACCAACTTATACCCGCGAGGAACTCAGTCATTTCGACTGGACCGGTTGGCGTCCCAATCAGGAAGCCGTGCTGGCCTTTCCGCTGCGTTCCAGGCAAATCCTGCTGATCGAGAAGAAGCGCGGTTTGGGAGCAGGTAAAGTCAACGGGCCGGGCGGAAAGGTAGATCCCGGGGAAACCCCCGAGGAGGCTGTTGTCCGCGAGACGGCCGAAGAAGTTTGCCTGGAATTAAAAACGATCGAGCTGGCGGGCCTTCTCCGCTTTCAATTCGCAGATGGGTTGGCGATTCACTGCCGGGTTTTCCGCTCCGAACAGTTTAGCGGTGAACCCGAGGAGACCGAGGAAGCCGTTCCCTTCTGGTGTGATTTTGAGGACATTCCCTATGATCGAATGTGGAAAGATGACCGGCTGTGGATACCTCATCTGCTTGATAAACGCTACTTTGAAGGGAATTTCACCTTCGACGGCGAAGATATGATTGACTGCAATCTAATAAAAAGCTAAATGCTAGGGCAATTTCAGCAAGCCACTGGCATAAATAGTGCTAGTTGACAAAACAATATTGTCGGGCAATGTGAGACAAGTATTCACAGAGTGCTACATCGAGAATACAACAACAGAGAAAATTAAGAGAACTAATCGCTATGAACACTAGAACACGCAGAAACCGGAAATGGACTGCAGAAGACGTCATCACTGAAATCCAGCAATGGAATCAGGAGGGCAAGCCACTTTACTCACACCACATCCGCAAGAATTTTCAAGAGCTGCTGGCAGCCGGGATTCGTTACCATGGCAGTTGGAAACTGGCCGTGGAAGCGGCCGGAATCGATTACGACGGCATCCGGCGCTATAACCGCTGGACCAAGGACCGGATCGCGAAAACGATCCAGACCTTACACGCGCAAGGTGTGGATCTCTCCTTCCGCTCCATGATGTTGAGCAAGTATAACTCCATGGTCTATGCCGCCATCCGTCCGAAGCACTTTGGCTCATGGAAAGAGGCACTGGTCGCAGCCGGGCTGGCACCGGAGGAAATATACCGTTACCGCTCCTGGGATGATGACACCATTCTGGAAGAGATTCGCCGGTTGAAATCGGAGGGAATGGATATCAGCTCCAAGACCATGGATGAGATGGCCAACCCGCTCATCGCCACCGCCCGCCGACGCTTTGGCAGTTGGGGGGAAGCCGTCGAGAAAGCCGGTATCGATTACGCCTCAATTCGCCGTCGCCGCCGCTGGAGCCGTGAGCAAATTGTCCGTGAATTACAGCAACTTCGCAACCAGGGGGTTCGGATGCAAAGCAGCGATGTGCGACAGGCCGCTCCGGCCTTGTTTGCTGCCGCCTGCAAGCCCCGCTTCTTCGGTTCATGGTCAAAAGCCATTGAGGCGGCCAATGCGGATACTGCTAAAACGGCATAGATGACTTAAAGAGCAGCCAATCCCCGAGATAAATCTCATCGGGGTGCTTGTCCGGTGCTATTCGATCCGCTAAGCTAAGAAGATGCGACAACATTTGCTCCTGCTTGTATTCCTGCTCGGAAGTTTTACCGGATTTGCCCAGCTACGTGTTCAGTTGATCGGAGAGCGGAATACCTTTCTGCTCTATGAACCGATTGTTTACAACGTGGCCCTGACTAACGATGCGGCGTCCCCAGTTGAATTACGGGATTCTGCGGATGGCTTCCGATCCTGGCTGGAATTCATGGTCTTTGATGCAGAGGGAAAGAAAGTCCGCCGGGTTCCGGGCAAGGGAATGCCGGATGTGACGCTGGGGCCGGGTGAGAGCAAGACCTTTGCCGTTAATTTGACGCCCCTCTACAGTCTCCGAAGCACTGGTCAGTATGATGTTAAGGCCTCCGTTCATGTGCCCGGTGGAGAAAGTCGCGTGACCTCTTCACTGCGCTTCCACATCGGCAATGGGCAGGAAATCTGGAGTGATATTCGCACGGTGGACGGAGTGGAACGGAAATATTCACTGCTTCGCTTTATCGACGATTCCTCACTCTACATGTATGCCCGGGTTGAGGAACCGGAACAGAGACTGGTGTATGCAACTAGGCGCCTGGGAACGATTGTCGGGTTTACCGAACCGCGAATACAATTTGATGAACGGGGGCACTGGCACGTCATGCATATCTCCGAAGCCAGGGTTCACCATCATACGGAAATGAATGCCAGCGGGAATCTGGTCAGCAGTGCCGATTACCGTCAATGGCAGGATTTTGCCCCCGAGTTTGTCGCCGACGGGTCGGGCGGGTTGAAAGTCGCCAAAGCGATCAACCTCAATCAAGGCAAACGGGAGCGCCCCAAACTCTCCGCCGATCAAAGCGGGCTGTAGCCGCTGCATCCCTACCCACGACCCTGGAAACTCGCCAAATTACGATGCATGGTCTAGTAGTTAATGCAAAATCGTATGAGATAAGTTATTGATGAGAGCAGGTAGGGCGCAGTCTCCAGACAAGCCGCTAACCATCAGTAACTTGCGGCTTGCGTGGAGCCGCCGTCGCTCTGTCGAGCTATGGCGAGCCAGGCTGCTGCGCCCTACCCGTCGCATCACGTTGCATGAACTACTAGTAGTAATTTCCTTCCTCACGCAGCGCACGGGGAGGAGAAGGGGTTTTCAGCTGGCCAGTGATTCCCATTCGGTGTTCAGTTTTTTTAGACTTTCTTCGATGGCAATGAGTTGGCTGTTGATTTTCACGCCTTCCGGGCCCTGGAAGATTTCCGGATCTTCCAGTCGTGCCGCCAGTTCGTCCCGGCGTGATTCCATCTCCATGATTTCTTTTTCCAGTTCGGAGATGCGTTTATCGGCCTCTCGCTTCCTGCGATTGGCTTCATCCTGCTCCTGAGCCCGCAGACGCCGCTCCTCCTTGGAGTCTTTTTTGCTGACGATTTCACTGCTGTCGCCAACCCCGGGAGAATCTCCTCCCGCCCGCCGATCCGATAACCCCGACTTCGGACTGCCGCCTTCTGACTTCTGACCTCTGATCTCCGCCCTCTGACCTCCGCCCTCTGGCTTCTTCTTCGCCACCACCGATTGTTTCCCCTCTTCCAGTCCGGCTTTTTCGAGAAAGTAGTCATAACCGCCCGCGTAGGGCGTCACCTGACCGGAATCGATGTGCAGCGTTTTTTCGGAAAGACTCCGGATAAAATACACATCATGGCTGATGAATATCAGAGTGCCCTCGAACTGGCGCAGGGCGTTGATCAGGGCCTCGGTGCTGGTCAGGTCGAGGTGGGTGGTGGGCTCATCCATGAGAAGCACGTTGGGGGGATCGAGGAGCAGCTTGACCAGGGCCAGCCGTCCCTTCTCTCCTCCGCTGAGAACGGAAACCGGCTTGTAGACGTCGTCACCGGTGAAGAGAAAGCATCCCAACAGGGTGCGGGTTTGCTCCTCGGAGAGCGGGTTATCCACGGTCAAGGCCTCCTCCAGCACCGTCTTTTCAGGCGTAAGCATATCCGTCCGGTTCTGCGCGTAATAACCGATCCGGACGTTATGGCCCTCGATGCGCTCTCCGGCATCGATCGGCACCTGACCGGCGAGGATTTTGATCAGGGTCGATTTACCCGCCCCGTTCGGGCCCACCAGAACCAGCTTATCCCCGCGCTCACACTCAAAACTTAAATCCTCATAGACCACGTGATCACCGTAGGCTTGCCGCACATGTTCGAGGCGCAGGGGACGCTGTCCCGCCCGGCCGGGCTGGGGGAAGCGGAAGTGAACCGCCGCCTCATCCTGCTGCGGCTCATCCACCATTTCCATCCGGTCGATCTGCTTGAGCTTGTTTTGCGCCTGGGAGGCACGTCGCGCGGAGGAACGGAACCGGTTGGCGGACTGCTGGATGGTTTTGATTTGCTTCTGCTGGTTGTCAAAAGCGGACCGGTGAATTTCATCCCGCGCCTGCCGCTGCTCGAGAAATTGTTCGTAGTTGCCCGGGTAGCGATGCAGGCGACGATGCCGCACCTCCAGGATCTGATCGACCACCGCGTTGATAAACTCGCGGTCGTGAGAAATGGTCAGGATGGCTCCCCGGTATTGGTTGGCCAGATAAGTTTGAAACCAGATCACGGACTCGAGGTCGAGGTGGTTGGTGGGCTCATCCAGGAGCAGCAAGTCCGGTTTCATCACCAGCAGCCGGGCCAGGTGGGCCCGCATACACCAGCCGCCGGATAATTCATGCGCTGGCCGCTCATAGTCCGACTCCTTGAAGGCCAAACCAGCCAGAATTTTTTTCGCCAGCGGCTCGGACTGATAGACGTTCATTTCGGAAATATCCCCTAGCGCCTTGTGATAGGCCTCATCATCATCCGACTCCCCGGACTCGTAGGCGCGCAGGATTTTCCTCAGCCGCCTGACCTCCGGCGACAGCTCGGTGGCGATCTCCAGCACCGTCTCATCCCCCTCGGGTGCCGTTTCCTGCGGGAGAAACCCGTATCTCAAGCTCTTCTCACGTGCGACATCTCCCTCATCCGCCGTCTCCACCCCGCGGATAATATTAAAGAGGGTTGATTTCCCCGCTCCATTCGCCCCCACCAGGGCGATCCGGTCATTCCGGTTGACTTGAAAGGTCACCTCCGAGAACAACTCCCGCGCCCCGTAACTCTTCGATATCCCGTTTACTGTGATCATAGATCGGCAAACTAACGGCTCTTTTTCATTAGTCCATCGTGGAGTGCCCGGAACTCCCGTCGCCCCGCCGGAACCTGGTAGTAGTTCATGCCACATGATATGACGATTATTGATGAGGACAGGTGGGGCGCAGTCTCCAGACAAGCCGCTAATCAATAGTGACTTCCAGCTTGCGTAGACGCTGCGCCCCACCCACTTCACCATACCAGTAAATGATGCTGCTTGAATTGATCCTGTCGTTGCGGCAGCATTTTTCGCATGAGGCTCTTATCGATCATCTTCGCCATTGCCCTGCTTGCCCTGGCCGGTTGCCCGGCCGGAAACGTATCAACAGAAAGATCCACCATGAACCAACCTTCGACCCAATCAATCGCGCAGGACATCACATTTCTAAAACAGCACGACCCCGGTCTCATCACCCTCGAAGCGGGCGATGCCATCGTCGCGGTCAGCCCCGCCCTTCAGGGCCGGGTCATGACCAGTTCGGCCACCGGCATGGACGGGCGCGGCTTTGGCTGGATTAACTACGATTTTTTTGAAAACAGCGGACCGATCGCCTCCCAATTCCATCCCTACGGCGGTGAGGAGCGCTTCTGGCTCGGACCGGAAGGCGGCCAATTTTCTCTCTACTTCCCGCCCGGTGCGGAATTTGTCTTCAAAGACTGGAAAGTTCCCCCCGCCATCGATACCGAGCCCTTCGATCTGGTTCGCTCCAGCCCGACCGAGGCCCATTTCCGGAAGCAAATGGAACTGGTCAATTTCTCCGACACCCGATTCAACATCAGCGTCGAGCGCACCGTATCCCTGCTCACGGAAGACTCACTGTCCCGGCAACTGGACATGAACATTCCCGCCGGCATCAACTGGGTCGCCTTCTCCACCGCCAACTCCATTACCAACCACAACGACTTCCCCTGGACCCCGGAAACCGGCACCGTCTCGATCTGGATTCTCAGCATGCTCAACGCCTCAGCGGACTGCACCATCGTCGCCCCCTTCCTGCAGGGGCCGGACGCCGACCTCGGGCCCATCGTCACCGACGACTACTTCAACCGCCCCGGCGCAGACCGTCTCAAGGTTCATGAAGGAGTCATCTACTTCAAGGCCGACAGCCAATTCCGCAGCAAAATCGGCATCTCCCCGCAACGCGCCCTCCCCATCTGCGGCAGCTACGACCCCGCCTCAGGAACCCTGACCGTCGCTCACTTCACCCTGCCGGAAGGAGAGGGCAAAACCGATTACGTCAATTCCCTCTGGGAACTTCAGGAAGAGCCGTTCAAAGGCGATGCTGTCAATGCCTACAACGACGGCCCCGTCGACGGGTCCCAACTCGGCCAATTCTACGAGATCGAAAGCTCCTCCCCCGCCGCCTTCCTCGCGCCCGGCCAAACCCTCCGGCACACCCACACCACCATCCACTTCCAGGGAACTCCTGCCGACCTCGACCCCATCGCCCGCAAA
>CAYTLD010000028.1:0-8798 GCA_964438585.1 uncultured Blastochloridaceae bacterium | reverse complement strand
GCCATCGGTTCGGAGACATTGCAGATTCCCGAGGAGGCCTCAGAGATGCCTCCCTACCTCTCAAACCACGTTGCATGAACTACTCGTTTTCAGATCTCTACACCGGGCTCGGACCACGGTTCCCAACTTCCGGACCACGGTTTTTTTTAGTCCCTGGGCCGTGAGTTCATTGACCGTGGCGGTCACCTGATTCTCCACATCATTAATCAGGAGATTGATCGAGCGTAGGGACACCTCTGCTTCCCTGGGGATCTCCGCGATCAGTTTTTCCCACTGCCGCCTGCCGATGCGCCATGTTCGATACTCACCGCCAATTTTCATGGCCAGCTTCTGTTTTTTCAGATGGATCCTGTCTTGATAGTAAAGGTGGCTGGCCAGATCATAGAGGGGAGCCATGCGGACTTCGTTTTCGGCTCCAATGAGTAATGAATAATTTTTCGCGTGGGCATCGGTTCCGCTGATAATCCAATTAAATACCAGAGCTTGAAAAAATCTTCTCATATCCTCATCCGGACGGGAGGAGGTCCGCTCGATCAATCGAAACGCTTCGAGTGCCGTCGGCCCTCCGTCGTTCTCATACTTGAAGTCGGGATGAATTCCCAGCGCCTGACAGAAGTCTTCCTGGTGAATGCGTGTTAAAGCCCCACCTACCTGCGCACGATCATAACGCTTGATGACAATCGTCGGGATAGTTGAATTTTCCAGAATGGAACTTTGTGTGACGGCCATTCCGACCTTTCTGGCCAAGGTAACGCAAAAATGCTCGTTGACGGCAAAATTAACATAGTCATTGGCCTGTGGTTTCAGGATATGAGATGTCGGCGTATTATTAAGAGGCCTGCCCCACACTTTTTTTTCCTCATCGTAATAGAGGGCAACCTTCGGCTGCACTCCGGCCAGGCTGAATTTACCCTCATCCGCATGACCCGCCGGCGCGTTACTCCTGGCCGCTTCGACCAGATCCTCAAGCATCTCGTTCAACTCATCCAAAGTGAGCTTGTCATAAGATGCGCGTGTCACTGTTTTTTTAAATTTCGATACCTGGTCCGGCTGGATGAACTGGACGTTCCCCGCACAATCCTCTCCGCGGTGCCAAAGCAGGCGAAAAGCATTATTAGCAGAGACCTGATGCTCTTTCCCCCACCGTTGAAGGGTTTTTGGATCATCCGGTAAAAGCCCCCACAGGAAATTCGTTACTTTCTCCCCGGAATAACTCAGATGACTCATGGGCAACCCCAGCGATACAGGGTGGCTCGCTTCCCCGTTCAGCCAGTCATGGTTATATTTGAACGATACCGAATTGTTCCGGGTCAGATATATCAGCTCTCCGACTTGTCTCCCGTTGGAAACACAGATTAATTTTTCTTCACTCATCTGGATTTCCTGTGTTCATTGACGATCTCATCGATAAGGCTCCTACCCTCCTGCTTCTTCTCCGCAACGGATACTGCCACCTCAAGCACTTTCGCCAGCTTGAGCAGCTTGCCCACTTCGACCGTAGTCTTCCCGGATTCCACTTCCGCCAACCAGGAGCGACTGACTCCGGCCTTACCCGCCAGCACCGTCTGGCTTAACTTAAGCTGGCTTCGTCTCAGCTTGATATAGGCAGCCACATCTCCGGGATTTCTGATGTTCATGCACGCAGACTAAGGCTGTCTCCGTTCGGAGACAAGTATATTTTGTCTCCGAACGGAGACAACACACTTCCTGTCTCCGTTCAGAGACAGTTTAACTTACCCTGACCTCCGGTCAGGAAATTCGATGTAATCGAACGAATCGCTTGCAAGGCCTCGCGTTTTTGTTAATATTTTAATCCGATCCGCGGCGGTCGTTTAGTGGTAGGACTCCAGCCTTCCAAGCTGGTAGCGAGAGTTCGATTCTCTCTCGCCGCAAATTTACTTCTCAGTAAATTTACGTCTCGCTCGAATCTTCGATTGACTCGCTCCTTTCAGTCGGCTCGCCCTTCGGGTGGCAGAACATTAGTGATTATGGGATCCACCTTCCTGAATCTTGAATGTTGAAAGTTGAGCGTTGGATGTTGAACGTTGCTCCGTTTTCAGGTTTCCTTTTATCAAGATTGCTGGATTGCTCTAAATCCCGACTGTCCGACAGGCTTCCAGACAACGAAATTTCCTTATCCTACTCTTCGGCTTTGCTTGCCCGGGATTTGAGATTTGTTTAGGTTCCTAACGATGTCAGAAGATAATAATCAGCTGTCCCCCGAAGATTTGACCACGCCGAAGGGCTATCGGAGGGTCAAAGAGCGCCATCCGGAAATTGTGCAACATATAGATTATTTCAGTGACTGGCTGGCTCGGGTTACCGCCTACCTCAACTGGATAGATGACACGATACCTGATAATGTGTATGCTTCGAAAAGAGAGCTTCTTGATGATTTTTTCATCACACCACAGGGACTTGAACTGCTGGAGAAGCTGAATTTGGACATCCATGCGGAACATGAAGGGTTCCGCACCTACTATGACGTGAAGAAGGTTCTTCGTGCAATTGTCGCTCTGCCAACGATTACCCGCCTCAAAGGTAAGAAGCTCGTTCGAAAAGGCACACGTATTACCACCGTCCTAAAGGAAATTCTTGATGATACCTTGACTGGAAGGACGGACCCCAACTCCATTTGCGCATGGGAAATGTCAGAAGATTAGTTTAAGGACAGCCATTGTCCCACCCCATGCCCTATGATTGCGTATAGAACCGATAAAGTGTAGGCACGTGAGCACCAAATTTTTTACCAACCATGACTCAAACACCTTGCTGAAAAAGCTTGAGGGTGTCTTCGAGCACAACAAGGACATTGAGTATTTCGATGCCTTGGTGGGTTATTTCAGGGCATCTGGTTACTTCGCTATCCGACCTTTTCTTGAGGATGTGCCATATATACGAATATTGGTCGGGATCAATGTGGATAAGATCGCAGCTAGATATCAAAAGGAGGGCCTTCAATTTGGTCCGGATACGAACGCCACGCTTGAGCAATTCCGCGAAAAGCTTATTGAAGACATTCAGCAGGCGTCCTACGACAAGGAAACCGAGGACGGCATTCTCCAATTCGTGGACGACCTGCTCGCGAAAAAAATCGAGATCAAGGCCCATCCCTCGAGAAACCTGCACGCCAAAATCTATATCTTTCGCCCCAAAGGCTTCTGTGAACACAAAGCAGGCAGCGTCATTACAGGGTCTTCGAATCTGACTCACGCCGGTTTGGGAAAAACCGCGTCTTCCAACTACGAATTCAACGTGCTCCTTCATGACTACGATGACGTGCTATTCGCCCAAGATGAATTTGAGAAACTCTGGGCGGAATCCGTCGCCATCCTTCCGATTGAAGCGGATAAGATTAAGCAAAAAACCTATCTAAATTCAGAGGTCACTCCATTCGAACTCTACATCAAGTTTCTCATTGAATACTTCGGCAATAGCGTTGATTTCGATCCCAACTCCGTCTCGGATCTGCCGAAAGGGTTTAAGCGCCTGGCCTATCAGGTGGATGCAGTTACCCAGGGTTTTGATCTGCTTCAAAAGCACAACGGATTTTTCCTGGCGGATGTGGTGGGTCTGGGAAAAACTATTGTGGCCACCCTGATTGCCAAAAAATTCTTCTACCACAATGGGTTTCCAAATCATATCAGCTCCATCCTCATCGTCACCCCCCCCAGCCTTTACGAAAACTGGGATGACACCTTTCATCAATTCGGACTGAAAAATTACAAGATCATCACCAACGGAAGCCTGCATAAACTCAAGCATCCAGAGAAATACGATCTCGTGATCGTCGATGAAGCCCACAAATTCCGCACTGATACCGCTGAATCCTACAATCTCCTGCAAACCATTTGTAAAACCGACGTTCCCCGCCGGAACGACAAAGGCGATCTCATCAAAGTCAGGAAAAAGGTAATCCTGGTCTCAGCCACCCCGCTGAATAACACACCCGAGGACATTCGTAACCTCGTCTATCTCTTTCAGGATGCCAAGGATTCCACACTCGAGATTGCCAACCTCCAGCGCTTCTTCAATGCCCGCGTTCAGGAATACAAAGCAGCCAAAAAAGAAGCCACCACCGAGGGAATGCTGGCTCAGGTGAAAGTGATCTACGAAAAAATCAGGACCAAAATCGTTCAGCCATTGACCATCCGTCGCACCCGGACAGACCTGATGGAGCATGAGCAATACTCGGAAGATCTGGAGGAGCAGGGCATCACCTTTCCCAAGGTGACGCCCCCCCGCCCCATCTACTATCCCCTCGATCCCCTCCTGGAAGCGCTCTACGACCACACCGTTCACCTTCTTCAGGATCCCTCCGAAGGTCTGACCTACAACCGCTACCGCGCTATCAGCTTCCTGGCTCCGGACAAAAAGGCGAAGTATCAGAACGCCGACCTGATTTCCGCCCAGTTGGCTAAGATCATGAAAACACTGTTGATCAAACGCCTCGACAGCAGTTTCCACGCCTTCCGCGAATCCCTCCGCCGCTTCACCGAAGCTACGGAAGCCATGGTTAAAATGTTTGAAAACGACCGCATTATCATTGCCCCCAACCTGAAGGTCAGTGAATACATTGTCGAAGACCGGGAAGAGGAACTGCTAGCCCTGGCTCTGGAACTTCAGGAAACCGACCCCACCATCGAAATATGCCAGGCTTCAGACTTCACCGGAGATTTTCAGGAGGGACTCCGCAGGGATTTGGAAATCCTTAATGACCTCTATTCCCAGTGGAAGGCCGTCCAAGACGATCCGAAGTTGCAAGTATTTCTGAAACACCTGCCGAAGGTTCTGGACAAACAGATCAACCCTGAACAAAAACTCGTCGTCTTCTCCGAGTCCGCCGAGACTACTACTTACCTTGAGGAGCAACTCAAGCAAAACGGATTCGATCGCCTCCTCAGTATTCATTCCGGTAACCGGAAAGAGCGCCTGCCCATTGCCAAGCTCAACTTCGATGCCAATCTCCCCCTCGTTCAGCAGGCCAACGACTTTGACATCCTCATCAGCACCGAAGTCCTGGCCGAGGGCGTCAACCTCCACCGCGCCAACATCGTCCTTAATTACGACACCCCCTGGAACTCGACCAAACTCATGCAACGCGTGGGACGGGTAAACCGGATCGGCTCCCGGGCTCCCGCCATCCACATCCACAACTTCTACCCCACCGCCAAGGTCAACAATGACATCGAACTGGAAAAACGGGCCATAATGAAGCTCCAGGCATTTCATTCCGCCCTCGGGGAGGACAGCCAGATCTATTCCGACAAGGAGCAGATCGGCACCTTTGGCCTCTTTGAAAAACTGCCCAATGAAGAGGAGGAGCGCGATGAGCGCCTCGCCTACCTGATGGAACTGCGCGACTTTAAGGAAGAGAGCCCCGAACTCTTCCGCCGCATCCGCAATCTTCCCCTGCGCTGCCGTGCCGGTCGCCGGGACAAGACCCGTGTGGACACCACCCTGGCCTTTATCCGCAATCAGCGACGCGACGCCTTCTACCATATTTACAATGCCGACGATATCGAAGATCTCACCTTCGTTGAAATCGCCCGCCTCTTCCATGCCAATGTCCATGAAAAAGCCGTCCCGTTGCCCGAGGGACACCACGAGCAGGTTCAAGCTGCGCTGGAGGACTTCCGCACCAAGCTCAATGAGGAAGCCGCCTCCGGCCGCATCATCGATGTGTCCCAGGGTCCCAATGAAAAAAAGGCACTCGCCTTCCTCGATCTGTTTCTCAAGCTCGACATTACCGGCGTGGACGAATCCCATAAAATCCAGGCCGCCAAGCTCGCCATCCGGAAAGGTAAATTCACCAAACTCCAGCGTGATATCAACAAACTCCAGCGCAGCGTCAAAAAAACCCCACTCAAAGCTCCCGCCCTCCTCGACAAAACGCTTAAAATCATCGACCGCTACCCGCTCGATACCGAGGAACAAGCCCAGGCCGGCAGCCCCCAGCCGCTCATTCCGATTCAGGCCAGCACCTTGAACCCGGACATCATCATCTCCGAAACCTTTACCCGGGAGGGCTTTAGTTCATGAGTAGAAAAAAAACCGCCGCTCCGGCAATCGGAACTGAAAATATTGCCTCTCTGGTTTATTTTATCCGGGGAGAGAAAGTCCTTCTAGACCGGGATCTCGCAAAACTATACGGAATCGAGACTAAAGCCCTTAAACAGGCGGTCCGCAGAAATAGTGAACGGTTCCCCGATGACTTTATGTTCCTTCTTTCAGGAGATGAGTTTAACCATTGGAGGTCACAGAATGTGACCTCCAAATCGGATCGGATGGGACTCCGTCATCCACCCATGGCCTTCACCGAGCAGGGCGTCGCCATGCTCTCCAGTGTGCTGCGCAGCTCCCGGGCCGTCGAAGTGAACATCGCCATCATGCGCACCTTTGTCCAGCTTCGCCATCTCATGGACTCCAACAAGGATCTGTCCCGTAAGATCCAGGCTCTGGAGAAAAAGTATGACGAACAGTTTGATGTTGTCTTCCGAGCTATTCAGGCACTCATCGAGGAGGACGATGCCCGACGCTCCCGGCCCGAAAAGGAAATGGGCTTTCACGTCAAGGAGGCACCCCGAAAATACCGGACATCCGGGAGCAACCGCCGATGAACGCCTCAGATCTGAAATCCACCCTGCGGCGTAGCTACGACCGCGAAAACTGGACCGGACTCATTCGCTCCGTCTTCGGGGACTGCGTCCGTCTGGAAGCCCGGGCTCAATCCCTGGCCACTGAAGACGACGCCATCAAGTCCATCGCCCAGATCGGCGATGTCCAGCTTCGGGACGGCCGCAGCCTCGCTCTCATCGAGGTCGAGGTGGCTGACAACATCAATCTCCTCCGCAACCGCGTTAGCCTCCGCAACCGCGTAGCCCGGTTCATCGATCAGGATAAGGCCCACGGCGTCCTGGCCGTCTTCAGCTCCAGCCGCCCGGAATACCGCTTCACCTTCACCGCCCGGGAATCCGTCCTCGACGACGAAATCGGGCTGGTCGAACAGGAAACCGCCACCAAACGCTTCACCTACGTCCTCGGCCCCGGCGAAACCTGCACTACCGCCGCCAGCCGATTTGAACAACTCAGCCGGAAAACCGACTCCGGCCTGAGCCTGAACGATGTCATCGAAGCCTTCTCCGTGGAAAAACTCAACCGCGAGTTCTTCCAGACCTACAAAGACCACTACCAGCAATTCTGCGATTACCTCCTCTCCGAAGATCACCGGGCCGCCACCTGCCGGATTTTCAACATTTCCAGGCAGAACTTGACTGAGAATGAAAACCTCGCCTGCAAACCCGTCCGCGACTTCGTCAAGCGCCTCCTTGGCCGCCTCGTTTTCCTCTGCTTCCTCCAGCGCAAGGGCTGGATGGGCTGCCCTGCCGATTCCTCCGAGTGGACCGGGGGAGATCCCGATTTCCTCCGCCACGCCTATCGGGACTTTGACGACCCGGACCACTTCCACTCCCGCTTCCTCATTCCCCTCTTTTACGAAGCTCTCAACCATCCGGACCGCCCCGATGATGTCTTTGCCCTCACCGGAACCCGCATCCCCTACCTCAATGGTGGATTGTTCGAGCGCGACCACCTCGACCAGGCGGAAATCGATTTTCCCGCCACCTATTTCGAAGCCCTGCTCGAATTCTTTTCCCAATACAACTTCACCATCGATGAAAACGATCCCGACGAGCACGAAGTCGGCATCGATCCCGAAATGCTCGGCCACATCTTCGAAAACCTGCTCGAGGACAACAAGGACAAGGGTGCCTACTACACGCCCAAGGCCATCGTCCATTACATGTCCCAGCAGAGCCTCATCTACTACCTCCTCAGCCACCTCGGGAACTCGGAGGAAAACCGCGCGGCCATCGAATACCTCGTCCGCACCAAACAGCGGGGAGAAAACACCCCCCATGCTAAAATCATCACCGCTCAGGCAGCCAGGATCGAAGAACTTCTCGACCAGGTAAAAATTTGCGACCCCGCCATCGGCTCCGGTGCCTTCCCCATCGGTCTCCTCCAGGAAATCTTCTGGCTCAAACTTACGCTCGATCTCACCCTGAACCACCCCGCCCAGATGGCCGACGTGAAGCGCGGCATCATCCAGAATTCCATCTACGGGGTGGATAAGGATTCCGGAGCCATCGACATCGCCCGGCTCCGCTTCTGGCTCTCCCTCGTGGTGGACGAGGACCGCCCCCGCCCGCTCCCCAACCTCGACTACAAAATCATGCAGGGCGATTCCCTGCTCGAATCCTTTGAGGGTCTTCCTCTCAACGCCATCGATCAGCCCCGGAGCCGCAGCATCAAGCTCCTCGGCAGCGGGGATCAGGACAGCTTCGACTTCGCCGAGCCCCAGCAAATCCTGAAAATCACCGAGCGGGTCGAGACGGTCAACCGGCTGATGGAAGAATACTTCACCGCCGCCGACCCGGAAACCAAGCAGTCCCTCCACCGGCAGATCGACCGGCAGGTGCTCGACCACATCGCCTACAACCTCGAGCTGGCTAAGGAACAGTTCGAAATCGAACTCCACCAGCAGGAAGTCGATATCAGGCAGAAACAGAAACAGGCTCCCGGCTGGAAACCGACCAGAGGAACGGAACGCCGCATCCAGTTCCTGCGGGACTCCATCGACGGAATCGGGATCAAGCAACAGCGGCTGGCCGAGCTGGAGCAGAAGTCCGAACGTCCCTACTTCCTCTGGCACCTCTTCTTTCAGGATGTCTTTGCCCAGGGTGGCTTTGACATCGTCATCGCCAATCCCCCCTACGTCCGCCAGGAATCCATCAAGG
>CAYTLD010000027.1:10986-16683 GCA_964438585.1 uncultured Blastochloridaceae bacterium | reverse complement strand
CGATTGTATTCCTATAAAGACATGATGGCAAACAATATTTTGTGGAAGATTTCTGCAACATCCGCTCACTTCTCCCGCCGTGGATGATGATTCCTCTCATTTTGATCTGCGTCGCCTTGGATCAAATCTCCTAACTGCTTGCGAGTTGCGTCGCGATGCGACGCGGTTCTTTTTCTCCTCTCTTTCCGTGGATTTCCTCCATCGCCAAGGCTTGGGTCTTCGTCCCGATTCCATCAGGACTTCGACCCCACAAGATGGCGGACAGGGAAAATCCACGGCTACCTTCGGTGGTCCCTACGGGACTCTGGCTTTTGCCTTCGGCATCGGAAGAATGAATATAAGGATGAGGCGGTCCGCCTCGGGCTGGCCTAGCTCAGGACTTAGGCCTGAATTTTCGAAAAGGCCACTGATATAAAAATAAAAAAAGACGGCGCGACACACACAGTAAAAAACCAGACACGGGAAACAGCCTACAAAACCCGTTAATCTGTCTGTGCGGTCGCAACCGTCTTTATCAATTTACTTAAATGTCACAGAGATGCAACAATTTTTTTACTCTTATTTACATATTAAAAGATTATTGTTTATTCTTATCTCTTGCTTGCTGATTCCGTTTCCCTTGACTGGTGATATGGACACTACATTCGAACTCTCCCCGTGGGACAATTTCAACCGATGGTCGTATCGTCATCACGATCTTGGACTCACCCTTGATGTCAGCCGGATTGGCATGGACAACGGTTTCATCGAACGGATGAATCCTAAAATTCAGCAGTGCCTGAATTCGATGAAGGCCCTGGAATCCGGAGCCATCGCCAATCCGGACGAGGAAAGGCAGGTCGGACATTACTGGCTGCGCCAGAGTCGGCTGGCACCGGATGAGGCGACTCGGCAAGTCATTGACCAGACGCTCATCGAGGTGCGCAATTTTGCGGCGGCCATCCGGGAGGGGCACATCCACACTCCGGAGGGCGAGCGCTTTGAGCGTGCCATTGTGGTGGGGATCGGGGGCTCAGCCCTCGGGCCTCAACTGCTGGCCGACGCGCTGGACGCGGGGGAGAATGGTCTCGAGCTTCACTTCATCGACAATACAGACCCGGACGGGATCGCGCGGGCCTTAAAGCGCATCGGCGAAGGACTGCGTCAGACCCTGGTCATCGTCATTTCGAAATCCGGCGGCACCAAAGAAACACGTAACGGGATGGTGGAGGTGGCCGCAAAAATGGATCAGATGGGTATCCGCTTTCCCGGTCAGATGGTGGCGGTCACGGGAGAGGGGTCCCGATTGGATCGGACCGCTATCGATGAAGCATGGCTGAAGCGCTTCCCGATGTGGGATTGGGTCGGAGGGCGCACCTCGGTCATGAGCGCAGTCGGACTACTGCCCATGGCTTTGATGGGCCTGGATATCGATGATTTCCTTGAGGGGGCGGCACTCATGGACGGCGGAACCCGCCAGGAAAATCCGCTCGATAATCCGGCCCTGCTACTCGCCCTGAGCTGGTATCATGCCGGGTGCGGACGTGGCAGTAAGGACATGGTCATCATCCCCTATAAGGACCGCCTGGTCCTCTTCAGTAAATACCTCCAGCAACTGGTGATGGAATCCGTCGGAAAGCGGCACGATCTCGACGGTCAGGAAGTCTTCCAGGGTATTGCGGTTTACGGCAACAAAGGGTCAACCGACCAACATGCCTACGTCCAGCAGTTGCGTGACGGGCTCCCTAATTTCTTTCTCACCTTCATCGAGGTGCGGCGTGCTCTGGAAATGCAAGGGATGGAAGTCGAGCCCGGCGTTACCTCCGGTGATTACCTGCAGGGATTCCTGCGCGGCACCCGCGCGGCCCTGACGGAAAGCGGACGGGAAACACTGACCCTCAGTATCGAGCGGGTGAATGTCCGCAGTCTAGGTGCCCTCATTGCCCTCTTTGAACGCGCGGTCGGATACTACGCCACTCTCATCAACGTCAATGCCTACCACCAACCGGGTGTCGAGGCGGGCAAGGTGGCGGCCGGTCGTCTCCTCGATCTGCAACTGAACGTTGAGACCAAGCTCAAGGAGTGTGGTGAAGGTAATGCTGAAACGATTGCGACCCTGCTCGGTGCCGACATCGAGGACGTTTACCATGTCCTCGTACACGTCGCCGCCAACCATCCGCAGGTTGTCCACCTGCTCGGCGATCAACCCCGGGACGACATGTTCCGGATCGAATAGCGCCGGGGCGGCTTATTTTTTGTAGATGGTCTGACTGCTGGAGCGCAAGTCGCGGCAGGCCTGGGCCAGGCGGTCGGCCAGTCCCTGCTCGCCTTTTTTCAGGTAGCTGCGCGGGTCATAGACTTTTTTGTCACCGACTTCGCCGTCGATCTTCAGGGCGCCGTCGTAATTTTTCATCAGGTGGTCGATGATCGGGCGGGTAAAGGCGTATTGGGTATCGGTGTCGATATTCATTTTAACCACTCCGTAATCCAGGGTTTCACGGATATCGGAGAGATCCGAACCGGAGCCTCCGTGAAAGACGAGGTCGAATTCGGCTTCCGGCCCGTATTTCCCGATGACCGCGTCCTGACCGAGTTTAAGGATGTCCGGGCGGAGCTTAACGGCACCCGGCTTATAGGAACCGTGAACGTTGCCGAAGGTGGCAGCGAACATGTATCGGCCCAGTCCCTGGAGCCCCTCATAAACCGCCAGCATGTCTTCCGGTGAGGTGTAGAGCTTTTCAGCCGGCTGATCCGAATGATCCATACCATCCTCTTCACCACCCACGACCCCGGCCTCGACTTCGAGGATGATTTCCTGTTCGGCGCAAAGTTTGAGCAGATCCTTCGAAAGCTTGATGTTTTCTTCCAGCGGCAATTCCGAGGCATCGAGCATGTGGGAGTTAAAGAGGTTGCCCTTTCCGTCCGCCCGGCGGGCGGCGGTGGCTTCGATCAGCGGCTTGAGGAAGGAATCCACTTTACCCGGCTGGCAGTGATCGGTGTGCAGAGCGATGAGGACATCATACCGCTCGGCGAGTCTGTGGGTGGCTTCGGCGAGGACAATGGCTCCGAGCACCATGTCCTTGACAGCCGTTCCGGAGGCGAACTGCCCTCCCCCGGTGGAGACCTGAATGATACCGTCCGATTTCTCATCGGCAAAGGCCTTGAGGGCGCCATTGATGGTGGTGATCGAGGTGATGTTGATGGCCGGATAGGCATAGCTGCCCTTTTGGGCGGCATCCAGCATCTGAGCGTATTGTTGGGGTGTGGCAACTGGCATGGAATCACTTATGTAAGCGTAAGCTCAAAAGCCAAGGAAAAGTTTTTAGCGCATGGCCAATCGATACGATGATCTATCGACTTGTTCCAAGAGTCGGGCATATCGAAGACTAGTGGCTTATGCATCATGTAGTGATGGTAGGGCGCAGCGTCCACGCAAGCCGCAAGTCACTGATGGTTAGCGGCTTGTCAGGAGACTGCGCCCTACCTTTCTTCACGATTTCCCATCATAGCACGGCGTATACGTCACTAGCAATTAGTGGGAGTTGACCGCCAAGGAATAGGCGCTGGTAACGAATTGGGCTCAAGCGCGGGATTGCGTCGGGAGGCGGGGTGGAGGTAATAATCACCTATGAAAATTTTCCGCATACAACAGCCGGACGGAACTATTGATTTCACCAATGCGCAATCCGATGGAACCTACGAGCGGGTGGAGGGATCGCTGGCCGATGGCTTTGAGCCCACCGGCGAAATTATTCCCGCAGGAAAAATCCTCTCCCCGGTGGCACCGACGCAGATCATTTGCATCGGGCTCAACTACCGCCGCCATGCCGAGGAAACCGGCTCTACGCTTCCGGAATACCCGGTCGTCTTCATGAAAACCCTTAACGCCCTCTGCCACCCCGGAGATCCCGTCCTGATCCCCACCCACCGTCGCAGTGAACGAGTCGATTATGAAGTCGAGCTGGCGGTGGTGATTGGAAAATCCGGTAAGAATATCCCCGAATCGGAGGCGCTCGATTATGTGGCTGGCTATACCGTGGCCAATGATGTCAGTGCCCGCGACTGGCAGAAATGGGGAGGTGGAGGCCAGTGGGTGCAGGCGAAATCCTTCGACACCTTCTGCCCGCTCGGCCCCGCTCTCGTCACTCCCGACGACGTTCCTGATCCCCAGAACCTGCGCTTGAGCACACGGATCAATGGGGAAATCCTACAGGACTCCAGCACGTCGGATATGATTTTTCCGGTCGCCGCCATCATCTCATTTCTCAGCGGCAGCCGGACTCTCCTGCCGGGCACGGTCATCCTGACCGGCACCCCCGAGGGGGTCGGCATGGCCCGCCAGCCCATGCGCTTCCTGAAGCCCGGTGATAAAATGGAGCTGACCATCGATTCCATCGGGACACTTTCCAACCCGGTTGAGGCGGAGGTTTAGAGCGTTTTTAATCAAGTTTTAACATCGTTAAACCCCTCCACCGCAAGCGGTCCCCCTCCCCTTGGCAGGGGAGGATACAGTGGGGTGTTAAAACGTAGTTCGAAAATGCTCTAAATCGGTGCTTCACCCTCGACATATTGCCGGTGGAGGATTTGCAGGCAGAGGATGTGATTGAGCAGCGCATCTTTACGGACCAGCGAGGTGGGATTTTGATCGGCCCGGTATTCACGCAGGAACGTTTCCAGAGCGGGCGGGTCAAAGAGACCGGACGCCTCCACCGACTCCGGACTCAAGTAGTTGTCGGTCAATTCCCGCAGGCCTTGCTGCTTGGCGGTGTCGGTATGGGCCGGTGGGGCCATGAAGGCGAATTTTTCCCGGCGGTAGAGCACCTCTGGTAAGACACCCTTCATCGCTTCCCGGAGCACGTATTTTTCGATATTTCCTTTGACTCGGTAATGGGGTGGAATCCGGCAGGCGGTCTCGGCCACGTGGTGGTCGAGGAAGGCGGGACGCGATTCCATCGAGTTGGCCATATCCACGCGGTCGCCCCCCCAGTTGAGGATCTGGCCTTCGAGCATGGTTTTGCTCCAGGTGTATTGGGCACAGTCGAGCGGGTGACGGCCACGGAGCATCGCGGGATCGATTTCAGCGGCGATGGCGGCGACCGGATCATAGTTTTCCAGCTCCTCACGAACCTCGCGGGAGAGGAGAGGACGGGCCAGGGACGCGGTGGCGATCCACGATTGAATCCAGGAGGGGGTGAACCCGCAGAGGGCATCCCAGGCCGGATGGTTGTGGGATTCCTCCGAGAGAATGGCCCCCTTGAAAAGTTGGTTACTCCGCTCCAGGGCTGCCTCATACTCGCGTCGCACCGACTCCGGCTCATGGTCGAGCCCGTGCAGGAACATGTCCCGCTTGAAGGCCGGGTAGCCGCCGAAGAGTTCGTCAGAACCTTCTCCGGTTATCACTGTTTTGTATCCCGCATCGCGGACGTGGCGACTCATGCACCACTTGGCCACGCCGAGGGTATTGTAAAACGTGCGCTCGGCATGCCAGACGGTGCGGATAAAATTGTCTCCGTAAAGATCGTCCGCCTTGAGGTTAATAATGTCCTGATCCGCTCCTGCCGACTCCGCCATTTCCCGGGCGATCGGAGACTCGTCATAATCGTCGCTGTCAAAGCTGATAGTAAAGGCTTTCACCGGCGACTGCATGGCGCCGGAGGCCATCCCGAGAATGCAGCAACTGTCGATCCCGCCGGACAGGTAGCAGCCCACCGGCACGTC
>CAYTLD010000027.1:3785-10886 GCA_964438585.1 uncultured Blastochloridaceae bacterium | reverse complement strand
GGATGGGCCAGCACCACCTTCGCCTCCGAGCCGAAGTAGATCCCCTTTTCTGAAAGGTGATAAAACAGCGGACGAATGCCAAACCGGTCCCTAACCAGCAACAGCCGGTCCTCCTTACGGTCAAAGAGAGCAAAGGCAAATTCACCCCGGAGTAGCGACATCATCTCGATCCCCCGGCGGCGGTAGAGGGCCAGGATCAGCTCGCTGTCCGATTTGGTCGCGAACCGGTCTCCGCGGGTCAGAAGATCCGAACGGATTTTTTTATAATCGTAAATCTCGCCGTTGACGACCAGAGCCAGATCCCGGTCTCCACTACAGAGCGGCTGGGCACCGGTGTGTAAATCGATGATCGTCAGCCGGGCATGGCCGAGAGCCAGGCCCTGGGCCTCATCCAGATGAAGACCCTGACCGTCAGGCCCGCGATGGACCTGCACATCGACCATTGATTTTAAATCCGTCCGGGCATTTCCTCCGATTCCACCCGGCTTCCAGAATCCTGCTATTCCACACATAATTAAACTGATGTTGATTTAAAAGGTAAGTCCTCCGGCAAGCGGCCAAACCGGCCCATGACCGCGATGAGAAGTGCCTGACGAATAAAAACCGCTCCATGGGCCTGTGACCAGTATAAATTATGCGGCGTATCATCCAGGCTGGTGTCCAATTCACTCAAGCGGGCCAGGGGATGGAGGATGACGGCCTCCTTTTTAAGCGGGCTTTCCTGGGTCAGCTTGAATTGCCGGTCCATATTCTTATAGCTGTCTCCGACATGGACGATTGAGTTCATGTAGATCACGTCCAGATCTCCGAGCACCTCCTGGATGTCATTGGTGATCTGGTAATCGATACCAGCCGCTACAATTTCCTCCTTGAGATCCTCTCCGAAGGGGTCGGCCATTTCCGAAACAAAAGTAAACCGGGAGACATGCTCCTTGAATTTGAGGGCCATGAGAACAAAGCTTTTGACCGCGCGCATGCTGCCCGGTGTTCCGAGGATGCCAAAGTGGAGATCCTGCCGATTGGTGGAACGGGCCAATTCCGGTTTCCACTTTAGGAGGGCATACCAGTCCGCCAGAGCCTGGGTCGGGTGTTCCCCGGTGCCGTTGCCGGCATTGATCAGGGGGATACGCAAATTTTTCAGAATCTGCTCCGGAGCAATGGTGTCGGTATGCCGCATAATAACCAGATCCCCGTAGGCGTTGAACATCTCACCGATGTCTTCGAGGGACTCCCCTTTTTTGGCCCCGGTAATCTGACCATCGGGAATGCTGATCACCTTTCCGTCCAGTCTCAGAACCGCGCTCTCGAAGGAGGTGCGGGTCCGGGTGCTGGCCTCGAAGAAGGCGGTGATGGCGATGAGGTCTTCCAGTGGATTATAGGGACCGATGTCGATGGCTTCGAGAATTGACGCCAGCTTGCACAGCTCGACCACGTCCTCGCGGGTCAACTGCCCCACCCCGATAATATTTTTTCCCGCCAATCGGTGCATCTGGTCCAGTGCGATGAATCCGCTCCGGTGCAGAAGCCCCGGTTCCGGATTAAGAGACTCGGAGTGTTCCGGCGGGGCCAGCACATCCAGCAGCGGATTGATTCGATACTCACCTTGTTTTTTCATGTTTACCACACATTCCCTTTCCGCAGGTCACGGATCAGCAGGGCACAGAGAATAACCGCTCCCAGCAATGTCCACAACAATGCGCCTCCTATCAAAATCTCAAATGCTCCCAATGAAAAGTTCATACCGTCTTTTCCCCTGATTCGTTTAGTGTCGCCCAGTCGAAGTTCATCGGCTTCCAGGCGGACAGTCCCACCAGAGCCAAAAGCGAAATCCCGGCACTGGCCACACAGCTCAAATACCAGGCCTCTGATTCATAAATGATCGAGCCCAGGATGCTCCCGGACAACATCGCCACCACCGCTGCCAGTTGCGTCGGTTTCCTGAAGAAAAGTCCGCCCACGATCGGCCATATCGCGCTGGCCACCAGCGGACCGGAACGGAAAAGAATCTCGATCAAATTGCCGACATTGGGAACACACAACGCCCAGGTCACTGCTCCCAGTCCCAGAATGATCCAGGTGGACATCCTTCGCGCATCTGCCTCGCTCCCGGTAGGATTGATCCACTTCCGGTAAATATCCTCAGTGACCAGATCGGCGGTCGCCGCCAGCAGGCTGTCGATGCTCGAAGCCAGCGAGCAGAAGAGAACGATAAAAATCAGAATGGCACCCCCGGCACCGAGAACATGACCCGCTACCAGCGGACCCACCATATCCGGATCCGGAGTATTGATCCCCAAGGGCCCGGCGCACATCCCGATGAATCCGGCCGCCACCGGAATCGGCAGCCAGAGCAGCCCGGCGAAGATGAAGGCCTTGAAGGGGATGCCTTTTTTCATCGAAAACGCCCGGCTCCACCAGACGTTGTTGTGAAAGACCTCGCCCAGCCCGAAAAAGAGATTGTTGAAGAGGACCAGCAGAGACACGGGCATGAGCACTTTCAGGAGCATGGGCTGATGGGTGGCGATACTCTCATAAGCCGTTTCGATCTCGATCTGGGAGAGCACCACCGCTCCGACTACCACGATGCCCAGAAGGATAATGACACTTTGGATATAGTCAGTCCCGATGACCGCATAGAGCCCGCCAAAAAGGGTGTAAACCACACAGACCAGCAGAATGACCGACATCCCCACCTCATAGGGAATCCCGGACAGGGCCTGGAGAAATTTGCCACCCGCCATGCCCATGCTCACCAGCCAGGCCATGGAATAGACCATGCTGATAATGAGAAAAATCACCCAGGCCACTTTTCCGTAGCGCAAGCGCATAAAATCTCCGCTGGTGAAGCCGGACGGCATCAGGGCCCGGATGCGATGGGCCATCGGCGCAAACAGGAATAACCCGAAGCTGGCTGTCGAATAAGCCAACATCCCCCAAATCCCGTATTTCAGACCGAAAAGCGGAGCCAGCATGATTGTGTTAGAGGTCACCCAGGTCGCCATTGCCGTCGCCGCTCCCAGCGCCAGCCCGACATTACGCCCGGCCAGCATGAAGCCCTCCAGGTTGCGAGCCCGCCGCCCCCAGTAAATCCCGAGGGCAATCCAAACACAGCCCAGAACCGCCAGGAGCACGGCTCCTATCCAGGGGGACAAGACAGCGGATTGCAAATTACTCATTGCGCCATCTTCTCCTGCTCCTGCTTCTCCTCCGTGCGGGTCAGCCGATAACCCGCCCCGATCGCCCCCACTGTGATTCCCAGCAGCAGTGCACCACTAACCAGACCCAGAAGGAGATGAGACATCGGCGGGTAATCGACTGTCACAGACAACGGCTCTGACCAGACTCCGCCAGATTCACGCACTCGAAAAGTATGAGCCCCTTCATTTAACCCGGTGGTAAAGTATGCCAGATCCGGGCCCCGGTAGCGCAGCACACGCTCGCCCCCCACATCGACCTGCTCGACTTCGTATTCGGCCCCGGCCGCCACCGGTTGCCAGGAGAGTAGCACGTGTCCTTCATTGGCCTCCAGCGGATCCGGATCACTCCAGACCGGAGCCTCAGCCGCAAAACCCGTGGTGTTCAGGAAGAAAGCACATAGTAATAAACAGTCTGTAATGAGATGCCTGATACGCAATTTGTGTTGAGCCGTGAATATCTTAGTTCTGGTCGTGTGTGAGTAACCTATCACACCCCCGCACCAACTTAAAAGCAAAAACCGGGTGCATCACTCCAGAAGGATGTTATCATCGACCCTGCGATGGAAAATGAGAGCACCAACACAATTGCAACACCTATCGGGGATCTGAGTATCCATCTGGAACGGCTGAAAGAGAATATGCGCTTTCTGGCCAAATACGGCTATCAGGCGGCCGACCACGGCATTTACCGGATGGCCTTCACCGATGCGGATATGAAAAGCCGGCACTGGCTCCAGGAGCAAATGAAGGAACTGGGCATGGCCGTGCGCATGGACGGAGCCGGCAACGTCATTGGCCATTGGCCCCCCGATAACCGGGAATCCGCCGTCATCATCGGCTCCCATACCGACACTGTCCCCTGCGGCGGCCACCTCGACGGCAGTCTCGGGGTCCTAATCGGACTGGAATGCGCCCGAGTGATTATCGAATCCCAGTTGCGCACCACCCACCCCATCGAAGTCATTTCCTTCAGCGATGAAGAAGGCCGCTTCGGCGGCATGTTCGGATCTCAGGCCCTCACCGGCCAGTTGACCCCGGAGAGTATCCTCAGTGCCGTGGACCTCAATGGCATCCAGCTCAGCGAGGCCATGAAATACCACGGCCTCGACCCGATGGCCGCCCTCGATGCGCGCCGGGAACCGGAGTCCGTGAAAGCCTATCTCGAACTCCACATCGAGCAGGGCCCCGTGCTCGACCGCAGCCGGAAACCGGTCGGCATCGTCGATGAAATAACCGGTCTCTTCCGCTGGTCCGCCCGCCTGCTGGGAGTGCCGAACCATGCCGGCACCACCCCCATGGAAATGCGCGAGGACGCCTTCCTGGGTCTGGCCGAATTTGCCAATGAACTCCCGCGCGTGCTCGAAGAAAATGGCAGTGAACGCAGCCGCGCCACCATCGGAAATGTTTCTCTGCTCCCCGGTGCCGCCAACACCGTTCCCGGTACCGCCGAATTCTCCCTCGATGTCCGGGACACCAACCCGGAAAAACTCGATGAATTATCCCTCGCCTTCCGCAAGGCGCTCTCCGCCATCGCGCGCCGGCGCCGCCTCCGCTTCGAATTCGAGGAAGTCAGCCGCATTCAGCCCGTCCGCTGTGACCCGGAGATTCTCTCCTGTCTCACTGGAAAAGCGGAATCCCTGAAGATCGCCTATGAAACCATGCCCAGTGGAGCGGCGCACGATGCCCAGCTCATCGCCGGGATGGCACCGGTCGGCATGGTCTTCCTCCCCAGCCGCGATGGTAAAAGCCATTCCCCGGCGGAGTGGACGGCCTGGCAGGATATAGAAACCGGAGCCAACTTAATGCTCCACAGTGTCATCGAACTCATGACTCCGGAATAATGAAAAACTCCTCGCACCACACCGTCGTGGACACGAGTCCTCCATCTGGCCACTCGCACCCGGACGATCCAAAAAAAGATCCGCTCCACCAGGTCTATAAAAAATCACTGGGGCAGGATAATCCGACTCACTACACATTTCTGGCTGGAGGGAAATCCGCCCTCCTCTGCATCGACCTCCAATACCTCGATGCCGCCCGCGGCCATGGTATCTTTCAGGATGTCACCAGCTCCGGCATCAGCCCGGAGGCCCAGGAATATTATTTTCATTCCCTGGAAAATACCGTCCTCCCCAACCTGGCCCAATTGCAGAGAAAATTCCGCCTCTACAACCTGGAAGTCATCCACACCCGCATCCAGTCACTCACCCACGATGGCCGGGACCGCAGTAACGGACATAAACGCCTCGGACTCCATGCCGCCCCCGGCTCCAGGGAAGCGGATTTTCTCGAAGACATCGCCCCCGTCGAGGACGAGATCGTTATCAATAAAACCGCCAGCGGCGTCTTCTCTTCTACCAACCTCCACTACGTCCTGAAAAACATCGGCATCCAGGCCCTCTACATCGTCGGTGTCTATACCAACGAGTGCGTCGAAACCACCGTCCGGGATGCCTGTGACCTCGGCTACCTCGTCACCCTTGTCGAGGACTGCTGCACCACCGTCACCCCGGAACTTCACCAGGCCTCCCTCACCGTCCTGCGCGACCGCTACGCCCGGGTCATTACATCTGAGGATGCTATCCGGGAACTCGACGCCTTCGTCAGCACCTCCCTCATCAATCCCTCCGAACGTCGCCGGGTGCATTAAGTCCTGTTACAATTAACTTGATGCCATTGCCAACTGGCGGTTGACTGGGAATTTATGAGCGGAGTCATTTCTAACCAACTGCAAGTCTTCACCGGATCCGCCAACCGCCCGCTGGCCGAGGCCATCGCTCAATACCTCAGCGTCGAACTGGGAAATGCCACCGTCTCCGCCTTTCCGGATGGCGAGACCTTTGTCCGCTATGAAGAAAACGTCCGGGGCAATGACATCTTCATCATCCAGCCCACCTGTCCGCCCACCAACCATCACCTGATGGAACTCTTCATCATGCTCGACGCCGCGCGCCGGGCCAGCGCCGGACGGGTCACAGCTGTCATCCCCTTCTTCGGCTACGCGCGCCAGGACCGGAAGGATCAGCCCCGTGTCCCCATCACCGCCAAGCTGGTGGCCAACCTCCTCGTCGCCGCCGGAGCCAACCGCGTCCTCACCCTCGACCTCCACGCCCAGCAAATCCAGGGCTTCTTCGATATCCCCGTCGATCACCTCTACGCCGCCCCCGTCTTCCACCGCTACCTCGCCACCAAGGATCTGCACGATCCCGTCGTCGTCTCCCCCGATGTCGGCGGCATGAAAATGGCCGCCGCCTATGCCGATGTTCTCGGCGCAGGGCTCGCCATCGTGGCCAAACGCCGGATCAGCGCCGAGGAAACCCAGGCCCTCTACCTGGTCGGGGAAGTCGAGGGACGCGATGTCCTCATCGTCGATGACATGACCGAGACCGCCGGCACCGTCACCTCCGCCGCCCGCACCCTCAAGGAAGCCGGTGCCCGTAAGATTTATGCCGGCATCAGCCACGCCATCCTCAATGAAAAAGGTCGAAGCCGCCTGAAAGACTCCGACATCCACGAATTGATCACCACCGATTCCACCCCCGTGGAAACCAACGGCCTCAATATCAAAATCCTCTCCATCGCCGAACTCCTCGGGGAAGCCATCCGCCGCATCCACTACGGCGAATCCGTCTCCTCCCTCTTCGAAGTCAAAGCCGGCAAAAAAATGGGCTACTGAGCACGGGGAAGAAAGTAATCACAGTGCTGATGCGAAGGTATCGGTGGAATCACATTGGATTGCGGTTCGGAGTAAATGACGCAGATGTGCTTCATCGTCCAAAGCTTGGATTTCATCCTGCAATCCTTGCGGCACTGCATCAAAGCGGGCTTCCAGTTCTTCGATAACGTAGTCACGTAAGGCCTGTAAGCGGCCTTCTTGTCGGCCTTCTTGTCGACCTTCTTGTCG
>CAYTLD010000027.1:0-3685 GCA_964438585.1 uncultured Blastochloridaceae bacterium | reverse complement strand
GATGTCAGATTGTTGCGAACCCCCGACGGCTCATGGGCCGGATCCGCCGGAGGGTTCCTGTTGTGGTTCCGGGAGATCCATCGACTGGCTGCTTTGGTTTAGTCTGTCCGTGATTGCTCTGGCCTATGGGGCGCACCTGCTCTTCCACCCGGCCCTCAAAGGCATCGCCTATCTGGGAACCTTTACCCACGGCAGTTTTGAGCTGATGAACAAGATGTGGTGGGGCGTGGGATTTGGCATCGTGGCGGTGGGCCTGATGCACCAGGTGCCCCGCGATGCTGTGACCAAAGCCCTCGGGCCGCCCGGGACCGTGCGGGGGATCGTCCGGGCAATGCTGGCCGGCCTGGTTCTGGATCTTTGCAACCACGGCATTCTAATGGTGGCGATGAAATTGTACGAGCGCGGTGCCTCGCTCGGTCAGGTCTATGCCTTCCTCATCGCCAGCCCCTGGAATTCGCTTTCTCTCACTATTATCCTCATTTCCCTCATTGGGCTGCCCCTGACCCTGCTGTTTATCGTCGCTTCCGCGCTCATCGCTTTCATCACCGGCTTGATAGTGGAAAAGTGGATTCGCCCGCAACGGAGTGACGGGCAGCAGCCCGAGGTCTCGGAACGCCCCTGGCGCGAGTTATGGGCCGAGTGCCACTCTCATTTTCCCAACCGGAAAACGGCCTTTTTCACCATCCTGCGCGACGGTCTGAAAGAATCCCGCATGATCCTGCGCTGGGTCTTCTTCGGGGTGGTGCTGGCCTCGCTCATTCGCGCCTTTCTCACGCCTGAGACGTTTCAGGACTGGTTCGGGCCGGGTCTTGCCGGGCTGGGCCTGACCCTGCTGGCGGCCACGATTATCGAAGTCTGCTCGGAGGGATCAACCCCGATTGCCGCCGATCTGGTCACCCGGGCCGGTGCCCCCGGAAACGGGTTCACCTTCCTGATGGCGGGTGCCGCCACCGACTATACGGAAATTATGGTCCTGCGCGAAACCACCGGACGCTGGGGCCATGCCCTTCTCCTGCCCGCGCTGACCGTCCCCCAGGTGCTTGTCATCGGTGCCCTGATCAACTATTACGCCGCTGGATAGCGCGAGCGCAGGGCCTGCGCATCACATCTTCAACAGGTCCTAATCATCCGTAACTTCCCGCCCGCATCAATAGCCCACTTTTCCGTCGATCCTTCTCGCCCCCATCTTGAATGTCATACGTATGACATTCAAGATGGGGGCTACACGCTTTTAGCGCTAAGATTCTCTTTGGATGCGTAAGCTCTGGCGTGAGCGACTGCCCACTTGCGGATTGCGGGGAACTGGGGCAGGGTATCGCCATGATAACCATTATTTCAGGATCAAATCGCAGCGGGGCTAATACGCATAAGGTGGCCCTGCACGTTCAGGAAATTTACCGTCAGCTCGGAGCCGAGGCACGATTGATTAACCTCCAGAATCTGCCGGTCGAGGCCTTCCACCCCGACGCTTACAGAGAAAAACCGGACACGGTCACCGCCCTCACCGACCAGGTGCTCTCCTCCTCCGGCCTCGTCATCATTACCCCGGAATACAACGGAAGTATTCCCGGTGCTCTGAAGTATTTCATCGATCTCTGGCCCTATCCGGAGGCGTTCGAGAACCGCCCGGTCTGCTTTATCGGATTGTCAGCGGGAAATTCCGGAGCCGTGCGCCCGGTCGAGCACCTGCAGGGAATCTTCAGCTACCGCTATGCTGCCCAACTGCCCCGCCGGATCTTCATCCCTGACATCTACACCCAGCTCGATTCGGAAGGTTTGCTCAAAGACGATGATCTGGTCGCACGGCTGGAAAAACAGGCCACAGAATTTATCGACTACATCAAGCGTCATCGGCAGTGACGAGGAGCCAAGGAACTCGTGGCTAGCAGTCCCACTGAGCAGTGGCTCCAGGTCCGTCCCGAAGGTCTCTATATCCAACCGGCGGACACCTATCTGGACCCGGTCAAGCCAGTGGAACGTGCAATTATTTCCCACGGGCATGCCGACCACGCCCGCCCGGGAAATAGAGAGGTGATCGCCACCTCTGAAACCCTGGAAATCATGCGTGTCCGCTACGGGAAGGCAGCGGGGCAATCGCTTCTCGCGCGTGATCCGCAGGAATCCTGGGAGACCGGAGGGGTGACCTTTACTCTCGTGCCAGCCGGCCACGTGCTCGGTAGTGCTCAGGTGGTAATGGAGTATGGCGGCAGGCGCGTGATTTATTCCGGTGATTACAAGCGCAGTATCGATCCGACCTGTGCGCCCTTCGAGGTGGTGCGGGGAGATGTTTTCATTACTGAGGCCACCTTCGGGCTTCCGGTCTTCAAGCACCCGGACCCGATTCGGGAAATTAAAAAGCTGCTCCACTCGATGGAGCTTTTTCCGGAGCGTCCGCACCTCATCGGGGTTTACGCGTTGGGAAAGGCCCAGCGGCTCATCCGTCTCCTGCGCGATGCTGGCTATAAAAACCCGATTTATCTCCACGGGGCGCTGGTGAAATTATGTGAGTTATACCAGAACCTGGGTGTGGACCTCGGTGATTGTCCGCCGGTGACGGGAACGGAAAAGGGAAATTTGCCGCAGGGTGCTCTGGTGCTGGCTCCACCCTCGGCGGCGAGGGAACAGTGGTCGCGCCGCTTCACGGATCCGGTCCTGGGCTTTGCCTCCGGCTGGATGACCGTGCGCCAGCGTGCCCGCCAGATGGGGGCGGAGCTGCCCCTTGTCCTTTCCGATCATGCGGACTGGCCGGACCTGCTGCGCACTATCGAGGAAACCGGCGCCGAGACAGTCTGGGTAACGCATGGGCAGGAGGACGCGCTCGTCCATGAATGCCGGCGACGCGGAAAACAGGCTCAGCCACTTTCACTGGTCGGCTATGAGGAGGATGCCGAGTGAACGACGCCCCCGCAGCAGGATTCACCCGCTTTGCCGGGCTCATTGATCAATTGGCCCTGACCTCGTCGCGGAAGGGGAAGCTGGCTCACATGGTGGATTACCTTAATTCAGCCGGAAACGATCGTGAGCGCGGCTACGCTCTGGCGGTGCTGACCGGAGAATTGCTCGTACCTACTGTCTCAGCCGGCAAGCTGCGGCAACTGGCCCGCTCCCGCACCGATGAAGTGCTCTTCCAGTTGTCCTACGACTACGTCGGAGATATGGCTGAAACCATTTCCCTGATCTGGCCGACGGCGGGAGAGGACGACCTTCCCATTTCACTCAGTGAACTCGTAGGATCTCTTCAGGCGCTGACTCCGCTGGAGACAATGCCCTTTCTGGACCGCTTTCTGGACCGGGCCCGACCTGCCGAGCGCTGGGCTTTTGTCAAACTGGTCACTGGCGCCAGCCTGCGGATCGGGGTGTCGGCGCGGCTGGCCAAGACCGCCCTCGCCCGATGGTCCGGACGCGACCTGGAAGAGATCGAAAAGGCCTGGGGGATCGATTCCCCGCCGTATCCGAAAATCTTCCGGTGGCTCGCCACCGATGAAGCGGCACCGGTTTCTACCGGGGTGCTCTATTTTCACCCGCTCCTGCTTGCCAACCCGATGGAAGAAAAAGATCTGCGGGATAAATCCCCCGCCGACTACTGGGCAGAGTGGAAGTGGGATGGAATCCGGGTCCAGTGGGCGTCCAGCCGCCAGGGCAAGAGCAAGCTCTTCAGCCGCACTGGCGAGGATATTTCCAGTGC
>CAYTLD010000026.1:0-17164 GCA_964438585.1 uncultured Blastochloridaceae bacterium | reverse complement strand
CCATATTTCCCCACTCCGTCCAGGATCCATCGTAATTACGAACGGATGAGTAACCGAGCAGGTAAGTAAGCACGAACCAGGTATGGCTGGAACGCTCCCCGATCCGACAGTAGGCAATGATATCATCGTCTGGTTGCAAACCACAACCCTGAGAGTAGATAGCTTTCAGCTCCTCAGCCGACTTGAAGGTACCATCCTCATTGACCGCCGATTTCCAGGGGACACTGTTAGCGCCGGGAATATGTCCACCCCGCAACACGCCTTCCTGGGGGTATTCCGGCATGTGCGTGATTTCACCTTTGAACTCGCCCGGAGATCTGACATCGATGAGGGGTTTCTTTTCCTCACTGTGCTGGAGTGTCTCCGCATAAAAGGCCCTAATTTCTGCGTCGCGACGCGTTGCCGGAATCGGGTACTCCGAAGGCTGGTATGCGGGAATGTCTCGCGTCAATGGCCGCTTCTCCGCCACCCACTTGTCTCGCCCCCCATTCATGAGCCGCACCTTGTCATGGCCGAAAAGCCGGAAGACCCAGAGAGCATAAGCCGCCCACCAGTTCGATTTATCTCCGTAGAAAACGCAGGTGGTCTCCCGGTCAATGCCGTGGCGCCGGCAGAGAGAAGCAAATCCATCGGGCTGAATGTAATCCCGCTGCACCTGATCCTGCAAATCCGACCGCCAGTCAATATGCACGGCTCCCTCAATATGCCCGGTGTCGTAAAGGAGCAGATCCTCATTGCTTTCGATAATCCGAACCGAGGGGTCATTGAGATGCGATGCCACCCAGTCGGTATCGACCAGCACTTCGGGGTGAGCGTAATTGTTATTTATAGCGTCTTGAATCATTATGTAGTATTAACGGCCATAAAGCTAATCGTCAAATACGGGAACAGGGAAAATGCTTCTATGATTACTTGAAGGCCCGGAAAGCGGGTAATCAATACATCGTGACATTATACGTCATAGACGTAGCAGGCGAACAGCTGCGACAAGATCACCACCTTTAAAAAAAATTATAAATTAGCAACCCTTACACGAGCCAACAACCGCCTCGATGCATATGCAATTAAGAGGATCACGTGATCCTCTTAATTGCAGAGCTGGTGATGGCCTTAAGTTGGCCGATTAATGGCGGTCGCGTGCGGATCCATTGGCCACTGTGTCGGTTTGATCGATTTTTTCTTTCTCTTACGAATTAGATCGGCATCCAGAGCCGTATTGGCGCCCTTTCCAGGTTACCTGTCCTCGGGCGGTGGTGATCCATGAATTGACGGTAATGCCGAGCCAGAGGATTTGTGCGACCGGATGGAGGATGACGCCGATCCAGTCGTGCCTGCGGGCCACGGCCAGTATGACCCGCAGCAGGTAAACTGCGATAATCTGAAGAAGAACGACCAAGCGCATTTCGGGAGTCATCCAGAAAAGGAAGGGCAATTGCAGAAAGGGCAGCAGGAAGAGCAGATGCAGGAACCCGTGCAAGCCGAGAAATGTCAGAAGGGAATCATCACAACTGGCCCGCAAATTCTTGGAAAAGCCTTCGACGATTTCCTTCCAGGACTGATACATGCGGCAATGCAGGGCGTGTCGTCCATCACGGTTCACGACCCGGAACCCGGCTCCACGGGCGGTGCGGGCCAGGGCGACATCTTCCACGAGGTGATCGTGCACTGAAGTGTGACCGTCGAGCTGGTCATAGGCGTGACGACGGATGATTATGAATTGGCCGCAGGCGGCTCCGAGGGTGCTGAACCGCCCCGGCATCCATTGGGGCAAGAACACCAGGAGCAAAATTTCCATGAAAGGGATGAGCATTTTCTCCGGGAGTGTGCCGGTCAACTGGTGGGGCCAGAACGAAAGCATATCCGCCTGAGCCCGGAGCAATTCGGCGTGGCCGATGGCCACGGATGCGGAGTGATGAACCGTGTCGGCATCGGTAAAAAGAAGGAAGTCCCCCTTTGCCTCCTTCGCCAGTTGCAGGCATGCCCAGCTTTTTCCGACCCAGCCCTGAGGCCGTTCCTGTCCCCGGATGAGGCGAATCCGGGCATCCTTGCGCGCAGCGTCTTCCACGACCGAAGCGGTTGCATCTTCTGACTGATCGTCAAGAACTAGAATTTCAAGAATTCCACTGGTTTGTGTGAAAAGAGATTCAAGGCAAGCGGGAATCCTGTTTTCCTCATTCCGGGCCGGAATCAGGACCGAGACACCAGTTTCGTTCCCATCCCCTGCTCCGGCTTTCACCGGCCTTTGCCTGAAGATAAACAAATTGACCAGGCACTGTGCCATCGCGACCAGAATAGAGGCGAGAAGAACCAATTCGACCCATAGTAGGTAGCTTGTCATGGTAAAATCTTATCCATCCTGATCACGCTTGCGATTCGGATAGTAAGTGTCAAGTGTCGTCAAGGCATTTACGAGTCAAGAATTTATACTTGTTTAACCTCACCATCCCGACCCTTCGAGGATCCCCCTTACCCTTGGCATAGTCTTAATCGGCCGTGGTCCCGTTGGAGTCCCGCCCCCAGGCGTCCGGGACTCTTCTCTTCCAACCCACGAACCGCCTTCCTCCGTCGCCCTTGGGCTATGGCGGACAGAGAAAGGCGGAACTCCAATCGCTCCATCTTTGCAGATGAGGTATGTGCGAAAAGATGAGCCCTTGGAATGGTATGAGACTAATTCGGAATTATTGGGAGAGGGCTTCCGGTATTTCCAAGAGTTCCCTGCCTTCTTCACTGCTTTCACGCCTACCCTCATCTTTTCCTTCGTCCTCATCTTGGCTGACGAGGGGTTCACCTACTGGCTCACCCTTATGAATCAATTTGATGAGGCGATATATATCGAAACCGGTGCCGGCGGGAATGAGATGCCCCATAATGACGTTCTCTTTAAACCCGCGGAGTTGGTCCACCTTACCTAAGGTAGCGGCATCGGTGAGGACACGGGTAGTATCCTGGAAGGATGCGGCGGAGATAAAGCTCTCGGTCTCCAGTGAGGCTTTGGTGATACCCAGGAGCACGGGTGTGGCCTCTGCAGGTTTTCCGCCTTTCTGGGCAACGGAGCGGTTCTCCTGTTCGAAGGTCAGGCGGTCAACTTGATCTCCCCAGAGGAAGATGGTATCCCCGGGTTCGGTCACCTTTACCTTGCGAAGCATCTGGCGCACGATGGTTTCGATATGCCTATCATTAATTTCGACCCCCTGAAGTCGATACACTTCCTGCACTTCATTGACGAGGTATTCCTGAAGCTCCTGCGGACCGCAGACTTCGAGAACTTCCTGGGGAACGACCGGCCCTTCGGTCAACTGCTGACCTTTCTTGACCATATCCCCCTGATAGACGATCAGATGCTTGGAAAGCGGAATCTGGTGTTCCTCTTCCAGACCAGTTTCCTTATCTTTAATGACAAGTAAGCGCTTACCGCGCGAGGTTCCGGCGATTTGGATTTCTCCGTCGATCTTGGCGATTTCGGCCGCATCCTTCGGCTTACGGGCTTCAAAGAGTTCAGCCACACGCGGCAGACCTCCGGTAATATCCTTGGTTTTAGAGACTTTACGGGGGGTTTTAGCCAGACGTTCGCCCGGTTGAACCTTCTGTCCCGGTTTTGCCTCAATGTGTGCACCGGAAGGAATGCTGTAGGACGCTAGCGGAGTGCCTTCATCATCGACAATGACAATTTGCGGGTGCAGGTCTTCTTTGTGATCGATGATGACCGTTCCTGAGCGTTTGGTCGCTTCATCGACTTCACGCTTCATGGTGACACCTTCGATGATATCCCGGAATTCCACCTTACCTTTCTTCTCGGTCAGGATGGATACATTATAGGGATCCCACTGGACAAAAACTTCATCCTTCTTGACCTGGTCTCCATTGGCAACCGAAATGACCGAACCGATGACGATACTGTGACGTTCCAACTCACGGCCATCGGGTGCGTTGATGGCAATCGATCCATTTTTATTGAGCACGATGTGGTTACCGTCCAGAGCCTTCACCACTTTGAGGTCGGTATATTCGACCTGCCCGTCGTGACGCGATTTAATCTGCGGCTGCTTAAAGACCTGAGAAGCGGTTCCGCCGATGTGGAAGGTACGCATGGTCAACTGGGTGCCGGGTTCTCCGATACTCTGGGCGGCAATGATGCCGACGGCCTCGCCGAGCTGGACAGGTTTTCCGTTGGCCAGATTCAAGCCATAGCACTTGGCGCAAACCCCGCGCTTGGTCTCGCAGGTCAGGACGGAGCGGATGCGCACCCGTTCCTGTCCGAGTCGCTCGACCGCATTGGCTTTTTCCTCATCGATCAATTCATTGGCCTCGACGACAACTTCTCCGCTGACCGGATCAACAATGTCATCACAGGAAACGCGTCCGAAAATGCGGTTGGCGAGGCTGACGATTTCGTCCTCCCCTTCATAGATCGCCTTCACCCAGATTCCTTTGACGGTGCCGCAATCATCTTCATTGATGATGACATCGTGTGCCACATCGACCAGTTTACGGGTCATGTAACCGGAATCGGCAGTCTTCAAAGCGGTATCCGCTAATCCTTTACGTGCGCCATGGGTTGAAATGAAGTATTCAAGGACAGAAAGTCCTTCCCGGAAGCTGGCCAGGATCGGTCGTTCGATGATTTCTCCTGACGGTTTAGCCATTAGGCCCCGCATTCCGGCCAACTGACGGACCTGGTTGCGGTTACCGCGCGCTCCGGAATCGACCATCAGGTAAACGGGGTTGATTTCATCCCGTCCCTTATTGTGACGGAAGGTGCTGAACATCACGCCCGAGACTTCATCTGTAGCCTGGGTCCAGATATCGACGATTTTATTATACCGTTCACCGTCGGTAATCGCTCCCATGCGGTATTGTTTCTCGACAGTTGCCACCGATTTGTGGGCGTTGTCCACGATAGCGCTTTTTTCGTCAGGAATGATCATATCATCGATTCCCATGGAAGCTCCGCCCTTGGTGGCGTACTGAAACCCGAGCTTTTTCATCGCATCCAGGACCTCAACGGTGTGGTCATGTCCGACGAACTGGTAGCAACGGTGAACAATTTCACCCAGTTGCTTATCTCCCGCCTGCTTATTATAGAAACCCAGCCCCACCGGCCAGATTTCGTTGAACAGGACACGGCCTGCGGTGGTTTCGATCAGCTTGATTTCCGGATTTCCGAAGAAGGTTTCCAATCCATAATCGGGGTTTTTCAGATAGACCGCATCATGCAGTTTGACCACACCTTCCAGGTAGGCGAAACGAACTTCATCCGCGTCCGCCATGATGGGCAGACGGCGACCATCCGATTCCTCTGCACCTTTAACCACACCCTTGGGATCTGCAGTCAGATAGGCACATCCGAGGGTGATGTCCTGAGTAGCTTTTGTGATCGGGCGGCCATCGGATGGACCGAAAATGTTATTAGGGGCCAACATGAGGATACGCGCTTCGAGCTGGGCTTCGACGGATAGGGGCACGTGGACCGCCATTTGGTCACCGTCAAAGTCGGCATTATATGCCTTACAGACGAGCGGATGGACCCGGATGGCATCTCCCTCGATCAGGACAGGTTCAAAAGCCTGAACTGACAGACGGTGCAAGGTGGGAGCCCGGTTCAGCATGATCGGGTGACCCAGAGTGACTTCCTCAAGGATATCCCAGACGATCGGCTCACGCCGCTCGATCATTTTCTTAGCACTGCGGACGGTGTGGACGTAGCCCATTTCCTTCAGGCGTCGAATGATGAAGGGTTCGAAGAGGACGAGAGCCATTTTCTTAGGCAATCCGCACTGGTGAAGTTTGAGTTCCGGTCCGACGACAATGACAGAGCGGCCCGAATAATCGACCCGCTTACCGAGAAGGTTCATCCGGAAACGTCCGGTTTTCCCTTTGAGCATGTCGGAAAGTGATTTCAAAGGACGATTGCCAGCACCGGTCACGGCGCGACCGTGACGCCCGTTGTCCATGAGGGCATCGACCGATTCCTGCAGCATCCGCTTTTCATTGCGAATGATAACATCCGGGGTTTTCAACTGGAGCAGTGTCTTCAAGCGGTTGTTGCGGTTGATGACCCGGCGGTAGAGATCGTTCAAATCGGAGGTGGCAAAGCGTCCTCCTTCGAGCGGCACCAGCGGACGCAAATCCGGAGGGATGATGGGCAAGGTTTCGAGAATCATCCATTCGGGACGAGTCTTGGAGTGCATGAACCCGTTGACCAGCTTCAGCCGTTTGGCCAGTTTCTTGCGCAGTTGCTTACTACGGGTGTTTTCAAGTGCTTCCTCCAGCTCGGCCGCCACTTTAGCCAGGTCGAGACTTTTGAGGTAATCACGCACGGCCTCGGCACCCATTTTAGCGACGAAAGAATCCTCGCCATACTGGTCCTGAGCCTCACGGAATTCGACCTCACTGAGCAATTGGCGATCTTCCAGCGGTGTCTGGCCGGGATCGATGACGAGGTAGTCCTCGTAGTAGATGACCCTTTCCAGCGAGCGGGCGGTCATGTCCATCATCAAGCCGACGCGGCTGGGCATACACTTATAAAACCAGATATGAGAAACCGGGACAGCCAGATCGACATGACCCATCCGCTCACGACGCACCCGGGCTACGGTCACTTCAACACCACAGCGATCACAAATCACACCTTTGTACTTAATGCGCTTGTACTTACCGCAAGCACACTCGTAGTCCTTGATCGGTCCGAAAATACGCTGGCAAAAGAGGCCGCCGAATTCCGGCTTAAAGGTGCGATAGTTGATGGTTTCCGGATTTTTAGCTTCTCCCCGCGACCAGGAGAGAATGGTTTCCGGTGAAGCAACAGAAATACCGACCTGATCAAATCCGACCGATTTTTCCGCACCTAATAGTTCGCGTGCTGATTGTTTTTCCTTACTCATATCTTTAGTGATCCTTATCTAACTTAACAGCTTAAGCTGCCTCACCCAGTCCGCGTCCGCCCGCACTTACCGGTTCATCTTCGCCCCTGCGAGGTTCGCCGACTTTTACGTCGAGGCACAGGCTTTGCATTTCTTTAATCAAAACGTTGAATGACTCTGGTGTTCCTGCGGAAAGGGAGTTGTCTCCCTTGACAATACTTTCGTAAATCTTCGTCCGTCCGGGAACGTCATCCGATTTAACCGTGAGCAATTCCTGAAGGGTGTAAGCGGCCCCGTAGGCTTCCATGGCCCACACTTCCATTTCTCCGTAACGCTGACCGCCGTATTGGGCCTTACCACCCAGCGGCTGCTGAGTTACGAGACTGTAAGGTCCGACTGCGCGGGCGTGGATTTTATCCGCGACCATGTGGCCGAGCTTGAGCATGTAGATTTGCCCGACCACGATTCTCTGGTCGAAACGATCACCGGTGCGACCATCAAAGAGTTCGGCCTTACCGTCTTCTCCAACACAGAAGTCATCATGTTTTTCCGCAGCCTCTCTGAGGTATTCCTTGATTTTTATCTCACTGATACCATCAAAGACGGGAGTGGCGACCTTGAAGCCCAGGGCTTTGGCAGCGATCCCGAGGTGGGTTTCGAGCACCTGGCCGACGTTCATCCGGGAAGGCACACCGAGCGGGTTGAGAATAATGTCCACCGGCGTTCCATCCGCCATATAGGGCATATCCGCATCAGGTACCACCGCTGAGATAACGCCTTTGTTTCCGTGGCGTCCTGCCATCTTGTCCCCAACGGACATTTTGCGCTTGGATGCGACATAGACTTTCACCTGTTTGATGATGCCCGGGTCGATATCATCACCGGCTTCAACACGATCTATTTCCAGATCCCGTTCATTTTCCAATTGCTGGAATTTGTTTTCATAGGAGCCGATAATTTCGCGGATCTTAATTCGGATGGGGCTGGGATCGATTTCAATGTGGTCATAGACCGAAGCCATTTTGCGAAGCAGTGTTTTGGTGATCTTCCGGTTGGCGGGGATGAGGATTTCACCGGTTTCCGCATTGACAACATCCAGGGGAATTTTCTCATTAAGAAGGATGTTAGAGAGAGACTGGGTCAGTTCCTCGGTCAGATCGGACTTGCGCTTATCGTAGCGGTCATTGATGGCTTTAGACTGGCGTTTGGATTCGGTAGGTGACAGTTTTTGGGATTTAGCCCGTGCGCTGCCGGAAGCCACTTTGATATCCATGACGATCCCGTGGGTGCCGGAGGGCACCACCAATGAGGAGTCCTTCACATCGGCGGCTTTTTCTCCGAAGATGGCGCGAAGGAGGCGCTCTTCCGGGGCCAGTTCCGTTTCACTCTTGGGAGTTATTTTTCCGACCAGAATGTCCCCGGGACCGACTTCCGCCCCGATACGTACGACCCCATCCGGCCCGAGGTTCATCAGAGCTTCATCTCCAACATTGGGGATGTCACGGGTGATTTCTTCGGGTCCTAACTTGGTATCGCGGGCAGATATTTCGAACTCGTCGATGTGGATGGACGTGAAGACATCGTCTTTCACCATCCGCTGACTGATAATAATGGCGTCCTCGAAATTATAACCATTCCAGGGCATGAAAGCGACCAGAACGTTACGTCCCAGGGCCAGCTCTCCGTATTCCGTGCAGGGGCCGTCGGCAATAACCTGTCCTTTGGTAATCGACTCTCCTTTTTCCACAATGGGCTTCTGGTTGATGCAAGTTCCCGCGTTGGAACGCATAAATTTCCGCAAACCATAGACATGGACACCATTGTCAGGATCATGGGTTATTTTGCGCTTTGCTTCAGGAAGCTGACCATTTTTAGTGATGATAATTTCGGAGGCATCGACGGAAGCTACCTTACCGGCAGTTTCCGAGATCACGACGGCCTTGGAATCGCGCGCCACTTTGCCCTCCATTCCGGTTCCCACGTAGGGGGAATCGGAGCAAATGAGCGGCACGCCCTGGCGTTGCATGTTCGAGCCCATTAGTGCGCGGTTAGCATCATCGTGCTCGAGGAAGGGAATCAGTCCTGCGGCGACCGAGACCAGTTGCTTGGGAGAGACATCCATGAATTGAACGTTCTCCGGCTCGACCTCCAGAAAGTCTCCACGATAACGCACAGAGACCCTTGGGTTGACAAATTTGCCTTTGGTATCGAGCGGGGCGTTGGCCTGGGCAATGACGTAATTTTCCTCCTGATCGGCGGCCAGATAAACGATTTCTTCGATTACCTTACCATTGACGGCTTTACGGTAGGGAGTTTCCAGGAACCCGAATTCATTGATCCGCGAGAAGCTCGACATCGATGCGATAAGTCCGATGTTAGGGCCTTCCGGGGTCTCAATCGGGCAAATCCGACCATAGTGAGAGGGGTGGACGTCACGAACTTCAAATCCGGCACGATCCCGGCTCAAGCCTCCGGGCCCAAGTGCTGAGAGGCGTCGTTTATGGGTGACTTCGGAAAGCGGATTAGTCTGATCCATCAATTGGGAGAGCTGGCTGCGACCAAAGAAATCACGTATCACGGCTGAGAGAGCCTTGGGGTTGATCAATTTCTGTGGGGTCATTCCCTCCGTATTGACATCGAAAAGAGTCATGCGCTCTTTGACTAGACGTTCCGTACGGGCTAGTCCGGTGCGACACTGGTTGGCCAGCAATTCTCCGACCGCCCGGATACGACGGCTGCCGAGGTGGTCGATATCATCGGTACTTCCCTCACCCTGGCGGAGGTTAATCACGTAACTGGTGGCGGCTACGATATCATCATTGCAGAGAATGCGGGTTTCGATATCGATATCGAGGCTCAGCTTCTGGTTGATTTTATAACGGCCCACGCGCCCGATGTCATAGCGCTTGGGGTCAAAGAAAAGGCGCTTGAGCAAGGCCTTGGCGTTGGTGACGGTAGGCGGATCTCCAGGGCGTAAGCGTTTGTAGATATCCTTCAACGCTTCTTCCGTATCGCGGGCGGGATCTTTCTTCAGGCAGCGGATGATGGTGTCATCATTGGTGATATCGACCACATCGACGGATTTGATTCCGAGATCGATCAACTGGCGGACCACGGTCTTGGAGAGTGGTTCGAAGGCGCGGGCCACGACCAGATCTTCGTTAGCCGAGTCCCGGATTTCGTTGATCAGAACTTTGGTACTGAGGACATCTTCATCGAGGCTGGGCTTCAGGGTCAGTGATTCGATATGGTAAAAGAGTCCGATGATTTCTTCATTGCTGCTGTAACCGAGGGCTCGCAGGAAGGTGGTGACGAGAAATTTACGACGCCGCTTACGCCGGTCAAGGTGGACCCAGAGCAAATCACTGGTGTCAAAAGTAACTTCCAGCCATGATCCCCGGTCCGGGATGATGCGGAATGAGTAGAGCGTTTTCCCGTTGGCGTGCAGGGAAGATTCAAAGCAGATACCGGGGGAACGGTGCAACTGACTGACCACAACACGTTCCGCACCATTGACAATGAAAGTCCCGCGATCTGTCATCATGGGCAATTCGCCCATATAGACTTTCTCTTCAAGGATACTGCCTTCGTTATCGAGACGGAAGGTGACGTAGAGAGGGGCGGCGTAGGTTTCACCTTCACGGAGGGCGTCCAGTGACGACATTTTGGTGTGCTGAATTTCGTAATCGACAAAATCGAGCTTAATTTTTTCATCGTAGCTTTCGATGGGGAAGACTTCACGGAAAACCGCTTCCAGGCCTTCTGCGCCGGCCTTAAATTTGCCGGATCCGCTCTGCAGGAAATCGCTGTAGGACTTCATTTGCACCTCGATCAGGTGTGGGATTTCGATAGCGTCTTTGATGTTACCGAAGTTGATGCGTTCAAGCGGTTTATTCTTTGTCATTTTAATTCCTGTAATCTAGCACTTGTTTTCAATTGTGCAGGTTGTCAATCTGCGGCCACCCCGGTCTCCCGGGGAGCATAGGCCCCCGGGAGTGGGATGATTTTATGACCGTTTACTAATTTACTTAATTTCGACCTTACCGCCAGCGGCCTCGATCTTCTTCTTAATCTCTTCAGCCTCTTCCTTGGTAGCGCCTTCTTTAAGCGGTTTGGGTGCACCCTCGACGAGGGCCTTGGCATCTGCCAGTCCCAGACCGGCGACACATCCGCGCACTTCTTTAATGACGGCAATTTTGTTGCCTCCCACATCTGTCAGGATGACATCAAAGGCGGTTTTCTCCTCAGCGGCGGCGTCTCCACCCCCTCCGGCTGGTGCTGCACCTGCGGCGACGGCGACCGGTGCGGCGGCACTCACTCCCCAGGTTTCTTCCAATTTTTTGACCAGTTCAGCGGCTTCGATGACGGTCAAGCCGCTAAGTTCTTCTGTTAATTTTTCCAGATCTGCTGCCATGATTCTTATTCTTTCTTTCTATGTCCTGTCTAGTCGGCGACACCCGTCACCGTATTATCCTGAAAAGGCTTTCAGGCTAGGCCAGGAACGTTACCTTTTATTTCCGGGAAACGGCCAAAGCCGTGACTCCCAAAATCTCTTGTTATTCTCCTTTTTCCGATTTTGCCTTGATGACCTGCGCCAACTGGCTGGCGGGGGTGCTGATGACCGTGGCCAGCCTGGTGGCGGGCGTGTTGATCAGCCCCATCAATTTGGCCTGGAGCACTTCCAGCGGCGGAAGCTCAGCAATCGCCAGCACCTGATCGACACTGAGCACCGATTGCCCGAGGAAGCCCGCTTTCAGCGTCGGCTTTTCGAATTCGGCACTAAATGATTTCAGTGTCTTGGCGGCGGCGGAAATGTCGGCTTCCCCGTAAACGATGGCGGTCTGGCCTTTTAAGGCTCCGTTGAGGTCATTGTAGCCGGAATCCGAGAGGGCGCGCTTGAGCAGGGTATTCTTGACGACGTGGATCTCCGCCTGACAGGAGGTAAGCCTTTTTCTTAATTCTGTGAATTGTGAGACCGACATCCCGGTGTATTCGGTGACAATCAGGTAAGGTGACTTATCCAGCCAATCCTTCAGTTCTTCAATAATCGATGATTTTCCCAGTGGCATATCGTCTCCTTAGTTCAAGTGGCTCAGATCGATTCGCACGCTCGGAGAGAAGGTGGCGGACATTGCGCACCCTCTCATGTAGCGTCCTTTAGCAGAAGCCGGTTTAGCGCGTTGAATCGAATCAATCACTGTTTGTGCATTTTCTATAAGTTGGTTGTCGTTGAACGACAGCTTTCCGCAAACGACATGGACGTTGGATGACTTATCGACCTTGTATTCCACCCGTCCGGCCTTACAGGCCTTGACTGCGGCGGCGGTGTCCTCGGTGACGGTGCCAGTCTTGGGATTGGGCATCAGACCACGGGGTCCGAGCACCCGTCCGAGCTTGCGCACTTCCTGCATGGCATCCGGAGTGGCCACAGCCACGTCGAAATCCTGAAATCCTTCTGTCACCTTTTTGATCAAATCTTCGAAGCCGACATACTCCGCGCCGGCCTCCTTGGCCGCCTCGGCGGCGGCACCCTGGGCAAAAACGAGCACCCGCACGTCTTTTCCCGATCCGTGAGGCAGGGCGACCGTCCCCCGAATCATTTGATCACTCTGGCGCGGATCCACCCCGAGATTGAAGGCGATATCCACCGTTGGATCGGCTTTTCCGATCGGCATTTTTTTCAGCAATTGAATGGCCTCATCGAGGGGATAATCCTGTCCCGGATTAAGCATTTCCACAGCTTGCTGGTAACGTTTACTTTTTTTTGCTGGCATTGATGTCTCCTTGGTAGTGTTAGCGGGCTGGTGCCCTCCTACAGTTGTTCAGTTTAAAATTAATTTTCCACCTCAATACCGCATTGACGGGCGGTACCGGCGATGGTGCGGAAAGCGGCTTCATCATCCTTGGCGCTAAGATCATCACGCTTGATCTTGACGATTTCCATGACCTGGGCGCGCGTTACCTTGCCGACTTTGGATCGGTTGGGCTCTTTCGACCCGCTGGCGATGTTGGCCGCTTTCTTTAGCAAGACCGCCGCCGGGGGTGACTTGGTGACAAAGGTAAAGCTTTTGTCCTTATAGACAGAAATGACGACCGGAAGTATCTGGCCGTTCTCCCCCTGGGTCTTGGCGTTAAATTCCTTACAGAACGCCATGATATTAACCCCGGCCTGACCGAGTGCGGGACCCACCGGAGGTGAAGGGTTCGCCTGACCGCCGGGTATCTGCAATTTAATCACTTTTACAACTTCTTTAGCCATGATTCGTATATTTCCTGATTCTTTATAATTTTTCCACTTGCCAGAATTCGAGATCGACCGGGGTGGATCGCCCGAAGATGGACACCGCGACGCGCAGTCGGCCTCGCTCCTCATCGATCTCCTCAACGACGCCCTCCTGGCCCTCGAACGGCCCGTCGCCAACACGCACCTTGTCGTTGATATCGAGCTGGATTTTCGGCACCACCTTGTCCTCTTTTTCCCTCATTTGCGCGAGCATGGCATCCACTTCCTTCTGACGCATCGGGATCGGTTGATCCCCATCCGCAAAGCCGAGAACCCCTGGTGTTTCACGGACGAAATACCAGCTTTTATCGACAATTTTCATTTCCTCATCGAGCAGGTGGATGTGGATAAAGACATAACCTGGATAAAGGCGGCGTTCCGCTTCCATTTTCTTTCCGCGTTTGACTTCCGAAACCCGTTCGGTGGGAATAACGATGTTGTCAACATAGTCCACCATCTCATCGCTCTTCATGCGGTTCTTCATGTAGAGGCGAACATTGTCCTCCTGTCCAGAGAGCACGTGGATGGCGTACCATTGGCAGGGCAGGGTCGCGGAGAACTCCGCTTCTGCCAACTGAGGTGCTGACGATTGTAAATCTTCGTTCATCTTAAAAACTAACCAGGTAGGCAACAAGGTTGTTGAGCAGAAAATCAAAACCGGAAGTGTAACCTGCCAGCAATACGGTGCTGACGATCACCACCACCGATGAGTCGATCAGGGATTTGTATTTCTTGAGCCCGGAGAGATCTGGATCCCAGGGCCAAGTGCACTTGCCGAGTTCGACCCGTACTTCCTGCACAAATTTAATCAGGGCGTGACGCTTGAGGGTGGCCACGATAGCGATGACGATGACCGATCCATAAATCAGAATCGACTGCCACAGGCTATCGTTAATTAAAATATTATCCAAACTATGTTCCCCTTCTCTACTACGTTAATGGCAGGGCAGGAGGGACTCGAACCCCCAACCAACGGTTTTGGAGACCGCGACTCTACCAATTGAGCTACTGCCCTCCGGTGACCGGGACGGATGTGCCGAACCCTGTTTTCAGGCAGGGTTCGGCATCCCGGCAAATGGTTCTGGTATCCTACTCTATTCAATAATTTCTGCTACGCGTCCGGCTCCGACCGTGCGACCGCCTTCACGGACAGCGAAGCGCATCTGCTCACTCATGGCGATGGGGGTGATCAGCTCGATGGACAACTCAACGTTGTCACCCGGCATGACCATTTCCACACCTTCCTTGAGGTTGGCGACACCGGTCACGTCTGTGGTCCGGAAGTAAAATTGCGGGCGGTAGCCGTTGAAGAACGGGGTGTGACGTCCGCCTTCATCTTTGCTGAGCACGTAGACCGTTCCTTTGAACTTGGTATGCGGCTTGATGCTGCCGGGCTTGGCCAGCACTTGTCCACGTTCGATATCTTCCTTCTTCATCCCGCGGAGCAGAATGCCGACGTTGTCTCCAGCCTCGGCACTGTCGAGAATTTTGCGGAACATTTCGATGTCCGTGACCACAGTCTTCTGTGTATCGCGGATCCCGACGATTTCGATTTCATCGTTACGGTTCAGAACACCGCTCTCAACCCGTCCGGTGGCGACAGTTCCACGACCGGCGATGTTGAAAACATCTTCGACCGCCATCAGGAAGTCTTTATCCTTGGCACGTTCCGGGATCGGAATGTATTCATCCACAGCCTTCATCAACTCGATGATCGCCTTGCCGTATTCAGATTCTGGATCAGCGGATTCCATTGCTTTCAGGGCACTGCCTTTGACAATCGGGATTTCATCGCCCGGGAATTCGTACTTAGAAAGGAGTTCGCGAACTTCCAGTTCGACCAGCTCGAGCAGTTCAGCATCGTCCACCATGTCCACCTTGTTCAGGAATACAACCAGAGCCGGAACCCCGACCTGACGGGCAAGCAGAATGTGCTCACGGGTCTGAGGCATCGGTCCATCAGCGGCGGATACCACCAGGATGGCACCGTCCATTTGCGCTGCCCCGGTGATCATGTTCTTCACATAGTCGGCGTGACCCGGGCAATCCACGTGGGCATAGTGCCGGTTCTCGGTTTGATATTCCACGTGGGTGGTATTGATCGTGATCCCGCGCTCTTTTTCTTCAGGAGCGTTATCAATCGATGCATAGTCACGCTCCTCGGCAAAGCCTGCCTTGGCCAGAATCGTGCAGATTGCTGCGGTCAGGGTTGTTTTACCGTGGTCAACGTGACCGATGGTGCCGATATTAACGTGCGGCTTATCTCTCGTAAATTGTTCTTTAGCCATACTTTTTCTACTCCTTGTCAGGGTGCGCTAGTGCCCGTTTTCTAATTCCTTTCCTATTTCTAAGAAAATTAAGTTGTTAGTCTGTTCTGTTGTCTCTTTCACGGATTCCGGCATCGGGCCGATCCGAGCCCTCGAGCGGGCTTGAACCGCCGACCTCTTCCTTACCAAGGAAGTGCTCTACCACTGAGCTACGAGGGCCTGAAATTCCGCTCTTTATAATACCCGGCATCCACCGGATACTGTTCCCGATTAGCCTTCAACAAGTGGATACAATCCATCTGTCAGATCAATCGGAACGGTCTTTCTAGGTTTTTTTTCGCATGCTGTCAACAGCCGAAAGAAAAAAAATGTGACTTTTTTGTGACAATTGCGTCGGGAAGACTACTTCATTGGGAAGTCGATCTTCCCGTTCCAAGCCTTGATATGGTGTTTATGGCGCCCTTCGATCGGGAATTTTTCCACCTTTCCTCCGGCCTCAGTCAGGATGAGTTCCCCGGCCGCGATGTCCCAGATGGAAATTTCCTGCTCGATGTAGGCATCCATCCGCCCGCTGGCGACGTAAACCAAATCCAATGCGGCAGAGCCCATGGCTCTGAGCTTTCGTATTTGCGGGGCGTAGAACGTGTAAAGTTCCAGGCAGCGGTCCACGGTTCCTACGTACTTGGAAAATCCGATAGCCATGATGGCCTCATTGAGCCGAGTGCGTTTGCTGGTTTGAATCATGGCTCCATTTAAGCGAGCCCCCTGCCCGATGATGGCATCAAAGCATTCCTGCTTCATGGGATCTACCACCACCCCGGCCACCGTCTCGCCCTTGACCTGACAGGCAATGGAAACGCAAAAGTGAGGAATCCCGTAGGCCAGGTTGACAGTCCCGTCGATGGGATCCACGATCCAGACCATCTCCGTCCCCCCCTCCCCGCCCTCTTCGCCCAGGACACTGGAATGGGGATAGGCCTCCAGCAGTCTGCGGGTGATCAAGTTCTGTGAATCGATATCGGCCTGGAGTTTGAGATCATGCTGGCTGGCCTCATTGACGTGCAACTCGCGCCCGCAGTAACTGCGTAGCACCTCCCCCGCCTCACGGGCAGTCTCGATCATGACATAGCGTATTTTTTCGAGAGATTCGGTAGCCATGATTTGAGCATGCAAATTCCTTCACAAGATTCAACTCCCAATCCGGGTGCATCTACACGGTTGCGTGGGTTCCGTTATGTCCCCTTGCCAACTTTCCCATTGCCGGGTAGCAACAACATCACTATGTATAAACAAAACTAATCAAAGGTGTCTCAAAATGAAAATAGTTGTATTAGACGGATTTACCCTCAACCCCGGAGATAACCCTTGGACAGGCGTCGCGTCTCAGGGGGAATTCACCGTTTATGATCGTACTTCTGCAGATCAGATTCTCGAACGAGCCTCCGGTGCGGACATCCTTCTGACCAATAAGACACCCCTCACCGCGGAGACCCAGGCACAACTGCCGGACTTGAAATTCATGGCTGCCCTCTGACTGCGGACAACGCTGGCTTCCGCACTCTGGAAGGAGCCCGGCGCTTTGCCCGTATCCGTTCCTGCATCTCGACTGCCCGTAAACGCCAGGCCCCAATATTAGAATCCCTCCACCTTGCCATCCTAGGTCAGCCCAAATTTTGCTGACTCATTCGTCCTGAGTAGTTACTGAATATTTCTTTCCATTCAGGAACTTGGGGAACCGACTGGATATATCGGGG
>CAYTLD010000025.1:0-17300 GCA_964438585.1 uncultured Blastochloridaceae bacterium | reverse complement strand
CCTATCTCGCCGATATCCGTCCAACCCATCCCGATGCCTTTATCGATCCCGCCACCTCCGGCGGAACCAACGTCTTCCGCGTCATGAGCGGCGTCTTCCAAAGCAAAGACGACGCCCTCGCCGCCCTCACCCTCCATCACCCAGACACCCCACGCCCCTTTGTCAAACAACTCTAAGCATCGTAAATTCAAAAGAGGAAGCGAGTAAAAAGGGCAAAAGAAGAATCATTACTCCGAAAACATCCTGCTTAAAAAACGATAATGCATCTTAATGCGTCTGGCGCCACAGCCACAAAGCACCTTCCCCTGAGCCAACAGTAACCCCACTACGTGAACATTTAAGAGTCTCACGTGTTACTCTTAAATGTACATTCATCAATTTTAAGCTATAGAGGATCGTGTCGTGCACTTACTCTCGTTTGACCGAGGTGCATGTTTTTAAGCTGAGAGGCATGCATGATACAAGCAATGCCATGGCAACATACTTACCCATTACGGTTGAGCAACTCGTTCTAATTGCTTGAGATCCTTGAAAAGATTTTTCGCACCATCAAATTCCATATTTCGATCATTTGGGGTTGGGTTGAGAAAATAATTGAAACTGATCCGTCCGGTATCAACTTTAAAGACACTAATCTCAATATCATTGTGAATCTTACCGTACAAAGCAGATGACACTTTACCCTGATCGTCCTTTTCAGCTCGAACGCGATAAAAATAATGAATTCCATCTCGCCGCAGAACCGCTGATTTTGATGTTGGCGTCCTTTCTACGATTCTTCGATATGACGAATGATATCCACTTTCCGGAGCATATCGAGCCAACAAAAAAGCACTGCCCTCAACCACTTTATTTGTTTCTTGAATGCCATCACCCTTATTGGCAAAGGAGATTGTTAATTTCGCTGTGTAGTGATCGCGAGCTTGAAAGTCTTTATCAAGCGTAAAAATAATATCTTCTTTTATCCCTTTACCATAGGGGGCAACCCAGTCCGCTTTAATCAGATCAAAACCCACCGGCTCTTTTAATTTAGGGATTTCCAAACCCACTATTTTCTTGAAGTACATGGGAATGGGATTTTCGATCTTGCGCAACACCAGATCGATAGTTGGATTCCACGGCTGCCAGCGTCCCATTTTTACTCTGGTAAAACGAACAGGTGCCGCTGTGACATAGTAACCATCCTTTTTTGCCGAGACCCCAACACCATCCTGTGTCGTGCCCGACCCGGTATACATCCCCTTTCTGTTGGTCAGGCCTGTGCTCGATTTAACGTTCACTTGGTAGTAACTTTTGGGGACTGAGAACCCAATGCCTGCCTCTGCATCTTTAATCGGTTTTCCCTCTTAATCCAATACCTTCACCGTTACTTTGGCGGATGGATAAGTCACCACTCCGCATGAGGTAAAGGTTCCCATGCTCAGGAAGATAAATAATAATACGCGCTCTATCATAGTGCTTCGTCCAGTTGGGCCCGACTGACAAAATCGTCAATCAGGCCTGAATATATAAATAAGGTATATTCTGTAGGTTCCCGCAGGGGGCGGGGTCAGTCACGCAGGGGGCGGGGTCAGTCAAATATTCTTTACCGATATGATCCACTTATCCCAACCTTTCCCAAGCTGCAACTGACCGTTGCGGATTTTGTGGCTGAGCAAGCTGACATTTCCCGCGCTCCGCATCTCCAGCCTCCCGGCGATCCATCCATTGCCCAGCGTCGTGCGGGTCTTGATCGCCATCGCTGCTGCCAATTTGACCGGATGCCGACTGGGTAGTGTTTCCAGTTCCTCTGCGGCGATTTTTCCCTTTTCAAGGGCTGCGGCAATGATCCTTTCTGCCACTTGCTCATCTTTGTCTTTCTGCAACGCACTGACCGCATAGGTCGGGTTGCTCGCTTTGGATTCAACCAGCTTGAGCAGCTTCTCTTTGAATGCTTCACTGCCCCAATACCAGCCCCGTTCAAGCGCCCCTGTGAGTTCATTTCATCCCATCAACCAGGTTGGCCTTGGGGGTTTCCACAACCAGATGGTAGTGGTTGTTGAGCAATACCCAGGCGTGGACCTGCCAGCCAGTCATCCCGCAGACTTCCGACAGGGTGGCAACAAAGAGTTTGCGATCCTCATCGCTTCGGACTATCGCCTCCCGACGGTCGCCTCGCGCCATCACATGGTAGATCGCTCCAGGAAATTGAATGCGCGGTTGCCGGAACATCCTTGATTAATAACATATTCAGAGCATAGGTAAAGAATATTTGACTGACCCCCAACCTTGCTTCTATCCGATTAATGACCAAACGCCTCGCTAGGTGACTTTTTAGACAGCCTCTTACCAATCTCCAAGTCCTCCCAGTCGGCATAGGCCAGATGACAGAGAGGAATTGATAGGAATATTCCAACAAGTAAATTTTTTTTCATCCCTCTATTTTTAACGATAACGAGAAAAGTCCTGTTTGAATGAATTTTCAAAATCCTCAAACGAATCGTATTGACGAATTGCTTCTGACTCTGGGGAGGAAATGGTTTTATGATTTTTCGACATTATTCTGATCGTTTCGAATACCTCTTCATCGAGGTTATTAATTTTAAATTTCAAAAAATTTTTTGGCATGGATTTATTCGTTACGTAATAGCGATCAACCTCATTACCATTGACAACAAGTGAGACCTCTTCGCCAGCTACTGCGGCCATTGCTTGAATAAAGCTATTCTTATCGTGCTCTAAAAAAGTTATTTCCACACCAGTTATACTTTTACTCGGACTCTGATCGAATATCACAGAGTCTAATCTAGAGGTTTTGAATGCAGTAGTGTTGCTTTCAATACTAACAATCTTAAATTCATTTCTAATGACAGACTGTTCGCAAGACGTAATGACAACAATTCCAAATAAAAAAATAGCAAGTTTCATGAGTAAGGTGGGCAACCAATCTTGATTAAAAATTATGGAGTTTTGTCATTGAACGGGGAGATGAAATGATGCTTGAAAAATGTCATGAATGACCGCTATCCTTTAGGAGGAAGAAGTGGTTTTCTCGAATCGTTCACGGTGACGGTTGAGATAGGCGATACGCTCTTCACGGGTCATTTTCTGCAATTTTCGGGCCGTGGACTGCTTCCATTTACGTGACTCTTCGACGGCATGGAAGCCGGGGATGGCCGGTGCGTTTTTCAGTTCTTGGCTCAGTTTCATAACTCAAGTTGTGTTGGGTTGACGATCCGCAGTTGCGGATAACCATTAATTAAATTTACCGCATTAAAGCCCTCTTCGCGATGAATATTTACCAGATGTTTGAAGTTCCAGCTGACTAGCGGGCTGATGGCCACCACCGAAGCGACGGCGACGTGCAAGGCATCTTCCCAGTATTTCTGGGTAACGACGCCATGCTCCACGTAGGCGGCGGCTAATTCGTCGGCCTCGTGGGGGATGGGAAGCAAGGTTTCAAAGGTGGATTCCATTAGTTGGCGCACATTTTCCGGAGCATCTTCAATTTCATCCAGGGGTGACCCGTGAGGTGACGGAGGTGACGAGTTCATAGCGGCCCGCTTCGGCCACCTCCCAGAGCCGCCGGGTAGGCTCCATAAACTCTTGGTCGAAGTAACCGCCGATGACGGAGGTGTCCAGATAGAGTTTACGCGGTTTCATCGCTATCATCGTAGCAGGTTGGATCGGCGGGGCGAGCGGAGTTTTTCTGATACCTCCAACCGTCAAGACCCGCTAGGATTCCGGTAAGATGCTGACATGGGTCAACTTAATGAACCGACCGATGTCACGGTGGCCACGAATGCCAACCGCTCCATCACCGCAGATGTCGATATCAACCATGTCTTCCAGTTAAAAGCGGAGGTCGAAGACACATTGAATGACCTCACCCTCTGGTTTAATTGGGGTAAAATCACTCTCTGCATTGGCAGTTCTAACAATGGGTGTTACTTATGTATTGACATTATTTTAAAACGTATGTTTCATACGAACGTTTTATGGCTACAGCGACTGACACTATTGATATTAAAGACCGCATCATGGATGAGGCGGAGAAGCTATTTGCCGATCTGGGCTTTAAGGCGACCTCGATGCGGGCCATCACCCAGGCGGCTGAGGTCAACCTGGCCGCCATCAATTACCATTTCGGCACCAAGGACAAGCTGATCGAAGAGGTGATTCTGCGTAAGCTCTATCATATCAACGGTGAGCGCTTGACACGTCTGGAAGGCGTCCTTGAGCAGGACGTGATCCGGGTGGAGGATATTCTCGATACCTTCTACCGTCCGGCTTTTGAATACTTTCAGGATCCGGGGCAAATTTCATACCTGCGACTGATCGGCCGCACACTCTTCGAAACCGGCGAATTCTCGAAAGGTCTGATGAGCAAGGGCTGGATGCCGCTGGTGGATGCTTACTGCTCTGCATTTGAACGTGCGCTGCCGGATCTGAGTAGCGCTGAGATCATGTGGCGCTTTCACTTCACTGTGGGAGCGATGATCTTAACCATCAGTAAGATGGATATCCTGGAAAAAACTTCCTGTGGGGAATGTTCGATCGAAGGTGATTTCGAACCAGCAATTGCGCGGCTGATCCGCTACACGTCGGCCGGCTTTAAGGAGGAGGCACTGTAATGCGACACTCATCTTACACTTTACTCCTTTCCCTGCTCCTGCTTGGCAGTTGTGCCACCTCTCCTCCGCGCGGCATCCCGGAAGTCGGATTTGAAATCCCCGCATCATGGACCACAGCCTCGACCGGGGGCGAAGTCGAGGATGGGTGGATCTTTAGTTTCAATGACCCGCGCCTGAAAGATCTGGTTCAGGAGGCTCTCCAATACAACCCGGACATCGAGGCGGCTGAGGCGCGTCTGCGCCAGGCTTATGCCGTCGCCCGCCAGCAAGGGGCTCCAGCCTGGCCCTCGCTGGGCTACGGTCTGGACGCCAGCCGACGTCAGACTGTCAGCCGGGTGCGGGGCGGAGGACCGACCACCTTTGATAATTTTATCCGCAACACCAGCTCCAGCGTGGGCCTATCTTTTGATATCAGTTGGGAACTGGATCTCTGGGGGCGGATCCGCTCAGCCCAGGCTGGTGCGCTGGCTGATGCCGACGCCGCCTCCGATGCCTTCCAGGATGCTCAATTATCCCTCGCCGCCCAGACCGCCAACGTGTGGTTCTCCACGGCGGAAGCCTACCTCCAATATCAGTTGGCCCTCGAAACCGAACGCAGCTTCCGCGACACCGCCTCACTGACCGAGGGACGTTATCAACGCGGGCTGGTATCGGCAGCCGATGTCCACCTCACCCGAGCCAGTGCCGCCAGCGCCAGCGCGAGTGTTCAGTCCACCCGCCAGACCTTTAATGCCAGTGTCCGGGCACTGGAAATCCTGCTCGGGCGCTACCCGTCGGCGGAGCTGGATGTCCTTATGGATCTTCCTCCGGTCCCGGCACCAATCCCGGCCGGCATGCCCTCGGACATCCTCCGCCGCCGTCCGGATCTGCGCGCGGCTGAGCGCGACCTGGCCGCCGCGCTCCAGCGCACCGAGTCTGCCCGTGCTGACTTCTTTCCCCGCATTTCCCTGACCACCTCCGGCGGAACTTCGAGTGATGCCCTCCATGACCTCATCGACCCACGCCACATCGTCTGGAATGTCCTCCTCAACCTGACCGGCCCCATCCTCGACGGGGCCCAGCGCTCCGCCACCCTCAGCCTCCGGAAAGCCCAGGTCGTGGAGGCCTCGGCCAACTTTAAGCGCGCCGCTCTCAACGCCTTTGCCGAAGTGGAAAATTTCCTCGATGCCGAAACCCTCCTCGCCGCCCGGGAAAAAGCATCCGAAGAAGCCGCCGATCAGGCCGAAAAAGCCTTCCGCCGCACCGAGGCCGAATACACCCGCGGACTCACCGACATCACCGCCGTCCTCCAGGCCCAGCGCGATTACCTCAATAACCGTCGTGAATTTCTCACCGTCAAACGCACCCGCCTGACCAACCGTGTTGACCTGCACCTGGCCCTGGGAGGGAACTTTTTCACGATCAATAGCGGCAACGCCGACACCACTTCTTCAACCACCACCGACGAATCCACCGAGAATGAATAAACTACCGCCAAAAATAAATCAGGATTACGCTGCCCCTGCGCCCCCAAAGCAGGTCAAGCGGGTCAAACGCCTGCAAATATCCCTGCCCCTTCTCCTGGCCGTGGCCGCAGGGCTGGTTGTGACCGCCGTGATTATCGTCATCGCTTTGATAGCCACTGCACCGGAACCACCCGCGAAGCAACCGGTCGTCTTCCGCCCCACGGTGGAAGTCAAGATCGCGGAAACCGGCAGCCACCGTCTGGCCGTCAAAACCCAGGGACAAGTCCTGGCCGGCACACAAACCAACCTGGTTGCTGAAGTCTCCGGTCGGCTCATCGAGGTCTCACCCGCCATGGAGGAGGGAGGCGCGTTTAAGAAGGGTGACCTGCTCTTCCGCATCGACCCCCGCGATTACGAGGCCGCCTTCAGTGCCGCCAAAGCTGAATTGGCACGTTCCGAGGCCAACCTCACCCGTGAACAAGCCGAAGCCGAGCAGGCCCGGCGCGACTGGGAAACCCTCGGCAATGGTGGCGAGCCCTCTGACCTCGTCCTCCGCAAGCCGCAATTGGCTCAGTCCCTGGCCACTCTCGAATCCGCCCGCGCCGCAGTGCAAAAGGCGGAGACCGACCTCGAGCGCACCCGCATTACCGCCCCCTACGACGGACGCTCCCTTCGCAAAGATGCGGAAATAGGCGGCTACGTGAATAATTTCAGCGGCCAGCTCGGCACCATCATTTCCACCAATTATGCCGAAATCCGGCTCCCGCTCTCCGACCGGCAACTGGCCAAGCTCGACTCCGCCCTCCTGACCGCTGAACAGGGCATGATCGGGGATGGCCCTGAGGTCCTGCTCAGCACCCGGGTCGGCGCTGAACTCCGCCAATGGAAAGGCCGGATCACCCGCATGGAAGCAGTCGTCGATGCCACCAGCCGCCTTTACTATGCTGTTGCCCGGGTCGATCGCCCCTACTCAACTGAAGTTCACGAATCCCCACTCATGATCGGCCTCCTTGTCGATGCCGAAATCGAGGGGCGCGAGGTCAACGACATGGTCGAAATCCCCCGTGCCGCGCTCCATCCGAACAACATCGTTCATGTGATAGACGATAAGAACCTCCTGGAAAAACGTCCGGTCCAGGTCCTCGCCGACCTCGGCGACCGGATCATCCTCAGCGAGGGACTGCAGAGCGGTGAGCGGATTTGCATGACTCCGCTCAATTCTCCCATGAATGGCATCGAAGTCACCGTTGCCAATAACGGCAACGACACAGCCGGAAATACAGCCGCCCTGCCTCTGACGGTTGCCAATCCGGAGGACACCCCATGAATGCGGCCGTCGCCTGGTTTGCCCGCAATCATGTCGCCGCTAACTGCCTGATGGCGGCCATCATCGTCGGCGGTCTCGTCTCCGTCCTGAAAATGCGGATTGAAATTTTTCCCGAAACCGCCGTCGATGTCGTCACCGTCAATGTCCCCTACCCCGGTGCAGCCCCCGAAGAAGTGGAGGAGGGCATCGTCACCCGGATCGAAGAATCCATCCAGGACTTGCAGGGGATCAAGGAAATCAACTCCTCCGCTTCTGAAGGCAACGCCACCGTCTCCGCCGAGGTTGCCACCGGCTATAACGTCCGCGATGTCCTCGACGATATCAAAGTCCGCGTGGACGCGGTCGATACCCTTCCGGAGGAGGCGGAAGAGCCGGTTATCGAGGAAATCATCCTCCGCAACCAGGTCTTAAGCATCGCCATCACCGGGGATGTCGGCGAAGCGGTGCTCAAGGAAATTGCCGAGCGAATCCGAGAGGACCTCCTGGCCTACTCTCCGGAACCGGAGGGCTTCGTGGCCCGGATTAAGACTAGCCTCAGCGGTCCTGCAACCATTACCCAGGCCAGCATCGGCGGTGTCCGCCCCCATGAAATCGCCATCGAAATTTCCGAGGCTAACCTCCGTCGCTACCACCTCACCTTTGACGATGTCGCCAACGCCATCCGCAATTCCTCCCTCGACCTGCCCGGCGGCACTCTCCGCTCCGAGCGGGGCGACATCCTCATCCGCACCCAGGCCCAGGCCTACCGGGGCTATGAATTTGAGAAAATCGTCGTTCTCACCAACCCCGATGGCACTTATGTCACCCTGGGAGAGGTCGCCACCATCACCGATGGATTTGAGGAGACTCCCCTCGAGAGTGTTTTCGACGGAAAACCCGCCGCCCTCGTCGATGTCTATCGAACCGGGAATGAAAATGCCCTCGATATCGCGCGCATCGCTCACCGCTACGTCAAAGAGCAACGGCACACACTGCCCCCCGGCATCACCATGGGCATCTGGAAAGACGATTCGCTTTACCTTAAGGAGCGTATCTCCCTGCTCCTCAAAAATGCCGCCCAGGGACTGGTTCTCGTCTTCCTGACCCTGGCCCTCTTCCTCCGGCTCAACCTCTCCTTCTGGGTCTGCCTCGGCATTCCCCTCTCATTTCTGGGTGCCTTCGCGGCCATGAACGTCATGGACGTGTCGATCAATATGATTTCCCTCTTCGCTCTCATTCTCGTTCTCGGGATCGTAGTCGATGATGCCATCGTTGTCGGAGAGAGTATTTACTCGGAGTCGGAGAAACACGGGAGTGGCGTTCGCTCTTCCATTATCGGAGCGCAACGGGTGGCCGTTCCGGTCACCTTCGCCGTCATGACTACCATCGTGGCCTTCACGCCCATGCTCAACATCCCCGGTGTCTCGGGAAAAATCTGGGGGGTCATTCCCCTCACCGTCATCCCCTGTCTGATCTTCTCGATGATCGAGTCAAAGTTTATTCTCCCTGCCCACCTTTCCCATCTTAAAACCGAGAAGAACGACCGGCCTTTGCGGGGTATTACCGGCCTCTGGCGACGGGCCCGGCGTCTCTTTGCCGGCGGGCTCTCTGTCTTCATCCGCCATATTTACCGTCCCTCTCTATTCTACCTGACCCGCTTCCGCTATCTGACCGTCCTCGGATTCGTCTGCCTCTTCGTCGTCACCCTGACCACCGTCTGGACCGGCTGGATCAAATTTGTCTTCTTCCCCCGTGTCCCGGCCGACTTTATTATCTGCCGACTCGAAATGCCTTTCGGGACTACGACCGAGCGCACCGCGTCCGCCATTGATAAAATTAGCAAGGCCGCTCTCGACATCCGCGATGAACTGGCCACCGAGGGCTACGAGGACTCCATTTCCCACCTGCTCTCGACCGTCGGAGACCAGCCCTATGCCGGTGCCTTCGCCTTCAAGCCCAAGCAGGCCGTCACCCACCTCGGTGAAGTGACCATTGAATTGCTCTCCTCCAGCGAGCGCAGCGAAGGCGTGACCTCGGAAATGATCGAAAATCGCTGGCGTGAAAAAGTCGGAACTATCCCCGGGGCTGTTGATCTCCAGTTCACCTCCATCCTCGCCGCCGGCGGGGATCCTATCAATGTCGCCCTCTCCGGTGATGATTTCGAAGTACTAAGAAAAGCCGCCCAGGAAGTCAAAGATACCCTCAATTCCTATTCCGGGGTCATTGAGATCCGTGATGACTTCCGGGACGGAAAAGAGGAAGTCAAACTCGATATCCTGCCCGCTGCCGAAACCATCGGCATCACCCGCCTCGACCTTGCCCGCCAGGTTCGCCAGGCGTTCTATGGGGAAGAGGCCCAGCGTATTCAACGGGGCCGGGATGAAATCAAAGTGCTGGTGCGCTACCCCCGCGATGAGCGCAATTCCCTCTACGACCTCAACAACCTGCGCGTTCGCACCCCGGACGGACGTGAAGTCCCCTTCGACTCTGTCGCGGATGCGTCCTTCGGGCGAGGCTTTGCCTCGATCAAACGCCTGAACCGGAAACGGACGATCTCCATCATCGCCGATGTGGACTCGACTATCACCAGCGCCCAGCTCATCAACGAACGTCTCCAGAATGATATCCTCCCGGCTGTCCGAGCTAAATATCCCGGCGTCGGAACCAGCTTCGAGGGCGAGGCCCGCGAGCAGGCCGAAACCCTCGGAGGCCTGCGCACCGGTGCCATCCTCGCCATTGTCGGAATGTATGCCCTCATGGCCATTCCCTTCCGCTCCTACCTCCAGCCCCTGGTCATGATGCTGGTCATCCCCTTCAGCCTCATCGGAGCCATCGGCGGCCACCTCCTGATGGGGCAAAATCTCAGCATGCTCTCCGTCTGCGGAATGATCGCCCTCGCCGGGGTGGTGGTCAATGACGGGCTTGTCCTTGTCGATTACATCAACCAGCGCCGAAGCAAAGGAATCCCGATTGCCCAAGCCGTCCTCCTCGCCGGCAAGGCCCGCTTTCGCGCCATCATCCTCACCTCCCTGACCACCTTCACCGGCCTCCTCCCCCTCCTGGCCGAGCGCAGCACCCAGGCCCAATTCCTCAAACCCATGGCCATCAGCCTCGCCTTCGGAGTCATCTTCGCCACTGCTCTCAACCTCATCCTCGTCCCCTGCTTCTACCTCATCCTCAACGATGCTACCAAACTCATCCAACGTTTACTGACCGGAACCCCGGAGTCGCTCACACCTCAAGCCATCCTCTCCGAATCCCGAACCGGCTAACCCACCCGCTTCCGCACCTCCAGCGAGCAGAAGAGCGTGATGCTTTTAACGTGCAGCCTCCGTGAGTTTTGCTAGTGTAATTAAATGGAGAAAGTTGTTCAGAAATTCCACTCTTTCGCAGATGCGGAAGCCGCTGACGACCACTACTACGCCACCCTATCACCACAGGCCCGCATGTCGATCCTGCTCGAATTGACTCATCCGAACCACCATGAAGCTCAGCCAAGACTTAAGAGAGTTTATCGAATTATCCCACTCTCACAAAGTTGAATACTTGATCGTGGGTGCTCACGCACTGGCTTGGTATGGTTTGCCCCGCTACACCAAAGATATCGATTTCTGGATAAATTCCTCCGCCAACAATGCTGATGCACTCATGCGTGTTCTCGATGACTTTGGCTTCGGAAATATAGGTATAACCAGAGATGACTTTTTAAAGCCTGACTACATCATCCAACTCGGTCAGGAGCCCTATCGCATCGACATCATGACCGGGATTTCAGGGCTAACCTGGAAGGATGCCTATGATTCCAGAATCGAGGGAGAGGTCGATGGACTCCCCGTCCACTTCATTAATCCTAACCACTATATCAGAAACAAAGAAGCTAGTGGTAGGCCTCAGGATTATGCCGATGTTGCACGTCTGAAAAAAATTATTGATTCGCTAGTGGAGTAAGTCTCTAAATAATTTTTCAAGTCAATGACATCGAAGTAAAATAAAGGATCTTTGCCCGTTGCCTACGCAATCATTGCTCTCTGACTTGGTAAAATGACCGATTCAAGATGCCACGGGTGTCCTCGTAAATCATTTCTGAACCCGCGCCGACAAGTTCCGCGAGCTTGCTCCACGGGCCCGTTGGCGAATCTGCCCCCCAAACCGAGTAGGTCTTGGATGGAAAGTAGAAGATGTTCGGGATGCAAAAATATAGAACGCATCATCGAATCTTAAATCTGCAGCATGAAACTCATACTTCTGGTCTGATTCAATTGGAAGAGCCAGGGGGATTCCTGAGTTAAAACCCGGATCAAACGCTCCATCACTCTCGATCTTTGTGAGCTTTATTCCATCGGAACCTGATAGGGACTTATCACGAAGCAGGACACTAATTTTTCCATTTTGCTCATACAACGGATAAACCAAATGTACATTTAAGAGTTTCACGTGTTACTCTTAAATGTACACCCCTCAATTTAAAGCTATAGTGGGATTTAATCGTGCGCTTGACCTTGTTTTATCGAAAGGCATTATTTTACTTCGATGTCAGAGAAAAAAGATCTGCTTTTAAGTCCACTAGATGCTGTTCACCGGAAAGCCAAGGCCCGGATGATCCCCTTCGGAGGATGGGATATGCCGGTGCAATATGCTGGCATTATCGAGGAACACCAGGCGGTGCGAACAGCCGCCGGGCTCTTTGACATTTCCCATATGGGCGAACTTCGCGTCACCGGCTCACGGGCGGAATCCTGGCTCAACACGGTGCTGAGTAACGACGTCCGCCAGATTAACACCGGAGAAACCCAGTACACGCTCATCCTCAACGACCAGGGTGGCATTATCGATGACCTAATCATTTACCGACTCACCGAGCTGGAATACCTCCTCGTCATCAATGCTTCCCGCATCACCGAGGACTTCGCTTGGCTGCAGTCCCACCTCAACGACAGCGTGAAAATGGAAAACCTTTCCGCTGACACCGCCGCCATCGCCCTACAAGGTCCCCTGACCGGAGACATCCTCGAACGCGTTTTCCCGGATGCCGATCCCCTTCCTCCGCATGGAAAAATCCGCCCGTGGAATATCTACCAGGACGCCGAGGTCTATATCGCCCGTAGCGGCTATACCGGAGAAGACGGCGTTGAACTCTTCTTCCCGCGTGAGCTGGCGGAGGAAATCTGGAACAAAATCATCGACCGGGGTCAGAGCCTCGGATGCCGCCCGGCGGGACTCGGAGCCCGCGACACCCTCCGGCTTGAAGCCTCTCTCCCGCTCTACGGAAACGACCTCGGACCGGATGCCAGCCCCTACGAATCCGGGGTTGGCTTTGCCGTCTCCTTCGATAAGCCGGAAAAATTTATCGGGCGCGAGCGGCTGCGCTCCCAGCGCACCAACGGCATCCCCAGAAAACTCCTTCCCTTCACTCTGGATAAACCCGGCGCTCCACCCCGCTCCGGCTACACCGTCCACGTTGGGAAAGAAGCCGTCGGCACCGTCACCAGCGGAGGCCACAGCCCCACTCTGAACTGCGGGATCGGATTCGCGCGCATCGATTCCAGCGTTGCCAAACCCGGCACCTGCGTGGATATTGAAATCCGTGGAAAACGCCAGCCCGCCACTTTGCAAAAACGACCACTCTATAAAAAAGGATAAGCCCCTATGAATTACCCGGAACACTTTCGCTACACCGAAACCCATGAATGGGTCCACCTCGACAATGGCACCGCCAAAGTTGGTATCACCGACCACGCCCAGAATGAATTGAGTGATGTTGTTTTTGTCGAATGCCCTGAACCCGGCGCTTCCGTCTCGGCCAAAGATCCCATTGCCGTGGTTGAATCCGTCAAAGCTGCTTCTGATATCTACGCCCCCGCCGCCGGTAAAATCACTGGTGCCAACCAGCAGCTCGCCGATGACCCGGCCCTGGTCAACTCCGACCCCCACGGAGAAGGCTGGATTTTCCAGATTCAGATCGATGACACCACCGCCCTCGATCAACTCATGAGTGCCTCCGCCTATGAGAAATATCTAAAAAAATAAGCACCCGGCCATGAATTCAGATCACGGCATCCGGCTCCTGAATCGTGAGATCGCCACCTGGTGGTCTTATAAGACAGCTGTCAAATGCCGCTGCTACTCCCAGGCCTGTGTGCATCAGAATAACCTCACTCTCATCGATCCCTTCTACCCGAAGTCCAAAAAAGATTGGATCGGTATCCTCGCCCTCGGGCAACCCACCCTCATCATCCTCACCAATGGCAACCACGAGCGCGAGGCCGCCGCGATTAAAAAGGAACTCCACATCCCCATCGCCTGCTCAGAAGGGGCAGTGCACGAACTAAGCTTCCGCCCCGATATCATCCTCGACGGACGGATGCAAATCCACGGCATCCGCCCCATCCCCATCGAGGGGGCCGGCCCAGGTGAATTGGCCCTCTTTTGCCAGAACCATCAAGCTCTTTTTATCGGTGATGCCCTCATCAATCTCGCTGATACCGGCCTCTGCTGCCTGCCGGATAAATATGCCAGTGATCCGAAGAGCCTCAGGAAATCCATCCAGAACTTGTGCGACTATTCATTCCGCTTGGCCTGCTTTGCACACGGTGACCCTCTCGAATCAAACGCCCGCAGCACCATCCTCAAACTCATCGCCTCGTGAAATCTATCACCAAACTCCCTATTTTTCTCACCTCTCTCACTCTGGTCGGTGCCATCCTCCTCCCGGACAGCCAGGCCCAGTCCGGTGACCGCCTCTCGCCCGCACGGACTTCCGAACGCATCCCCATCCGCACCCGCTCTGAGTCCGACCTGCCCGCCGCCGTGCAGTTAAAAATCGAAACCTTTCTCCAGGCTCTGGTCGAGGGGCAGACATCCTCCGCCTACTTCCAACTTTTCGACGGCACTTCCATGGGCACCCAGAAGGAAGCCATCGACCGGTTCGTCGAGGCCACCCGTGAATCCGTCAGCAATTACGGCAACTTTGTCTCCTATGAAGCCATCCTCAGCCGCCAGCCCACCGAGAACCTCCTCCTGCCTGCCTACATGACCTTTCAGGAAAACAAGATCCTCCGCTGGCAATTTGTCTTCTTCCGCCCCTCCGGCAGCGGGTGGGTCCTGGCCAATATCAAGGTGGATGACTGGAGAAATTACCTGGCCCTCACGCCTGCGCCCCGGGCTGACCCTCCCCCCGATCAGGTCGATGGCTCCCTGCGTGAATTTTTTATCCTCCTCCAAAGCGAGCGCCTCGACGACGCCTTCTCTCGCCTCCTCGATGGCTCCCCGCTGAATAAAAATCCCCAGTCCGCCGCCAATTTCATCGACCGCACCCGCCAGGCTCTCAAGGAGTATGGAGCCATCCGTCAATATGAACTCTACGATCACACCCGCCTCGGTAAGCGTATCATCCTTCTCTCCTACATCGCCTACGTCGATTCCGAACCCCTCCGCTGGCAGTTCTACTACGACACCGGACTCGAAGAAGGCAAATGGACCCTCGTCAACGTCCGCGTCGATGACCTCCTCGATGAAGCCCTCCTCGAACTCTAATACTGAGTTACATTGATTCACCCGTGGCCACATCATCGCGCTGAATTTCCTATCTCCCGCCGCACGTCATGCTATAAAGAACCTTATGAAATCCGCCTACGAACGAGCCATGGAACGCTTCGGCGACAGCGCATCCCCTGCGCTCACCGACGAACAAAAGGCTGCCATCGCTGAAATCAACCAGAAGCACGAAGCCCGCATCGCCGAGCGCAAAACCTTCCTGGAGGGGAAAATCCAGGCCGCCGCTGCCCAGAGCCAGTTCGATGAAGCTGAGGCTCTGCGCGATGAACTCACCCGTGACCTCGCCACCATCCACGACGAATGGGAACAGGCCAAAAAGAAAATTTGGGAATCATAACCCTGGCACCTCGCGCATGAATCACCTGTGCTGGATTGTTGGCTTTACAACCTTGTTAATTAATGGGCGCTTTCCACGACCTGGCGTCCTGCGGATGTTTTAGTGGCCGCAGGCACCCTGCCTTTGAGCGGACGAAGATAGGATTATCTTCCCTGAGCGGTTTGATTCTGATATAGACGTGGCCCTATGGTGAAGCGCATTGCAGTTCTGACATCCGGAGGCGACTCCCCGGGCATGAATCCGGCCATCCGCTCGATTACACGCACGGCTCTGCATCAGGGGCTGGAGGTCATCGGCATTACGAACGGATATCAGGGGATTTACGACCGGGAATTTCGCCCTCTGGACGTGCTTTCGGTGAGTGGGAAAATCCGTAATTCCGGCACTATGCTGTATTCCAGTCGCTGCCAGAAAATGATGGAGCCGGACGGCCCTGAAATCGCGATGACTACGCTTCGAGAAGAAAACATTGACGGGCTGATCGTCATCGGTGGCGACGGGTCTCTAACCGGGGCCAATAAAATCCACCAACTCGGCTTTCCGGTTATCGGCATCCCGGGAACGATTGACAATGATCTCTACGGGACCGAAATGGCTATCGGGGTCGATACTTGTCTGAACACGATCATCACCATGATCGACATGATTAAGGACACTGCCTCCTCCCACCGGCGTTGTTTCATCGTCGAAGTGATGGGACGCCACTCCGGCTATCTCGCCCTCATGAGCACCATTTCCACGGGATCCCAGGTCGCCGTCATCCCGGAATACCGCTACAATAACGACCATATTTTGGAAGCACTTCATCGTCGTGTTACCCGTAAGCACAACAACAGCGTAATCGTGGTGGCGGAGGGTGTCTGCTCCGGGCAGACCTTTGTCGACCGCCTGATGGAACACGGCAAGGACCGTATTCTCCAGGAGGCTCGTCTGACTGTTTTTGGTCACGTTCAGCGGGGCGGATCGCCCACCCATTTTGACCGACTCCTCGCCTCCCGGATGGGGGAATTTGCGGTACTGGCGTTGACCCATGGAGAGGCAGGTTGCATGGTGGCGCTGGTCTCGGGAAAAATGCAACTGCGCGATTTCGACCAGATCCTGGGCAAAAAGAAATCACTGCCTGCAGACGCCGTCCGACTGGCCCGCAATATCGGGATCGAATTCGGTGAGACGGTGGAAATGTAACCTCAGCCCTGCAGCCGCCCCTGATAGTAGAGCCCCGCAGAGATGGCGGCCTGGGCGGAAAGCTTTTCCTCCAGCCGGCCCGGGAGAATATCACAGGCTTTGAGCGCATCCCCTGATACACGGGCTTCGAGAATTTCCCGCATCGGAGCCTCCAGATAGGAGCGACAACGTTCGTAGAGTCCACTGATGACGACGACTTCCGGGTTGAGGAGATCAATCAGAACCGCCACCACCTGCCCGAGGTGGGCACCCGCGTGGGCGAGGATGTCCTGGGCCACCTGATCCCCTTGGCCAGCCGCCCGGGTCACATCTCCGACGTCAATATCCTCAATTTTTCCGGGGTTAAAGGAGACCTGCCCATCCTTTTCCAGAGCGACGGCCTGGGCCAACTGGGCAATGCCGCCGCTGCTGCACAGGCATTGGGGAGAGCCGGGGGTTCGAGGCACTGTCGGACCTTCGGCACCCAACCGGATAGAGCCGATTTCACCGGCCAGGCCGGATACGCCTTCATAGAGTTTACCGTTCAGAATCAACCCGCCACCCAGTCCGGATCCGACACTGAGAAAGACCAGGTGCTGGCAGCGCTGACCTGCACCGAACCACCACTCAGCCAGGGCTCCGGCGTTGGCGTCCTTCATGAGGTAAACCTGCCCGCCTAGCGCCTCTTTTACCTGTTTCACCACCGGCACGGATGTCCATTCGGGCAAACCCGAAGGTGATTCAATCGTCCCCCGTTTGACATTTAACGGATTCTCACAGACCACACCGATAACCGGGAATTCTCCCGGCTCCCATTTTTGTATCACCTCGATGGCACGCTGGATGGTGGTGTCCGGATCTGTAGTGGGTATGTCCTTCTG
>CAYTLD010000024.1:0-17587 GCA_964438585.1 uncultured Blastochloridaceae bacterium | reverse complement strand
CGGAGATCCTCCCTCCACGTGGAAGGGTGAAAAGATGCGGAGGGCAGAGCTCCGTCTCTGCCGCGTTCGTGCGGAGGATGCGGAGATCCTCCATCCACGTAGGAGAGAGAAAAGACGTGGAGGGATGTGCTCCGTCACATCCGGGAAGTGGCGGAGGATGTGGAAATCCTCCCTCCACGCGGGTGGGTGGTTAGATGTGAAATATTTCTGGCCGCTGACTACCAGACGGCCTGGATGTCGCTGTTGACGGGAACGGGGTCGAGTGTCCAGATGGTGTTGGCGTAGTCGCGGATGCTGCGGTCGCTGGAGAATTTTCCTACCCGGATAGCATTGAGAAAGGCCATGCGTGCCCAGCGTTGGCGGTCGCCATAGGCCTGATCGGCCCGGGCCTGGGTTTCGACGTAATCACGGTAATCAGCGAGGACGAGGTAGGGATCTCCACCGTCGAGGAGGCTGTGGACGAGCGGGTGGAGGGCGTCATGGGGATCGTTAGGAATGAAGTGACGTGATCCCAGCCACTCGATGACGGTGCGCAATTCTTCATCCTGCTCATAGTAGTCGTAGGATCGATAGCCACGGCTGCGAATTTCCTCCACCTCCTCGGCGGTCTTTCCGAAGATGAAGATATTATCATCACCGACTTCTTCTTTGATTTCGACGTTGGCTCCATCGAGGGTGCCGATGGTGACGGCACCGTTGAGAGCCAACTTCATATTACCGGTTCCTGATGCCTCCTTGCCGGCTGTGGAGATTTGCTCCGAGAGGTCGGCAGCGGGGATGATTTTTGAGGCCAGGGAGACGCGGTAGTTGGGCAGGAAAGCGACCTTGAGTTTACCCTGAATCTTATCATCGTGGTTGATGACCTCCCCGACGGCGTTGATCGCCTTGATGATGCATTTGGCGAGGACGTATCCGGGGGCGGCCTTGGCACCGAAGATGAAGACGCGCGGGTTGATCGGATAATCCGGGTTGTGGAGGAGTCGCCGGTAGAGGGTCAGGATGTGGAGGAGGTTGAGGTGCTGGCGCTTGTATTCGTGCAGGCGTTTGATCTGGACATCGAAGATGGCATCGGGATCAACCTCGATCCGGCATTCTTCCCGGATAATGTCGGCCAGCCTGAGCTTGTTCTCCCTTTTGATGGCCATGAAGCGGTCCAGGGTGGCCGGGTCATCGGCCTGAGGCTCGAGTTCCCGAAGGCGGTCCAGATTGGTGACCCACTCATCGTTCCCGAAGTGGTCCTGATAGAGTTGACGCAACCCGTCGTTATTGGCCTGCAGCCAGCGTCGAGGGGTGACTCCGTTGGTCACGTTTTTGAACTTACCGGGATAAAATTCATCGAAGTCCTTAAAGAGCGTGGCCTTGAGCAATTGGGTATGCATGGCGGCGACTCCGTTGACCGAGTGGCTTCCGACGACGGCGAGGTGAGCCATGCGGATCATCTTGGGGTGGCCCTCTTCGATGAGCGATAGCTTGCTTTTCAGTGCATCGTCACCAGGCCAGCGTTTTTCGACTTCCTCCAGGAACCTCCGGTTGATTTCGAGAATGATCTGGAGGTGGCGGGGAAGTACTTTACGGAAGAGTGGCTCGCTCCACTTTTCGAGGGCTTCGGGAAGCAGGGTGTGATTGGTGTAAGCAAAGGTGCGGGTGATAATATCCCAGGACACGTCCCAACTCAGCCCCTCCTGATCATGGAGGATGCGCATCAGCTCTGCGACGGCGACGGCGGGGTGGGTGTCATTTAGTTGCAGGGCAATCTTGGAGGGAAAGAGATCCCAGTTCTTACCGTGGTCACGCTCGAAGCGGCGGATGATGTCGTTCAGCGAACAAGCGACAAAGAAGTACTGCTGAACCAGCCGCAGCTCCTTGCCATTCTCGGTGGAATCATTCGGGTAGAGGACTTTGGAAATCGTTTCCCCCTGCACCCGGTCGCGCAGGGCTTTTTCATAATTTCCTTCATTGAAGGTTTCGAGGTCAAAATCCTTGGAGGAGCGGGATTCCCAGAGGCGGAGGAAATTGACGGTTTTACCGCCGTATCCACAAATGGGGATATCATAGGGGATGCCGAGGATCGGCTGGGCATCGACCCATTGCGGTTTGTAATCGCCATTGTCATCGAAGCGGTTTTCGATGCGTCCGTAAACGTGAATGGTCTGGGTGTATTCCGGACGCACCACTTCCCAGGTGTCGCCAAACATAATCCACTCATCCGGACGCTCGACCTGGTAGCCTTTAATGAATTCCTGTTTAAAGAGGCCGAATTCATAGTGGATGCCGTAACCGACGGCGGGGTATTCGAGGGTAGCGAGAGAGTCGAGGTAGCAGGCAGCCAGTCTCCCCAGACCACCGTTGCCCAATCCCATGTCATACTCCTCCGCCCGCATATCATCCATATTCAGGCCGAGTTCCTTCAAAGCGGCGGCCGCCTTGTCATGGACTCCAATGTTATAGAGATTGTTGGTGAACATGCGTCCCATGAGGAATTCCAGCGACAGGTAATAAACGCGGCGGACCTTATGCCGGGCATGAACTCCCTGAGTGGTCAGCATCCGTTCGAGGATAAAGTCGTTCGCGGCCTTGGCCGTGGCCATCCACCAGTCGCGCTTTGTGGCCGTGGCGGGATCGCGGGCCAGGCTGAAGCGGAGGTGGCGCAGGATGGCCTCCTTGACCTCGGCGATAGTGGGTTCTCCGTTATGAAACGATGTGTGGGCTGTGTTAACGTCCTGGCTCATGATGCTGAGTTTCTAAGGTTCATTTTCATTTTATGCAAGACCGTCTTGATGGGGATTCGGATCGGTTGGCGGTTTAGAAAGATGAGGGTGTGGTCGTAACCTATTGACTCCAGCAAATCTGCCGCTTCGATGAAACGATCTCCGACACGGTGCGGCACATGCGCATCGGCTCCGATGACGACGGGGATATTGCGCTTGCGCATTTCCCGGAGGATTTCGACGGACGGATTCATCTCGGGCACCCGCTTATAAAGCCCGGAGGTATTCAGTTCCATGGCGATCCCAGTGGTGGCGATCCGGTCCAGGGCCTTGCAGATGTGGGGCATGAGCTGCGCAAGATCCCATTCTTCATGGCCGATATTTTTGACAATGTCCGGGTGGGCCAGGCAGTCGAAGAGTCCGGTTTCAGCCGCCTCGGCCAGATGCCGGTAGTATATTTGGTGAAAGTCGGGCCATGACCCTTTAAAAAATTCCTCCCGGTATTCAGGAATATGGGGGTGGACTGATCCCAGTATGTAATGAAAGTCAGCCCGCTGGTGCAGTGCCTCCGTCCACTTTTCGAGTCCCGGCAGGTAATCGCTCTCCAGCCCGAGGCGGACATCGACCTCCCCTTCCCAGGCGGCGCGCGCCTCGTCCACCATTTCCAGATACTGGTCGAATTCCTCTGGACGCATCCGAACCTTGGCGGAAATTCCATCCGGCAGGGGGCCGTGGCAGGTCACGATCAGACCATCGAGGCCGCGGTCGCGGGCCACTTCGGCATATTCTCCCGGCAGTCCTTCGGCATGATTGCATAAGGGCGTGTGGCAGTGGGTTTCGAAAAAGCGGACATCTGACATTGGGGTAGCTTAAGGCTATCATCTCCGGTGTCCAAGTGACATTATCGGGAATATCATTCCAGCTTGCTTACCAGGCAAAGTGGGATATGATGGTTAGACATCACTAAAAAAACACTAAAAACAACCTCAACGGAGATAAAAACAATGGCACACTCAGTTCCCGATTTACCTTACGCAAAAGACGCACTCGAACCCCATATCGATGCGCAGACCATGGAAATTCACCACGATAAGCACCACGCGGCTTACGTCAGCAAGCTCAATGCCGCGATCGAGGGCAACGCCGATCTTGAAGCCAAATCCATCGAAGCCCTGATTGCCGACCTAAGCGCGGTTCCCGAGTCCATTCGCGGAGCGGTGCGCAACAACGGAGGCGGCCATACCAACCACAGTCTCTTCTGGACCATTCTCTCACCGAATGGCGGCGGTAGCCCGGGGGGAGATTTGGCTGCAGACATCGACTCCACCTTTGGCAGTTACGATGCCTTCAAAGAAAAATTCGAGAACGCCGGAGCCACCCGTTTCGGTAGCGGCTGGGCCTGGCTCATTCTCAATCAGGATGGAAAGTTGGAAGTCACCTCGACCCCAAACCAGGACAGTCCCCTCATGGATGGCAACAAGCCTCTTATGGGCGTGGATGTCTGGGAGCATGCCTACTATCTGAAATACCAAAACCGCCGCCCGGATTATCTCAAAGCCATCTGGAATGTCATCGACTGGGAAGCCGTCGGGAAACGCTACGCCGAAGCTAAATAGTTTCACCTGACCGATTGGTCAGGATTTACGCAGCAGGTATTCCGAGGGTTGGCATGAGCGTAGGAGATTTTGGAGTTCTCGCCTCGCCTATCACGCCTTGATGCGGGATTGAAGTCTCGATGGAATCGGGACGTAGACCCAAATCCTAGGGCGACGGCAGAAGGTCTGCAGGCAATAAGCTAACGGCTAAAGCCGTCACTCCGAACTGTTCTGTGATGATGCGAAAATCAAAAGACAAGGGTGCATACGGTGCCGATAGGTTAATCTTGTCATCCTGGCATAGCTAGTTATTTTTCAGATCTTGGCCGATGTGGCGGAATTGGCAGACGCGCCAGACTCAAAATCTGGTGGGGGTAACCCCGTCTCGGTTCGACCCCGAGCATCGGTAGGTTTACTTAGCTCTCCACCTCTGTCTGCACTAGGCAGGCCGCCTCGCGGCAGCGCAGTTTCGATTCAACTCGCGGCCATAACACTCTTTACCGGAGCAGGTCTCGGACCTGTCAGACGTTGGCTACTTGATGACGCATGAGTGAAGGCTTGAGCCGTTATTGCACTTTCCTTTTAGACAACCTCTTATAGGCTGTCTAAACAACTAGCAAAGCCTACTGATGCCGGAATTTCTGCGCTACCGGCATCCGCCGTCCTACTCCGAAGGCCTTTCCGGTGACTTTCAGGCCGGGTGCGGCCTGACGGCGCTTGTATTCATTGAGGTCCACCTGCCGCAGCCACTTGCGAACCAGATCGGGCTCATAGCCTCCCTCCCGGGAAATGTCAGCGACGGTCTGGAAATCCTCAACGAAACGTCGCAAAATATCATCGAGCACCTCATAGGGAGGAAGCGAGTCCTCGTCCTTCTGGTCGGGACGCAACTCGGCGCTGGGCGGTTTATCGATAGTGTTCTGCGGGATGATCTCTTTTTCCCGGTTGATCCATCGCGATAGCCTGTAAACCCAGGTTTTGGGAACATCATTGATGACGGACAAACCGCCGCACATGTCCCCGTAGAGGGTGCAGTATCCCACCGCCAGCTCGGATTTATTCCCGGTGGTCAGGACCAGCCGGTTGAGCTTGTTGGAGATGGCCATGAGCGTGACTCCCCGCAGCCGGGCCTGAATATTTTCCTCCGTGATATCTGCTTCTTTTCCCCGAAAAACCCCGGCCAGCCCCTCCTGCATGATGGCAAAGGGTTCGCGGATCGGAATGGTATGGTAGTCGATTCCCAGATTCCGGGCCAGCGCCTCCGCATCGGAAATACTGTGGTCGCTGGAGTAATCGCCGGGCATGAGAACCCCCATGACATTCTCGCGCCCCAGCGCCCCGACCGCCACCGCTGCCGTCAACGCCGAATCGATACCACCACTTAAGCCTATCACCACCTGACGAAAGCCGCATTTGGTGACATAATCATGCGTCCCCAGGCAGAGGGCCTGGTACAAATCCTCCTCCCCGCTGGGTGAACCTGGTTTGACGGGCCCCGCCTCCAGGTCGGCCAGCACCAGGTCTTCGGTAAAATGATTTCCGCAGGCCAGAAATTCGCCCTCCACCGAAAGCACCGCACTCCGGCCATCGAAAATCAGCTCATCATTTCCTCCCACGACGTTGGCCTGCACCACCGGCACCCGATGCTCCCGGGCAATCGCTTTGAGCAGCCCCAACCTTTCCTCGGATTTTCCCAAATACCAGGGGGAGGCCGAGACATTGATGAGCACGTCCATCCCGGCTTGTACCAACTCCCGGACTGGGTCGCGATCATAGAGCGGGCGTGGCAGCATTTCCGCATCGTTCCAAATGTCCTCACAGATCGTCAGGCCGATGCGGTGCCCCTGCCACTCGACCAGGACCGGCTGGTCGCCCGGTTCGAAATAGCGTTGCTCATCGAAAACATCGTAGGCGGGCAGTAGGATTTTATGAGCCCGGTGCCTCACCTGGCCCCCCTCGATCCAGATGGCGGAATTAAACTGAGCATTGCCTCGCGACGGATTGGGAGTCAACGAACCCGTTACCAGCGGCACCTCACCTATGGCGCGGGACAGTTGCTCTTCAGCGGATTCCGATGCCTCCTGAAAGTCTTTGAATTGCAACAGATCACGGGGCGGATAGCCAGTCAGGGACAGTTCCGGCCCTACCACCAGATCGGCCCCCGCCTCGACCGCCCGCGTGTAGGCTTCGATGCATTTCTTCACGTTCTCATCGAAGTCGCCGATGGTGGTGTTCAATTGTAAACAGGCAATTTTCATGATCGTAATATAAAATAAGTTTTGGTTATGGTTATAAACCCCGCGATGAAAAAAAATCACGTGGCGTGGAGGGTTGACAATAAGCCCTAAACCACTACTTTTCCAGAACTTATGGCAGTTCCTATTACTCAAGCGTGGACGGTGGCCAGTTACGTCGTCGGACAAAAACTTAAAGGCAATAAGCGCTATCCGCTGGTTCTGATGCTCGAACCTCTTTTCCGCTGTAACCTGGCCTGTGCCGGATGCGGGAAAATTCAGTATCCAGACCACATCCTCAATAAGCGCCTCTCTCCCCAGGAATGCTTTGACGTGGTTGAAGAATGCGGCGCACCCATGGTCAGCATTCCGGGAGGCGAACCCTTGATCCACCCGGAAATGCCGGAAATCGTCGCCGGGCTGGTGGAGCGGAAAAAATTCATCTACCTCTGCACCAACGCCCTCCTCCTGAAGCGCAAAATCGACGATTATAAGCCGAGCAAGTACCTTTCCTTCAGTGTCCACATGGATGGACTGAAAGATGAACACGATGTCGCCGTCTGCCGCGATGGCACCTATGAAATCGCCATGGAAGGCATGCGCGAAGCCCTTAAGCGAGGCTTCCGCGTCACCACCAATACCACCCTCTTCGCTGGAGCCCAACCGGAACGGGTCCGCGCCTTCTTCGATGAAATGATGGAACTGGGCGTCGAGGGTATGATGGTTTCCCCAGGCTACAGCTACCAGAAAGCCCCTGACCAGGATAACTTCCTCAACCGGGAAAAAACCAAAGGCCTGTTCCGCTCCATTCTCAGGGATAAAAAGCCCGGATGGCGGTTCAACCTCTCCCCGAATTTCCTCTCCTTTTTGCAGGGAGATGTCGAATACGATTGCACCCCCTGGGGCAACCCGACCTATAACATTTTCGGCTGGCAGCGTCCCTGTTACCTCCTTCAGGATGGTTACGCCTCTTCCTTCAAGGAACTGATGGAAACCACCGAATGGGAGAAATACGGACATCGCAGTGGCGAGGAACGCTGCCGCGACTGCATGGTCCACTGCGGATACGAGGCCTCTTCCGTCGATGACACCTTCGGATCCATCCAAGGCTTTGCCCGCACGGTCAAAGCCGCCCTCGCCGGCTGATCACCACGACTATGCCGCAAGCTGATAAATCCGATAATTCCCATCTCGAGTCCAATTCCGGTCGTAGTGAGTTCGAAGGAAAGACCTTTGAGCGGGACAAGGAATCAAACTGGAAGTTCATCCTCGACCAGGCCTTTGATTACCGGGGGGACGTGACCCTCTTCCTGAAAGACGGTTCCGAAGTCGAAGGCTTCGTCCACAACGTCAATGTCCCTGCCAATCGGGTCACACTCTTTGTTAAAACATCCTCCCGGGAATCGGAAAACCAGAACGTTACCCTCGAAGATATCGTCAAAATCCACTTCAGCGGCCCCGATACCGCCTTCGGAAAGTCCTGGGACGACTGGATGACCAAGAGCGCCGCTCAAAAGGAAAAAGAGGCGGATCTCCTCCGCCAGGAAGCCATCAAACGCGGCGAACTTTAATCCAAAGGAGCGGGACTCCAATAGAACCATTCAAAAATCGTGCAGGGCAGAATTCCGTCTCTGCCGCGATAGGGCGAAAGGTATTAAAATCCTCCCTCCACATGGGAGGGTGAAAAGATGTGGAGGGCAGAGCTCCGTCTCTGCCGGGATCGAGCGGAGGATATGGCCTGTCCACCGACTTGTGGGGGCGAAGCTTCTCAGCGAGGACCCAAGCCTTAGCGCAGGTGGAAGATCTTTCCTCCAACACGCAGATCTTCCCGCCAATACACGTTTTTTCATGAATATGCTAGCTGAACTAAACACAGAATGGCTTTAAATTCTTCATAATCAATAGGTTACACATTTAAAATTCTTACTTTACAATTGTGCGACATCCGAATTCCCCGCTTGACCTAATCTGCTCGATTTCTTATGGTAATTACATGAAAAACTTTTTTAACAAAAACAAATTACTGTTGACGTTGGCCGTTTATTCTACCGTCCTCTTTCATCCGGCCTCCGCCGCCTCTCTTAATATCAATGAGACCGGACAACTATCGATTCGTTCCAATGATGGACAGCCGGTCTCCACACTCGCATCCGGCAGTGTCTCAGAAGCCGTTCAGGCGGATAACCAGGCTTTCAAAGTATCGTTCGGAAAAGATCTCAACGGGAACTCCACGCTTATCGTTTACCCCAACCCGGAAAATCCCCAGTCGCTTGATTTAACCATCTACGGCAAACCCGTTCAGATGACGCAAGACGCTGTCCTGACTGTCACCGGTGGAGTTAACAGCCCTCAGGCCACCTTTCAGTCCGGCGTGCTCGGTACTATCACTATCGATGGCAACGATCTTCCTGCCGGAGGAACCTACGCGTTAAACGGTGCTCCGGTTGTTTCAGCTCCGACAACACCGACGCCTACGGTGACGACTCCTTCCCGCACCCCGAAGCCCACCTCCTCTGCCAGCGCACCATCCTACAACACAAACGAAGAACTCTTTGAAGCTCCTGCCAACCCATCACCGACCCCGTCTTCATCGTCAGCCTCCTCACCTTCATCCGGCAACTCCCAGTCCGAAGGCCAGAACATGCGGGGTCTCGCCCCTGCCGGTGACCGCTTCGGGATTTCCTCCAACCGGCAACGCGTCAATTCACTGGACGGCAATCAGGTGCCTACAGGAGGTGGAGACAGCTTTAAACTGGGCGGAGGCACCGCCCAAACCGGCAGCAACGGCCAGCCTGTCCAGGGCCTGCTGGTGCGCGAGGTGGAAGGAGACGTGATGTATTCCACGTCAGGAGCGGATCCCATGGAGATGCTTCGCAACGGCGTGCAAGCACCGCGTTTAAAACCCGGTGATGTCATCCCCGCCGGGGCTCAAATTCGCACCGGGCCGAACAGCAAGGTCATCGCCACTCCCTTCCCGGGCGTTGCTATTCAAATTCAGCAAAACAGCTCCTTCGGGGTCCCGGTTTCCAGCCTGATCCAGCAAAACGGCAACCAGAAACGCCAGTTCGAGGGCTACCTCACCAAAGGCGGGGTTCTCTCCGCCATCAAAGGCATTCCCCCGCAGGATATCGACTTTAAAATTCGCACTCCGCAAGGGGTCGCAGCCGCACGCGGCACTGTTTACGGTGTTTATACCATGGGCAATCGCACGCTGGTCGTTTCCGAAGAAGGAACCATCACCGTCTTTAACCCGGACGGTTCTACGGCCACCATCAATGTCGAAGCCGGTGAGAAAGCTATCATTACGCGCAATGAAAATGGTGAGTACACTCAGGAAATATTTGACGCCGATTCCGAGGAATTGGCACTCCTGGAAAACTTCCTCAACGAGGTTCAAAAATACCTCGACGACGTAACCTCTGGACTCCCGCCTGGTTTCTACGTGGTTGACTTGCCGGGCAACCCCTTCGATGACTTGGTCGATGCCCTCGATCCGGTGCTCGACCCGGATTCGATCACCCCAACGCTGCCCAATCAGCAATACAATCCCTAGTCAACCTGCACAAAGAGCAGGCGCAGGCTGTTGAGGCAGACGATCACCGTGCTGCCTTCATGAGCCAACACACCGGCACTGAGAGGAATCCAGCCCAGTATTGAGGCTGTCACCATCACGATTACAGTCCCCAAGGCGATAGCCAGATTCTGGCGGATGATCACCCTGGCCCGGCGGCTGAGTTCATAGGCGTTGAGGAAATTATCAATCCGGTCCTTCATCAAAACCACTTCGCACTGTTCAAGAGCGGCATCGGTCCCCCGCGCCCCCATGCCCACGGAGACGTAAGCGGCCGCCAGACTGGGGGCGTCATTGACCCCGTCACCGACCATGGCGACACGCCGCCCGGCACGGGTCATTTCCCGGATGATTTCCACCTTATCTTCCGGATGAAGCCCGTCACGGATTTCATCTTTCTCAAGCCCAACTTCCTGACCGATCAAAGTGGCCACCGATTTACGGTCCCCGGTCAGCATCAGCGTCTGTATTCCCAGTGATTTCAACCTCTCAATGACCTGCCGTGACTCGCTGCGCACCTGGTCCTTCATCAGTATCCTGCCAAGGAGTTGGCCATGAATGATCCAGATTTCTGTAAAAGCAGGCGGAGGCTCGGGCACCTCACTTATCAATTCAGCCAACGGCCCGCGTGCCATCAGGTCACGACGTCCGATGACAATCTGCGACTCACCCGCCCGCGCTCGAACTCCGCGTCCAGTCAGCGACTGAAAGTCCTCGACCTCTCGCACCCGCAGGCCTTGCTCCTTCCCATAGGCAACGATGGCTCGGGCGATCGGGTGTTCGGAATGCCGTTCGATCGAATAAGCCAGCTCCGCTACCTCAGCTTCTTTCCCCGGAGGCAGGCTCCGGATGTCCTCAACTCGGAGATTGCCGTAGGTCAGGGTGCCGGTCTTATCCATCGCCACCGAATCAACTTCCGCCAATTTCTCCACCGCCGCACCCCCGCGGAAGAGCACCCCATGCCGCGCCCCCCAGGCAATAGAGGCGAGAATCGCCGAAGGAATCGAAAGTACCAGCGCACACGGACTGGCCACCACCAGCACCGTCATAGCGCGGTAGAACGCACTCGGCTCCCCATTTTCTCCCTGATAAAAAGCGGGCAGATCAAATACCTGCCACCAGAACAGAAACAACCCCGCCGTCCCGATCAAGATCAACCAGGTGTAGCCGGTGCCGAATTTATCCGTGAAACGCTGAGCCGGTGCTTTCATACGCTGCGCTTCACGTATGAGGTGAATAATTTTTTGCAGGGAACTTTCCTGGACTGGACGGGTGGCGCGGATATCAATCGCACCCCACGAGTTGGCCGTTCCGCTATAGACCGGTGACCCCTTTGTCTTTGAAATCGGACGGCTTTCCCCGGTCAAATTGGATTCGTCAACAGCAGTCTTTCCGCTCACCACATCTCCGTCCACCGGAATCGTATCTCCCGGACGCAGGCGCAGGAGCATCCCGGCCTCCACCCGTTCGACCGGAATCTCCTCCTCTTCCTCTTTTTCCCCATTCTCCAGGATACGCAGAGCCGTCTTGGGTGCAGCCCGGAAGAGGGCACTGATTTCACGGCGCGTCCGGTCATGGGCATAGCCCTCGATGGCGCCGGATAGAGAGAACAGAAAAAGAAGCAGCGCTCCCTCGCCCCAGGCTTCGACACAGGCCGCGCCAATCGCCACCGCCAGCATGAGAAAATGGATATCGAGCTGCCCCTTTCCAATTGTCCTCCAAACATCCCGGGCGGCGTCCCAACCCCCGAGAATCATAGCCACAAGAAAGAAGATCCTCACCCCCCAGCCGGAAAGCACCGCCGTGCTGTCCACCAAATGCCCGAGTAGCAGAAACATTCCACAGCCGCCGGCAAATATCGCCAGCTCCCGCCAATCCTCAGGATCCTCTTCCGGGTCCAACTCCAGCCAGGGAAGCTCACGCCAGGTGCGCAACTTCGGCGCCGTCATGCAACTGGGCTTTTCTAGCAGCGTCCCCTCATCACCACGTTTGACCACCACGCTGTCGTAAATATGGGTTCCTTTCGTCCACCCGGCATCAAAATCGGAGTGGATTTCTTCCAGAGCATGCTGAATCCGGCTACGCAGCATTTCGAGATCAACCTCGCCGATCGTTGCCACTGAAAGCCTATGACCCTCCTGATCAATCCGCATCGCATCGACCCCGGGTTCTCCGACCAAAAGGCGGGAAAGTACCCGGATCATCTTTTCTTCTTCAGAACGTTCGCTCATGCCTCAGTCTGTCACTGAGCCAGAAAGCCGCAAGCCGGCTTACCTTTCCGGGCTGAGGGATTTTAAAAATTCCTCCACCTTCATTTTCTCCAGGTGGGCATCAGTAACCAGGCGGCGCAGAAGCACCAGCGAGGCTGCTGCATCATAATAGGCATCGTGCCACTTCAAGCCGGGACACAATTGATCCATCTCCCCTCCCAGTGAAAGCCCGGAAATCAAGTCCCCCAACCGGTGGGAATCCCAATCCGGATAACAACGGCGTGCCAATACCAGAGTGTCAATCCAGGGTCCGAATCCGTGGGTCGGAAAAATTCTCAGGAACCGCTTCTCTGTCCCGGCCCCGTGGGCCACCACCACCGCCCCCTCCAGTCGCGCCCGAATTTCTGGCCATAATTCCTGGATCGATGGCGCCTCCGATAGATCCCCCTTGGTAATTCCATGGACTTGTGCTGCGGCCCAGGTCACATTCCCTTCCACCCGTAGGTACGACCGCAGGGCGGAATCGGGCTTGATTTTCCATTGCTGCATGACCGCGATGCCGATCTGTACCGGTTCCTCCGACGCCCCCGGGCGAAATCCGGCCGACTCAAAATCCAGCGCCACCAACCGGCTATCCTCCAGTGTGGCCGCCTGGTTCAATTGAAAACTCATGCCGCCGCCAGCGGTGCCGCGCAAATACCGCCCGGAACCGTCAGGCCCGGACGTGGAGTCAATATCTCCGGATCATCTTCTGTGACTAGCACCGTGTGCTCCATGTGGCAGGAGGGCTTGCCGTCCGCCGTCACCACCGTCCACCCGTCCGGCATCATTTTGATCGAAGCCGTGCGGAGATTGACCATCGGCTCAATCGCCAGAACCATGCCCGGACGGAGGCGGGGCCCCGAACCTTTGGGACCGAAATTCGGGATTTGCGGATCTTCATGCAGTGACCGCCCCACCCCATGCCCGACAAATTCGCGCACCACTCCCATCCCGGCATTGAAAATAGTTTTCTCAATCGCGTGGCTGACGTTGCCCAACCGCCGCCCGGCCCGCGCCTCACGGATCCCATTCCACATGGCCTGCCGGGTCGCTTCCATCAATCGGCGGCCATCCTCATCCGCATTGCCTACGACAAATGTCATGGCCGAGTCCCCCACCCAGCCGTCGATAATGATTCCCACATCAATCTTTACCAGATCACCGTATTGCAAGCGACGCGGTCCACCGATTCCGTGCACAATTTCCTCGTTAACGGAAATGCAGATATTTCCCGGAAAGTTGCGATACCCTAGGAATGCGCTCCTCCCGCCCTTGGCCTCGATCAATTCAGCGGCCCGCGCATCGATTTCCCCGGTGGTTCTACCCGGCTCGATCATTTTTTCGAGTTCGTGCAGGGTTTCACCCACCGCCCGGCCGCTCACGCGCATGGACTCAATTTCTTCTTCTGTCTTGATCGGTATCATTGATGGATTCTTCCTGCTGCCTCTACTTCTGACAATCCCGGATTATCAAGGGCTTAGACCTCGAATTCGAGTGCCTGCCCCCGGACTCCGGGAGAGACTTTTCCGGATTCATAGGCCAGTTGACCGTTGACCCAGGTGGCCCGGATGTTGCCTTGTAGTGATTCTCCCTCCAGCGGACTCCAGCCACATTGGTATTCGAGGTTTTCCGCTTCGACCCGTGTTTTCGCTTCTGGATCAACGAGCACCATATCGGCATAATAGCCCTCACGCAAATACCCCCGATCCTTCAAACCATAAATATCCGCCGGGGCATGGCACATCCCCTGCACCACCCGCTCCAGAGTGGTATGCCCCTTGGCGACGGCGTCCAGCATCAAGAGCAGACTGTGCTGGATAAGCGGCAGTCCGGCCGGTTGATCGGCATAGGACGCCATCTCCTTTTCCCGCCGGGTGTGCGGCGCGTGATCCGAGGCGATGATATCGATGTCTCCGGCATTAAGTGCTTCCCATAGTGCCGCCCGGTGCTTCGGACCCTTGATGGCCGGGTTGCATTTGATCCGGGCCCCCAGGACCGCGTAGTCCTCCGATGAATAACGGAGGTGATGCACGCAGACCTCACAGGTGATCCGACTCCCCTCCGCACGCGGCTTCCGGAACATCTCGAGTTCATCCGCCGTCGTGAGGTGGAGCACGTTCAATCGCGTCCCATGCTTCAGCGCCAGTTCCGTAGCCTGGCGGGAGGAGATCTGGCAGGCTTCCACCGAACGTATCACGGGATGCTGGTCCATCGGGATTTCTGGACCGTATTTCTCCAGTGCCACCTTCAGGTTCCTCCGCACTGTCGCTTCATCTTCACAGTGGGTGGCGATCACTCGGGGCCAGTCGCGGAAAAATCGTTCCAGAGCCTCCGGGTTTTCAACCAGCATGTTCCCGGTCGAAGATCCCATGAAAATTTTCAAACCCGGCACCCGCGGGTCGTCCGCTATTTCGAGCACCGCATCGTGATTGTCTTCGGTCCCTCCCACGTAAAATCCAAAATTGGCTGAGGAAACCTGCGCCGCCCGATGGAATTTTACCTCCAGCATTTCACGATTCGTGGCCGGGGGCCGCGTATTCGGCATTTCCATGTAGGAAGTCACTCCGCCCGCTACCGCCGCGCGGGACTCGCTCTCGATGGTTGCCTTATGGCTCAGATCAAAATCACGGAAATGCACCTGGTCATCCACCACCCCCGGCAGGAGCCAGTGTCCGGCACCGTCATATTCCGGAAGAGCCGATTGCCCGATGGTTCCCCCCAGTGACTCGATCCGCCCCTGGCGCACCAGCACGTCTCCCTCACCGCTGGCAGCGGGATCGGCATTGTGCCAGCGGACATTTTTGAGAATGAACGAATGAATCATCGGATCAAAGACTGGCCGGTCATGGCCTCGGGCTTACTCAATCCCATCAGTTCCAGAACGGTGGGCGCGATATCTCCCAGGCAGCCGCCTTCACGGAGTTGCTTGTTTTTTTCCTCCGCACCATAGATGACCAATTCCACCGGGTTCAGGGTGTGCGCGGTATGAGCCCCGCCGGTTTCCGGCACCACCAGTTGGTCCGCATTGCCATGATCCGCCGTGATAATCGCCGCCCCGCCCATCCGGTCAACCGCTTCCAGCAGATCCCCCACACAGGCATCGACCACTTCGCAGGCTTTGACCGCCGCTGGCAGCACACCCGTGTGCCCGACCATGTCCGGGTTGGCAAAATTGACGACCACCAGTCCATACTTCCCACTCTCGATAGCCCGGAGCGTAGCATCCCGGATCCCGTAGGCACTCATCTCCGGTTTTTGATCATAGGTGGTCACGTCCTTCGGGCTCGGTAACATTTCCCGATCCTCCCCCTCGAAGGGCTCCTCCCGATAGTCATTGAAGAAAAAGGTCACGTGGGGAAATTTTTCCGTCTCCGCACAGCGGAACTGGGCGATGTTCTGCTCGGCGACATACGATCCCAGGATGTCCTTCATCTTGGGAGGCTTGAGGAAAAGCACCTTGTCGCAGAGTCCCTTCTGGTACTCCGTCATGGTGGCAAAATACAAATCCATCTGTGGCCCCCGGTCAAAGCCGTCAAAGTTCTCCTCAATGAAAGCACGGGTCAACTCCCGCGGGCGGTCGCCCCGGAAGTTGAAGAAAATAACCGCATCCCCATCCTTGATCAGGCCCAGCGGATTCCCGTCCTCGCCAGTAATCTGAGTCGGCACGATGAACTCATCCCCCTGGCGATTTTCATCCAACGGATGGTCATAGTAGTCTTGCACTGCCTCCCGTGCGGAGGTCGCTTTCCGGGCCTCCCCCCGCCCACTCAGGCAATCATAGGCCTTCTGCACTCGCTCCCAGCGCAAATCCCGATCCATCGCCCAGAAGCGCCCACTGACACTGGCAATGCTCCCGATCCCCAATTCAGAACACATCGCCTCCACCGCCTCAATGTAAGCCATCCCACTCCGGGGCGACGTATCCCGGCCATCGGTAAAGGCATGAATGCAGAGATCCTTCACCCCCGCCGCCTTGGCCTCCTTCATCAATCCATAAAGGTGCTCCAACATCGCGTGGACACCGGCATCCGATACCAGCCCCATCAAATGCAGGGTTCCCCCGCCCCCCCCCTCACGCGCACGGGTTAGGGCTCCCTGCAAAACCGCATTGTCCTTCACCAGGTCATCAGTAAAGGCCTTATCAATCCGGACAATTTCCTGATCCACGATCCGACCGGCTCCGATGTTCTGATGCCCCACCTCGCTGTTGCCCATCACGCCCTCAGGCAGCCCCACCGCCAGACCACAAGCCCACAATTCCGTTCGTGGCCACTCCGCGCTCAACCGGTCCGCCACCGGTGTCTCCGCCTGCTTGACCGCATTACAAAAATCCAGGGATGCATCATGGTTCTCTCCCCACCCATCACGTATAATCAAAACCACCGGTTTAATATTCATCGTTTTAAGACTAATCAGGCAACTCCTCCGCGACAAGACCTTCGTTAATTTGTAACCGCTTTGACATGGTAATTTCAGCCTCCCACCATAACCTTAACATCATGGAAGAGTATCTCGAGTTTGCCGAATCACTAGTGCGCCTGCCATCGCAGATGATTTGCGACCGCTTCCTCGCCCAGGATTTTTCCGTGGATCGGAAAAACGACCGCACCGTGGTCACAGAAGTCGACCGGCAGTCCGAACTCAAAATCCGGCACGCCATCGAAAAAACATTTCCCACCCACGGCATCATCGCCGAGGAATTCGGCTCCGAACGCACCCGCGCCGAGTGGGTCTGGGTCATTGACCCGATCGACGGCACACTTTCCTTCATCAATGGAATCCCCCTCTTCGGCACCCTCGTCGCCCTGCTTCACAAACGCCAACCCGTCATCGGCTGCATTTACCATCCCATCCTCGACCTCTGCTGCATCGGCACCCCGGAAGAAACCCGCCTCAACGGCCTCCCCGTCCACGTCCGCGACACCGGCACTCTGTCCGACGCCTCTCTGATGATCACCGACCCCGCCCTCGTCTATAAACATCAAGACGCCGAAAATTTCAATGATCTCATCCAGCAGGCAGCCTATGTCCGCACCTGGGGAGACTGCTACGGATACACGCTGGTCGCCTCCGGACGGGCCGACCTCATGATCGACCCCATCCTCAACCCCTGGGACATCCTTCCCGTCATCCCCGTCATCCGGGGAGCCGGCGGCACCATCACCTCCTGGAGCGGATCAGACCCCGTCCAGGCCAGCTCCGCCATCGCCGGAAATACCACCCTCCA
>CAYTLD010000023.1:0-17935 GCA_964438585.1 uncultured Blastochloridaceae bacterium | reverse complement strand
ACGGAGCTCTGCCCTCCATTTTCTTTTCACCCAGGACGTGGAGGGAAGCGCGCCGCCGCGTCCGTTCCCCCGCACCCCGGCAGAGAACGGCTTGTCGCGATTTGAGGTCATAATTCTACCCCCGAACCTTCGTATTTGCGGATTGGGAACCATGATCTAGAGTTTCATCATGGAAGCACGTGAAAAAATACTGAACCGCTACACGCAAATCCTGCGGGAGGAAGGCAAGGTGCCGGAATCCATTCCCCGCTTCTGTCGCGACCTTGAAATATCCGAAAGGGATTTTTTCAGCCAGTTCGCCTCGTTCGAGACGGTGGAAAAGTCATTCTGGCAGGAATTGATTCTGGACGTCATCCAGCGGGTGGAATCGGGCGAGGAATTCGGATCCTTCGATGCCCGGCAGCGGCTTCTGACCTTTTTCTTTGCCTTCAACGAGAAATCACTGGACGTGCGCACGCTTATGCTGATGCGTTTTCAGCACCTTGATATCTGGAAGAAGCCGTCCTGGTCGCAGGGGTTTGAGGAATCCTTCAAAGAATTCGTTAAAAGAATCCTCGATCACGGCCGTGAATCCGGAGAGGTGGCGGGGCGTGGAAGAGTTAGTAGCATCTACCCGGACGGCTTTTACCTCGTCTTCCGTTCCATCATCGATTTCAACATGAAGGATGACAGCAACGGGTTCGAACGCACGGACGCCTTTATTGAAAAGTCCGTGAACCTCGCCTTCGATGTCGTGCGGACACAGGCCCTGGACAGTGCGCTGGATCTGGCCCGGTTCCTGGTTCCGGACATGAAGTGGAAACCCGGAAGCTAAGTTGACCATGTCCGACATTCATCCTGAGACAGGTCAGTCACGCATACGCACCGGGCGGATCGAGCGTTCGGCCAGCCTAGTCGGCACTGGTGCCCGGGTAGGGATCAACTACCTCAAGCATTACGGAAAATCAACGGTTAGTGGTAAACAGGATGTCGATGACCTCCATCGCGAAAATGCCAACATCGTTTACAAGACGTTCAGTGATCTAAAAGGCGGACCGCTGAAAATGGCGCAAATGCTTAGTATTGATCAGAATTTGCTGCCCGGCCCTTATGCCAACGAATTTTCCCAGGCCCAATATTCCGCGCCTCCCTTATCCTACCCTCTGGTGGCACGGACCTTTCGCCGGGAATTTGGCAAGGAGCCGACGGAGATGTTTGAGTCTTTCGGGCGAACAGCTGCACATGGTGCCTCAATCGGGCAAGTTCACAAGGCGGTGCGCGACGGTAAGGACTACGCCGTTAAAGTCCAATACCCCGGGGTGGCCAAAAGCCTGCGCTCTGATCTGGCAGTGGTGAAGCCGATTGCACTGCAAATCATGAACGTCCGGGAAGCCGATGTGGCGGAATATTTCAAGGAAGTAGAAGAGCGACTGCTGGAGGAGACGGACTACACGCTAGAACTGTCGCGATCTCAGGAGTTGTCCGACCAGTGTGCCCACATTCCCAACCTGCGGTTCCCCCGTTACTATTCCGATTTATCTTCGTCGCGGATTCTGACCATGGATTGGATCGAGGGACAGACGCTGGATGTTTTTGCCGACTCGGATGCCGATCAGGAGGCCCGCGACCGGATCGGTCAGGCTCTCTGGGATTTCTATGACTATCAGATCCACGATCTACGACTCTTTCACGCCGATCCGCATCCGGGAAACTTTATCGTACGAGGGGATGACTTGGTGGCGATTGATTTCGGATGCACCAAACAATTGGAAGAAGCGTTTTATTATAAGAATTTCCGTTTTCTCGATCCCCATCTACTCGAAGACCGACAACGCCTAGAAGCGGCCCTTTATGATTTAAATGTCCTCCTTCCCGGAGACTCTCCGGAAGACTGCCGGGCCTTTATGGACCTGTGCATTCCCACCCTCGACATTCTGGCCAGCCCCTTCCGCTTCGAGCGCTTTGACTTCGGCAATCGGGAATTCATGCAGGCGATTTATGACACTGGTGAGCGGAACCGAACCAGCCCGACCCTCAAGCGCCTGCGGGGGGCGCGGGGATCGCGCCATTCCGTCTATGTCAACCGCGCCTACTTCGGGCTCTACGCCCTGCTCGCCCGCCTCCGGGCCCGCGTCAACATCCGCCTGCCGGAGTGGTTGAAAGAGGAAGCGGAAAAAGCGGGGACACCCGTTTCCTGAGTGCGAAGTTGTCACGTCCAATGTAAGAGGCTGTCTAAAAAGTGGATGATAACAAACTTTCTGCGCTAAATTCCGCCCTGCTTCGTTGCTCCTCAGTTACGTATCTATGTAGATATGCGCCTTCGTCGCGCCTCACAGAACCGAAATTTTTCTTGAAATTTTGTCACCACCACTTTTTAGACAGCCTCTAAGTCACCGATTCGGCGCCAACAGAATTAAAACTCACAATCGGGCGGGCTGAAAAACTATGATTAAATTCTGTCAAAATACTTGTCGAGACGGAGCCATATGGCGGAGGCTGATCTTCCTGACCCCATTTCCAAATGCTTTTAGTTGGCTATGAAATAGGAATCTGGTATATTCGATACATGGACAGACGCGAATCATCGTTGCTCGCTCGGGCACTCGCTGACGGCATCGAACAAGCTCCACGCTATCGTGCGAAGCGAGTTTTTGCGGTGACAGGCAAGGGTTTTTTGAAAAGTGAAGGCGTTTCAAAAATACGAAAGTTGAAAACTCGTGAGCGCAAAAAAACCGTGGCTAGCTAGTTACGATTGGAAGTTCATAGAGGAGATCAACAAAGGAATTTGCATCTCTCGTGATGTCGAGTTTAAAAGGTTTCAGATAGGTGGGTATTTTGAGCAGGGGAAAAATACCTGGAGCGAAAGCCACCAGATAGAAATGACACTTTTTGAGGCTGTCAATCTATGTGCCACTCTTCACCAGATTAGCCCGTTTCAAAACTACAATGCGGCGACCTTCGCAACAATCATGCGATCCGCTATCACTGAATCAGACAGCTTCAAATCAGAAGTTGAAAGGGAAATTATCCGTTCAGCTGCCGGCCATGTCATTTCAGGCACTGCCGATGGAGACGAAATAGATAACCTGCTTAGATACAGCGGCAAACAGTAAACAAGGGGGTCACCCATTCATGACATTTTTCAATCATCGTTACATCACCCCATTCAATGATAAAACTTCAAGACATAACTTTTGCCAATATTGGTTAACCCGAATGGCATTAACTTAAGCTCGATTTAGGACGAAGTCTGGAGCGCGGCCATCCTGGCCGATGCCTTGGGCATCTTGCCCAAGGCTCTTACTTTAGGGCACTTAGGCGAGACACCTTAGAGGGCGGACGGGACCGATCTCCGCGCAAGGCTACGCCCCGGCAGGCTGTCCGCGCTACAACGGATTCCTTAAGTTAATGCTATTCGTGACCCCTTCTATGCGCTGGCCGATGGAGTTCACGGTGTAAACATACTGGCTGATGGTGGCAAGTGTCGATTCCGCGTTGTTGCGGATATGGGCGATGACACCAAACGGAAAGGCAAATCAGCGAAAAATTCTGTCAAGTGTCGAGGTTTGACCCCACTTGCCCCACTTGCCATTTTCAGTGCCTCGAAGCTTCATGTGGGGTTTTCGTTGAAATTTAAGGCGGAGCCTGCTTTCCTACATGACTCATGAAAGAAGATGGAATACATGATGTGGTTATATTGGGGTCCGGATGTGCGGGCTGGACGGCGGCGATTTATACGGCACGGGCCGGGTTGAAGCCTTTACTGGTGACCGGAATCCAGCCGGGCGGACTGCTCACGACCACCACCATCGTGGAAAACTATCCCGGGTTCAGCAAAGGGATTGACGGCAACGCTCTGATGATGGAAATGCAGGAGCAGGCCACCCGTTTCGGCACGGAAGTCCGCTATATGTCGGTGGTGGAAGAGGCGGATTTATCCGGAAACCCCATCCGCTTGCAGGCGGATGGCAAGGAGGTTCTGACCCGGACGCTGATTATCGCCACCGGTGCCTCGCATCGGCATCTCGACATTCCGGGAGAGGCGGAACTGGAAAACAAGGGGGTGACCTACTGCGCCACCTGTGATGGGGCGTTGCCCATGTTCCGCGACCGTCCGCTGGTGGTGGTCGGTGGAGGGGATACGGCCTGTGAGGAGGCACTCTATCTGACGCGCTTTGGGTCTGTGGTCTATCTGGTGCACCGACGCGATGCATTACGGGCCTCCCCGATTATGGCGGAGCGCGCTCTGGGGCATGAGAAAATCAAACCGGTCTGGGATACCGTAGTTACGGAAATTCTCGGTACCGGTGAGGACCAGGTGACGGCGGTGCGGATGAAAAATGTCAAGTCCGGTGAGGAGAAAGAACTCGAGACAGCCGGGGTCTTTGTCGCCATCGGACATGTTCCGAATACACAGCTCTTCCAGGGGCAGTTGCCCATGGATGAGGGGGGGTACCTGCTGCGCCGGGAGGGGAGCCACACCGAAGTGCCCGGAGTCTTCGTCGCCGGGGATTGCTCGGACTCAGTTTACCGCCAGGCGGTTACGGCGGCGGGCATGGGGTGTATGGCCGGAATAGATGCCGAGCGTTACCTGGCGGAATCCGCTTCCTGAGAACTAAGAGGCTGTCTAAAAAGTGGATGATAACAAACTTTCTGCGCCAAATTCCGCCCTGCTTCGTTGCTCCTCAGTTACGTATCAATGTAGATATGCGCCTTCGTCGCGCCTTGCAGGATCGAAATTTTGCTTGAAATTTTATTTACCACCACTTTTTAGACAGCCTCTAAGAGGCCGGGTCGGATTCGGGGGCCGGCGGAGTCGGCAGTTTGGACATCAGTTCCTGGCAGCCAGCCACGAAGGGATCCTGCGGTTGGCCGGGAACCTGGCTGTGATTGGCCAGATAGTCGGCAAGGAGTTCACGGGCCGCCAGGGCGTTGCCCTGCAGTGCCTCGATGCGGGCCAGTCCCATGACCGCACCTCCCAGATAGGGGTGATCCGGACGCTGGCCATGGATGTTCTGATAAAGTTCGCGGGCTTCTTCGAGTTGCCCGGCGGCTTCCAGGCAACCGGCCTGAGCAAATTCCGCCAACCTGGAAAAGGGACTCTCCGGAGTGATCCCGATAACTTTTCCGTAATATCCGGCGGCTTCTTCAAAGCGGTTTTCCCGCTTGGCTTCCTCAGCCGCGCGGAAGGCGGATATCAGTGCGCCGGGCGTCGCGGGGTAGGTTTCGATGACCCGGTCCCAGTCGTCGGCGGTGGCACCAGCATGGGCGGCGGCCAGTGAGTCAGCCTGCAGGGTCTGCTGCTGGTTCAGCCACCAGGAGCCACCCAGGCCCGCAGCCACGAGCAGGACCACAGCCAGCCCGATCCATTTTAAGTTGGCGGTAAACCAGTCCTGACCGGATTCTTCCAGTCGCAGTTGGTCATGAGGCACTTGAATATCTTCAGACATAGGATTAGAACGATGCCAAGCTCTGAGCGCACGACAAGCGGATTTTACTGCGTGTAATGGCTGCTCATATCGACGAAGTAAGCTTCAGCGGCGTCATCGAGCAGCTCCGGGCTGATGGTGACGCCGTATTGGTTATAGCGGCAGGAGTCGAGCACGAGGTCGAGAATATCCCGCGGGATACACCCCCGGAAAGGGCGACCATGGGGCCGCAGGTGCTTTTGGATAAAATAGTCCACCACTTCCGCGCTGTAGGGAACCCCCTTGGCGTTGCTGACGATTTCCCAGATGGTTTTGAAATTGTCTTCGGTCGGGTTATCGATGGGGATTTTATAACGGATACGGCGCAGGAAGGCCTCATCGACCAGGTCGCTGGGGTCGAGGTTGGTGGAGAAGATGATCAATTGGTCGAAGGGGATTTCCACTTTGACCCCCGTATGCAGGGTCAGGTAGTCCGTTTTCTTTTCCAGAGGCACGATCCAGCGGTTGAGGAGTTCCTTCGGATCGACACGCTGGCGGCCAAAGTCATCGATCATAAAGGCGCCACCATTGGCCTTCATCTGGAACGGTGCTTCATAAAAACGGGCCTCATCACTCCAGATGAGGTCGAGAGAGGAGAGGGTTAATTCACCACCCGCGATGATGACCGGGCGTTTGATCAGACGCCAGCGTCGATCAAAGTTATCGCCGATCCGGGCGTCCTCTTCCGGGGAAGAAACGACGTGGTGGTTGTAATCATCAAACAGGCGGATAATGGCTCCATTGACCTCGATGCAGTAGGGAATGAAAATGTTGCCGCCGAAGGCATCGACGATGCGTTCGGAGACAGAGGTTTTTCCATTGCCGGGAGGGCCGTAGAGGAAGATGGACTGGCCGGAATTCACCGCCGGCCCGATTTGGGTAAGAATTTCTTTATCGAAAATGAGGCCTTCAAACGCACTCTCCAGGCGCTTGCGGTTGACCTGGATATTGCGGATCGTCTGCACATTGATCGCATTCTGGTAGGAGGCCAGTGAGACCGGAGCGGGGCCGGTATAGGCGGACTGGGAAAAAAACTGGTCCGCACGGGCGCGCCCCACATCGGAGATGGTGAGCACATAGGAGATGGACTGGGAACCGCCGTGAGTGACTTCGAGCAGACGGGTGTCCCGCAAATTGTTGATAATCGGTTCAACGATATTGAAGTAAGGCAGATTGAGTTGATCGGCAAGATCCTTGGCCACCATGGAACTCCGGCTGCTGAGTGATTTCAGGATCAACCCCTCGATCATGGAATGGTCAATGTCGATCAACTCCAGAGAATCGGGCTCAGGCGGATAAAACAGATTGGCACCGGCGAGTATATCTTGCTTCATCGATAGCTACATTAAAGGAAGGCTCTCATGACGGGAAGCTGTTTTTTTAGGCGATTCATATGTAGCTGCGCAGCCCGGAGCTAGCCGCAAGACATCGGCACAGTAAATTAAGGGTGGATAAAATGAGAGGTCTCGCAATTATGCGGGGACTGGGAAATAGTGCAGGTGTATCAGCATTGAATCCTTCAGAGCCACGGAGGCGTAGGTCCGTCCATCTTCGTCGCAAAATTCAACTTCGAAAACATTTTCAGCCAAGGACTCGACGATCGTTCCGACTTGACCTGTTACCAGACCATGATCGGGCAGATCCTTAAGTAGGGCAACTACGTCGAACATCTCAAATTTCTCGTTCATGTGAGGCATGTTATTCCTTTACGTAGCATGATGTCAACTGTGGCACTTCCTCGCCTATCCTGATGATCCATGCGGTGCGCACTTGGGCGGACTTCCCTTTATGGTTAATGGTAACATCGACCACGAAACGGGTGCCGTAGCGGTCTTTATTTCCTGAAATTGTGTTGGCGTTTGGAACATGCTCAAGAATTTGGCGACGTAATTCATCAGAATCTGACTGCGCTATTGCCAGCACACTGAGAAATACTCTCGCTTTATGTTTCCCTCGCGGGTGATGTGGATTGAGGCAGTAGTCGTGGAGTTTGCGCAAATCGATCTCCGCTCGTTCAGCATTGGGCATCCGCATAAAGCAACTTCCTATAGACGACTGAAAAATACTATCATTAAGATATCCTCATGGCAGCCCTGATATTTTAGTATGTCCTTAAATTAAATTTTCTGTATAAAACAGTAAAAAATAACGTATGGCGACAAAACGTGTTGAGGCAGAAGAGAGTAGAAGCCTGCTTCAGGAGCTACTGGCAATCGGAATACTGGGCGCGGGGCTACTGCTGCTTCTGGCACTGGTGTCGCATGATCCCGGAGACACTTCCTTCTGGCAGACACCCGTCAATGACCCGCAAAGCAATTTTATCGGGCCGGTGGGAGCCTACCTGGCGGCGATTGGAATCCTGATCTTCGGAGTGGGGGCCTATTTGTTCCCCCTATTAATGATCATCGGTGGCACGACACTGCTTTTTGCCCGCCCGGTTCACTACGCCAGTAAAGTCGGGTGGGTTAGTTTGATTCTGGTCTCCGGGGCGGCTCTGCTGCAACTGCTGCAGCCGATGATCGGTCCCTTTGGCGGGAGCGACTACTCCGGCGGATTGGTCGGTTTTTTCCTCTACGACACGTTTATGGCGCGATACCTCGGGCGGGCCGGGGCAGGGCTGAGTCTGGCATTTATTTACCTAGCCGGACTGGTGCTGCTCTTTGAAGTGCGACCGCTGGACTTGCTGAAAAAATTCTGGGCCTGGTTGCGTGAGTGGTATGAGGAACTTGAGCAAAGTCGTCTCGACCGGGCGGATCCGATGGAACGCATTCAAATGGAACAAAAGCGCCTGGAGAAGGAACAGCGCCGGATCGAGCGGCGGATGGGCCGGGAGCAGGGGGGCGGTGAAAAGAAAGAGGGTGCCGCGTCAGGTTCCAAGCCGGAGCAGCAGGTCGATGAGTGGGGAAAGGCGTCGATCTTACGCCCGGAGCCCAAGGTTATCGATACCACCCGGACCCGGAAAGAAGAGTTGGCAGCCGGAACGGATGCGCTGCCGGAAGAGGAAAAAACGAAACGTTCTGCTCCCTTGAAGCCGGGGGTCACGAAAGGTGAGCGTTCAGCACTGGAGCAGGAAGCCAAACAGATCAATCCCACCAGCAGCCCCTCGGATTATTCGGATTACGAACTGCCCACGGTGGATTTATTGAAGGCGGTCGAGGAAGGTTCCGACCCCAAGTTCGATGAGTCCTCATTGAAAAAAAATCAGGATCTTCTCATCGAGACCCTTCTGCAATTTGGTATTGAGGTGGAGGCCGGTGACATCACCCGCGGGGCGACCATTACCCGCTATGAAGTGTATCCGGGGCAGGGAGTGCGGGTGGAACGGATCGCTAAAATGCACAAAAACATCGCCCGTGCCATGCGGGCCGAGAGTGTCAACATCCTGGCCCCCATTCCCGGAAAGGACACGGTGGGCATCGAGGTCGGTAACAGCAGTAAGGCCATGGTTCATCTGAGGGATCTCTTTGAATCCGACCAATGGAAGCAGACCAAGGCGAAATTACCGATCGCGCTCGGTAAGGACGTGTATGGCAAGGTGATGGTGGCGGATCTGGCCGACATGCCGCACCTGCTCATCGGTGGCAGCACCGGTTCCGGGAAATCGGTCTGCATCAATTGCGTTCTGATGAGTTTTCTCTACCGCTTTAACCCGGATGAGCTGCGCATCATCATGGTCGATCCCAAGGTGGTGGAATTGCAGGTTTATAATGATTTGCCTCACCTGGTGGTGCCGGTGGTGACGGAAGTCAAAAAGGTGATGGTGGCCTTGAGGTGGGTGATCAATGAAATGGAGAAACGCTACCGTATTCTGGCCAAGGCCGGAGTCCGGAATATCACCGCTTATAACACCAAGATGGCGGAACAGCGCTCGGCCCGCACGGCGGAAGCCCTCGATCTGGAAAATGAACTTCAACGGAGTGAGGGGAACGGTGGAGAGGATCTCCCCGGAATGGGAAGTGCCAGTGAGGAGGAGCTGCCCGAGAAGCTGGCCTACATCGTGGTCATCATCGATGAGTTGGCCGATCTCATGCAGCAATCTCCCGCCGATGTCGAGCTGGCCATTGCCCGCCTCTCCGCCAAAGCCCGGGCGGCCGGCATCCACCTGATCATCGCCACCCAGACCCCGCGGGCGCAAGTCATCACCGGGGTCATTAAAACCAATGTGCCCTGCCGGGTCGCGTTTCAGGTGCCCAGTGCCCTCGACTCCCGCGTCATCCTCGATGAGAACGGTGCGGAAAATCTCATGGGTAAGGGGGATTTGCTTTATCTGCCGCCGGGATCGGCGCGGGTCGTGCGTGCCCAGGGTGCCTTTGTCTCCGACGATGAAGTGGCCATCGTCGTCGATAAGGTCAAATCCCAGACCCAGCCTGACTTCGAGGTGGAAATTCATGAGAAATTGAATAAGCCCGGAAATGATGAGGGGGATGAAGTGACCGATGCCGACCGTGAAGTCCTGCGCAAGGCACTGGAGGTGGTCCTTCAGGAAGGCAAGGCCTCCACCTCGATGATTCAAAGGCGCTTGCGCATCGGATACAACACCGCCGCGCGGATCATCGATCAACTGGAGGTGCTGGGTGTCATCGGACCGCCCGATGGTGCGCGTCCGCGTGAATTACTCGTCGATCCGTCTGAATTTGATATCGACCAGTGCGTTGATTCCCTATAGAAGAGGTCTCGGTCGATGATGGGGAACCCTCGGCCCGGCACACACACTATGAAATCTGAAGCGGACTTGAAAACGATCGGGCAACAGCTCGCCGAAGCCAGAGAGGGCCGGGAATGGTCCCTCGAAGAGGCCGCACAACGGACGAAACTGAAAAAATCCTTCCTCGAACACCTGGAAAAAGATCAGTTTGAATATTTTCCGAGTATTTCCAACGCCCGCGGGTTTATCCGAATCTACGCCCGCGAGCTGGGCCTGGACGGGTGGCAGCTCCTGAAACAATTTGAGGGAGGCACCATGGCCGTCGCCGAAACCTACGACTTACGCCCCGAGGATCTGGAAGCGATCCCACGTCGACGCCAGCCGCTAGTCGTCAAGCCTCCGCGCATCGGAGTCCTCCTGTTCCTCTTTATTTTCCTCCTCGGCATGGCCATAGGAGCCATCCGCCTCTATCAAATTTGGCCTTCCCTGACCGGAGCAGATAATGGAAATCCGGCCGTCAGTTCGGAACCAGCGGAACCAGCGGAGTCTGTCCCGACGACACCTGCGGCACCGCCATCTACGGATAGGTCGGCACCCACCGCACCAGAGGCAGCGGTGCCGAAGGCGGAACCCGTAACCCCGGAGGCTCCGCCTCAAGTTAATGCGGCCGTGCCGGTGGCGGAACCCGTCGAGGAGGTGCCCCGCGCCCAGGCGGTGGAATTGAACCGGTTGCAATTGCTGGCCTCCCGTCAGGCCCGCCGTCATCAGCTTTGGGTGCGCGTCATTGGCATCCGGGACGGGGAAAGGAAAATCCTCTACCAGGATTTGCTCCCGGCCGGTGAGCGGATTCCGTCCGAGCCCTGGGTGGCTGAGCAGTTCATTATCAAATTCGGGGAGGCCTCGATGGTGAACATCATTTTTAACGGAGCCAACGAAGGGCCTTACGAGCGACCGGGAATCCAGGAAATACGCATCCCGTCCGAGTAATGTCGATGAATCTTCCCAACCGGCTCTCCTGCGCGCGTCTCGGGCTTTGTTTCATCTTCGCGGTGATCATCTCGATCGAAGCTCCCTGGCGGGGGTGGTCCGCACTGATTCTCTTTGTCGTGGCCAGCTTGACTGACTGGCTGGATGGATACCTGGCCCGACGCTGGGGTCAGATAACCGACTTGGGCACCCTTCTCGACCCGCTCGCCGATAAGGTGCTGGTCTCGATCGGATATATAGGCCTGGTGTCGGTGGACTTATGCGCGGTCTGGGTGGTCGCGGCGATTATTGCCCGGGAATTTCTCATCACCGGACTGCGGGCCCTGGCGGCAGCCAAAGGTCAAATCCTCGCCGCCGAACGGATCGGAAAGCACAAGACGATTTCCCAGATGGTCGCGCTCTCAGCGGGTCTGCTCCTGCTCGCCTTCCGGGATGTGGCCGGAGATAATGTCTGGATAGCCCGCAGCCGTGACTTCCTGCTCGATCCCCTGCTCTGGCTGACTGTGGCCATCACCATTTACTCAGGGCTTGCCTACTTCATGAAAAACCGTCAATTGATCATCAAATCCGCATGAGTGCCCCATCGGAAGTCAGTGTTCTGGTGCCCCTGGCGGAGGGCTTTGAAGAAATTGAAGCCATCGTTCCGGTCGATATTTTTCGGCGGGCGGGCTGGCGGGTGGTGACCGCCGGGCTGGAGCCGGGGCCGGTTGTCGCCTGCCGCCAGACACGTCATCTGCCCGACGCTCTACTGGCGGATGTTATCGGGGAGTCCTATGATCTCATCTTCCTGCCAGGTGGACTGCCCGGAGCCGACCACCTGGCTGATTGCAGCACCCTGATAAATAAAGTCTGGGAGCATGAGGCGGAGGGACGCTGGCTAGCCGCCCTCTGTGCCGCGCCTCGAGTGCTGGCGCGGGCGGGAATCCTGAAAGGGAAAAAATTTACCGTCCATCCCACCTCCCACGCGGAAGTGGAGCCCCATCTTCCGACCGGAAGCCGACTGGAGGTGGATGATCATCTGATCACCGCCATCGGCGCAGGTGCCTCCTTTGAGCTGGCCCTGCAGGTCCTGGCCTCAATCTCGGGCTCTGAGGAGCTGGGCGCAGCCGTTAACCGGGGTCTGCTATTCAGCGATAGACGGCTGGACAGGGGAAGCCAGTTCCGCTAGACAGTTGAAGCTCATGCTAATCAACACCGACGACCAACGCATCACCAGCCTCCGTCCGCTTATTCCGCCGGCCATCCTGATCGAGGATTTGCCGGTGGATGAACCGGTCTCTCAGATAATTTCCACCTCCCGTCAGGAGGCGGCACGCATCTTCCGTGGCGAAGATGACCGCCTGGCGGTGGTCGTCGGGCCCTGCTCGATTCATGATACGACGGCCGCGATTGATTATGCCGAGGGGTTGGCCCGGGAGGCGAAACGCTTTGAGGATGACCTCCAGATCATGATGAGGGTCTATTTTGAGAAGCCGCGCACGGTGGTGGGCTGGAAGGGGTTGATCAATGATCCCTATATCGACAATACCTTTCAAATCAACAAGGGGTTGCGGATGGCACGCGGCTTACTCCATGAAATTGCGGCCATGGGTATGCCGACGGCTACGGAATTTCTCGACACCATCATCCCGCAATTTATCGCCGATCTCGTCTCCTGGGCCGCGATCGGAGCCCGCACCACCGAGAGCCAGATCCACCGCGAACTCTCCTCGGGCCTGTCCATGCCGGTCGGGTTTAAAAATGGGACCGGCGGAGGTGTGAAAGTGGCCGTTGAGGGCATTCTCTCCGCAAGCCATCCGCACTGGTTCCCCTCTGTGACCAAGCAGGGAGTGGCAGCCATCTTCCAGACCACTGGGAATAAAGACTGCCACGTCATACTACGGGGAGGATCCCGGACCGGGCCCAACTACGATGAAGCATCCGTCCTGGAAACCGTGGCCTTGCTAGAGGAGGCGCAATTACCCCCCTTCCTGATGGTCGATTGCAGCCATGCTAATAGCGGAAAAGATTTCCGCAAGCAACCCGAGGTCGCCGCCGAACTGGCCCGCCAGGTCGAAAACGGATCTCGGGCCATCGCCGGAGTCATGTTGGAAAGTAATCTTTTTGAAGGCCGGCAGGACTATGAAGTCGGCAAGGACGTATTCGGGCAGAGTATTACCGACGCCTGCCTTTCTTTCAAGGACACTGTTCCCGTTCTCGAACAACTCGCCAAAGCCGTCCAAGCCCGCCGTAAAAAATAGTGGGGGGAGCGGCGGAAGTTAAGGGACGGAGTATTAAGCCGTTATCACCCACTTTTTAGACAGCCTCTTAATACTCCGTCCCCTAACCGGGGCATCTGGTCCGGGTGCCAGGGGTTAATCTTGAATCCGCCGGCTTCGAGTTTCACGGCGTAGTCGCGGGCCAGTTCGTGGACGAAGTCGAGATCGAGATCCTGGAATACCGGTAAATAGGGCCGGGTCAGGTCGCAGGCCCGGTTGAGTAGCCGGAATGCGGGTGCCAAGCGTCTCCCGTGCGCGTGATGACGGGGGGCATGATAATTCTGTTTCATATGGACAAAGGCACCGGCGACCTGGATCAGGCCCTTGTAAAAATCATGGCGGGGGCCAGCCTTTCCCTCTCCCAGCCAGAGTTCTTCGAGCACGTCGTGCGCCTCGTAGTAATCACCGGCATTAAAACAACGGAAGTATCCCAGGTAGTGCGCATCCCACCTGCCTCCGTGGCAATCGCGGATCAGGTTGGCAATTTTTGGTGATTTATGGGTCTGGTGATGTGACATGGACTTGCTTCCGGGCCTTCGATCATGCAGGCTACAGGCCCTCAGATGAAGCTTCTTAAATATCTTAGTTTATCGGCATATCGTATCCCGATCAATACCACCATCCTGGAAAAAACCGCCGAGGAATTGATCGGGGCGGCAGGTGATGTGAAAGCCCTCTCGACCTTCCTTCAGTGGGATCCGGGGCTCGAACTCTTCAAAAGCGGCTATTCCCCTTTCCGGCAGGCGCGGGAATTGGGAAAAATGGTCGATCTGAACCGGAAACGGAGGAGCCTGAAATACGACCGCATCGAAAAGGGCTATTCCAAGCTCTTTGGACCCCGCAAGGGGCTCAAAGGCTGGGTGCAAAAAAAATGGCGTGACCCGGCTGAAATTAAATTGCCCATTGAGGCGGAAATTTACGAGTGGATTACCGCGCTTCCCCGTTACGCGCTGCTGGTTTCCCTCCATGATGCCCTCCTGGCTTACTGCTCGTCGGCCGAACCACGAGTCATGAGTGTGGAGAACGTCACCGAATTTGCCGATCCTCTGACGGTTGCCATCTATCACGATGATAAGGAAAAGCTGGATCTGATTCAACGGGCTCTGTCCACCCCGCTCAAGTCCTTTGACCCCGGTTGGCTGATAGAATTTTTCCCGGGGTATGTGCTTTCCTATGACAGAGCGACCAGCATGGCTTACTATTACGGCGAGCGTTATGAATGATTCTGAAATAACCGCAAAAAAGAAACCCTGTGTGGTCATCGCCGGGGGAGGTCCGGCCGGGCTGACCTCGGCCGCCGAGCTGGTCGAAAATGGCTGCCATGTCGATGTCCTGGAAAAAGATCCCCATTACGTGGGCGGGATCGCCCGCACCGTTCACTACAAGGGATATCGGTTCGACATCGGCGGCCACCGCTTCTTCAGTAAAAGCCGGGAGATAACCGAGTGGTGGAAGCGCCGCCTGCCCGATGACTTTATTCAGGTCCGCCGCTTATCGCGCATTTACTACGACGGAAAATTTTTTGATTACCCCCTCAAGGCCATGAATGCTTTCTTCAACCTCGGCCCCATCAACAGCTTCCTCTGCGCCCTCAGTTACGCCAAGGTTCGCCTTTTTCCCATTCGCCCGGAACGTTCATTCCAGGACTGGGTGACCAATCGCTTCGGAGTGCGTCTCTTTTCCATCTTTTTCAAGACCTACACTGAGAAAGTCTGGGGCATGCCCTGTGATCAAATCAGTGCCGACTGGGCGGCGCAACGCATCAAGGGGCTCTCTCTGGTCAAAGCGGTTTACCACGCCCTGATGCCGCAGATCGGAAGAGGAAAAGACGGGCAGGTGGTCAAAACTCTGATCGACTCATTTGAATATCCGCGCCTGGGACCGGGCATGATGTGGGAAAAGACACGCGATGACATCCGGGCCGCCGGCAGTGAGGTTCATCATGGCATGGAAATGATCCGTATCGAACGGGAGGGAAATGAAGTTAAACGCCTGATCACACGCGACCAGGCCGGGGAGGAAAAATCATGGGAAGGCGATGCCTTTATCATTTCCATTCCTCTCAAAGAGACCGTCCTCTGTATGCAGCCGCCTTTTTCTCCCGAGGCACAGGCAGCGGCGCAGGATTTAAAATACCGGGACTTTCTCACCGTGGCCTTAATGGTGCGCCGCTCCGACCTCTTCCCGGACAATTGGATTTACGTTCATGATCCCCAGGTCAAACTAGGTCGCGTCCAGAATTTTAATAATTGGAGTGAGGAAATGATTCCCGAGAAAGGAGTCACCTGTCTGGGGCTGGAATATTTTTGCTTCGAGGGAGACGGACTCTGGAACATGTCCGATGAAGATCTGATTGCCCTCGGGAAAAAGGAAATCGGGCAACTGGGGCTGGTTCAGCCCGCCGATGTTTTTGACGGGGCCGTGGTCAGAATGCCAAAGGCCTACCCGGTTTACGATGATACCTATCAGGAATCCGTGACCACCATCCGCCGGGAACTGGAACCCCTGACCAACCTCGAAGTAGCCGGTCGTAACGGAATGCATAAATACAACAACCAGGACCACTCCATGATGACCGCCCTACTCGCGGCACGCAACCTGATCGGGGCCGGTTACAACGTCTGGAATGTCAATACCGATGCGGAATATCACGAGGCCGGAAAAAGCGGTGCCGAGGCCGGTGACCCGGATCAGGCCGGGCGCATGGTTCCCCGGAAGTTGTCAAAATGAAGCACTTCCCGGACTTGTTTTCAGAAGTTAACAAGGCATATTTTTACTATGGTTAATTCAGCACTGGAAGAACGGCGGGCCGCAGCGAGTAAAATAAAATCATCGCCGAAACGTTTCAAAGTCTGTGAAGGTTGTGGCTCGATTGTGGCCTCTAAAGTCGATATCTGTCCCAACTGCAACGCTTACCGCTTTAATCATGAGGTGAGTGAGGTGGTTCGCCAGGCCGATCTCCTGGCCTCACGCGAACCGCTTTCCATCGACTTCAGTGATTACGAATAATTTCCCGATATCCTCCGGGATCAACCTGACAAGGAACCACCGCGTGCTACACTAACCTATGCCTGAAATTACACTTGCCCACAGTCCGGATCCGGATGATGCCTTTATGTTCTATGCCCTCGCGGAAAATAAAATCGACACCGGCTCATGGACCTTCCACCACACCCTCCAGGATATTCAGACCCTCAATGAGAGGGCCATGCGCGCAGAGCTGGATATCACCGCTGTTTCCATTCACGCTTATGCCTATTTGACCGATCACTATGTCCTCATGCCCTGCGGAGCCAGCATGGGCGATGGCTATGGGCCCATCCTCGTCGGATCCCGGCCTTTCTCACGTGTGGAACTGAAGAATCTGCGAATTGCCGTCCCCGGCACCATGACCAGTGCCTTCCTTACCCTGCAGCTTTATCTCGGCGTCAAAGCAGCGGATCTGAACATCGTGGTCGTGCCCTTCGATGAAATATTCGATGCCCTGAAAAAAGGGGAAGCGGATGTCGGACTGGTCATCCATGAGGGGCAAATTACCTGGGAGGAGGAGGGATTTGCTCTCTCTGCCGACTTGGGAAAATGGTGGCTGGAAGATACCGGTGGGCTGCCCCTGCCTCTGGGAGGAAATGTCATCCGAAAAAGTTTTTCTCCACAGGAGCAGAAAGATCTAACTCGCATTCTGCGCGAAAGTATCCGCTACGGACTCGAGCACCGCGCTGAGGGAGTCCGCCACTCCCTGCCTCTGGGACGGGGAATCGATAGTGCCAAGGCCGACCGCTTCATCGGCATGTATGTCAATGAATTGACCATCGACTACGGAGACCGGGGACGCCAGGCCATCAACGAATTCCTCGGACGTGCTCACAACCAGGGCCTGCTTCCGGAAAAAATCGAACCCGAATTTGTCGATGAATCGATATGAAACGGTATCCACTCCTACCGTCGTTGATGTTTGGATCAGCCCTGGTGCTCACATCATGTGCGGGCACGGGGGGAGAGCAGGCCGCCGCCACTGTTTCTCAACCCGGCCAGCCCGGAATCACCGCTCTCTCGATCCTCGATGAAATCAATTTGCAGCGGCTCCAGGCCGGGGTTCCCATCCTGAGCACGGATAAGGCACTTCAGGGTTTGGCCCGGGAAATGGCTGAACGTCACACCACCCGCCACCGCAGTAATCTATCCACCGTTCAGAAAGCCAATGGATTTATCTACCTCAATGAAAATCTCTATCGCCGCAGTCAGCCCCCGACCGCCAAACAAGTCGTCGAGGCCTGGATGAAAAGTGCCGGCCACAAGAAGAACCTCCTGACTACCAAAGCCACTCTGGGCGCAGTCGCCGTCTCAGTCGGCCAGGATGGATTCACCTACGTCGTCTTCAACGCCGCCTCCCGCTAGTAGACCGTGCCACATGGAGTGGCGAGTTTTCGGGGTTCGAAGAGACAAGGGAGGCAGGTCCCCTCTGCCTCTGGTGATACCCACAGGGTTCTTCGCGGAGGTGCAGGCCCTCATCTTTATACACATTCTTCCAATGCCGAAGGCAAAAGCCAGAGGTCCCGTAGGGACCATCGAAGGTAGCCGTGGATTTTAATCCACGGAAA
>CAYTLD010000022.1:3490-18204 GCA_964438585.1 uncultured Blastochloridaceae bacterium | reverse complement strand
GTCATCATATCTTCACACAGTGATCTGAATAAAGCTAATGCCTGCCTCGTCGAACGAGTATGAATAGGCCGAATCGGCATCGAATGAGAAAAGAACCTGTGATGAAGAAAGAAAAGAAAATCCCGGATGAGAGAATTCTGGAAAAGAGAGAAAAACGCCTTCAACGCACCTTGGCCAGCAACATGGTGGTATTGAAAATGATGACGCGGAAGTGACTCCTTACCTGGAAATATCTTCCTGTCCGAGGATGACAAACTGGTTGCGCCGCAAGGCCTGGGTGGCGAGTTCGATGTCTTCGAGGTGGAAGGCCATGGCTCCTTTTCCGTGCGGACGGTTGATGAAGGAGTAGGTGTAATGAATGTTGATCTCGGCCTGAAGGATGAAGGAGAGAACGCGTTTGACATCGGAGGGGCCTTCCAATTCCACCACCAGCACCTCGGTCTCGGTGTGGGCGAGGGCGTGCTCGTGAATGAGCTGCCGCATGGCATCCGGATCATCGACGACCATTCGCATCACCGAGCTGTCGGAGGTATCGACGGTGGTGAGGGCGAGGACATGGATGTTGCGCTCGGCAAAGAGGTTGAGGAGTTCGAGCAGTCGTCCCACCTTGTTTTCGACAAATATCGAAAACTGGGCCACGGGTTCATGGTGCTTCCGACGCGCCGTCTCGGTTTCAGCAGGCATGGGAAAGAGTAGCCCGGTGGAGTGCCTTTTGGCAACTCCGGGCTATCTTCACGAATCACGCAGCACGACCTGGGCGGTGTTGTAGCCGGAGGCTCCGAAGACGCCGCCGCCGGGGTGGGTGCTGGAGCCGGTGAGGTAGAGTCCTTTCATCGGGGTCTTGTAGGCGGCCAACTCGGGCAAGGGCCGGAAGAAGAACATTTGATCGAGACTCATTTCGAGGTGCATGACGTTGCCGCGCAGGAGGCCGTGCATTTGCTCGATTTGCAGCGGGGTCTGGATGAAGCGGTCGATCAGTTTATCCCGCATGTTCGGCGCATACTGGCAGACGAGGTCGTAGAGCTTGTCGGATTCTCTCTCGGCAATGGACTCCCAGCTTTCGCCATTCGAGAGTTGATAGGGATGGTATTGGGCCCAGGTGAAGAGGGTGTGTTTTCCTTTCGGGGCCAGGGAGGGATCGATGGCGGAGAAGGTCATGGCCACGACTGATGGTTTTTCGGGAGGACGGCCCCCCTGGTAATCATTGAGTGAGCTGCGCAGGTGATCCTCGGAGGGACAGAGGAGCTGCATTGCGGAATGGTAGGGCTGGATGACGGAAGGCCGGGATTCAGGCGCATAGTGGGGAAGTTCCTCGACGGCATGGCGGGTGATCATACCGAACCCGTTGCCGACCCGGGTGCGCTGGACGCGTTTTTTCAGGTTGGCGGGGGGATTCTCGATTAACTGTCCGAAGAGGGTGTGCACATGGCAGGCGGAGATGACGCGCTTGGAGGTGCAGGTTTCACTTTCGGTCTGAACACACCATCCGCCGTTTTCCTCACGGATCGAGCGAACGGCTTCATCCGTCTTCAAGGTTCCTCCATGGTCTTCGAGGCAGCGGACCAGGGCGGTGGTCAGCGACCCGGAGCCGCCTTTGGCCCGCCAGGCGCCGGACTTGTGGATCATGGCATTCCATCCGAACATGTCACCGGAGGCCAGCTCATCCGGTCCCGGACCGGACTGGGCGGAAAGCCAGAGCAGCGCACTGCGGACGTGTTCATTGGTAAAATACTCCCGGATCACTTGACCATAGGGGGCCATAAGCTGACGAGAGGTGTCGAGGGATGACCAGACCTTGCGGGCGCGGGCACCGCCGAGCAGGTTGCGCTTGAGCATGGTGGCAAATATTCTCCCGGGGGTGGGGGGCTGGAGGAAGGTCTCGAAGACACCTTCATTCAGATCGGTCCAATGCCGGACATACTCGCGGTAGGTGGCGGCGTCCTCAGTGGAAAATTCGGCAATGCTCTCGCAGGTCTGATCGACATCCCGATGAAAGGCAATTCCCTGATCTGTTCCCTGAACCGGGTAATAGGCCCAGGGATCCATCTCGATATAGCTGAGTCCATACTTCGAGGTCAGTTCCAGCTCACGGAGAATGGGAGTGAGATGGATCATGATGTGAACGGAGGAGCCGACATCGATGCGGTAGCCCGGAATGAGATCCTCCTGAGTGCTGACCGCTCCTCCAGGAACCGGACGCCGTTCGAGCACCAGCACCCGCTGACCGGCCTTGGCCAGGTAAGCGGCACAGACCAACCCATTGTGACCGGCACCGATAATGATATTATCGTAATCGGGCATTATAGCGACCTTGTGAAAGCTTCAATTTTTTCCACGGCCTGCTCGAGCTGATCCATGGCGGTGGCGAAGCTGCAGCGAACATAGCCCTCTCCATCGGGGCCGAAGGCGTCTCCTGGCACCAGAGCCACCCGTTGCTCTTCGAGCAGGCGGATGGAAAATTCACGGCTGCTGAGGCCAAAGCGGCGGATAGAGGGGAAGAGGTAGAAGGAACCACGCGGGCAGTGGGCTTCCATGCCCAATGCGGTCAGCCGCTTGTGGAGGAAATTCCGGCGCTGGCGATATTGCTCCCGCATTTCCGCGACCGGTCCAGCTCCATTGCGAAGCGCTTCTCGGGCGGCTTCCTGACTGAGAATAGGGGCGCAGAGCATGGAGTATTGGTGGATGCGCATCATGGCTTCGATCATGACGGGAGGCGCGCAGGCAAAGCCAATGCGAAATCCGGTCATGGCAAAGGCTTTGCTGACTCCGTGCAGCAGGATCGTCCGCTCACGCATTCCGGGCAGGCTGGCAATTGTTTCAACCTCACCTTCAAAGGTCAGCTCAGAATAGATTTCATCGGTGATCACAATCAAGTCATGCTCAATGCAGATCTGAGCGATTTTCTCCTGCTCATCGCGGGGCAGAACAGCACCGGTCGGGTTGGTGGGAAAATTGAGAATGATAACCTTGCTGCGGGGAGTGATGGCCTCGCGCAGGGCCTCGGCTTTTAAGGTGAAGGCATCGGCAGCTTCTGTCGCCACCGGCACCGGCACGCCATGAGCCAGCCGGATGCCCGGTGCATAGGAGACGTAGCAGGGCTGGTGGTAGATGACTTCGTCCCCCGGATCAAGGAATGCTCTCAAAGCCAAATCCAAGGCTTCTGAGACTCCCACCGCCACCAGGATTTCCGAGTGGGGATCATACTCGACTCTAAAGTGGCTCTGGATGTAGCGGCTGACCTCACGCCTGAGATCCGGGGCTCCCAGGTTGGAGGTGTAACCGGTCTTGCCCCGCTCGAGCGCGTAAATGGCCGCTTCCCGAATGTGCCACGGAGTGACGAAGTCCGGCTCGCCGATACCGAGGGAAATGACGTCGTCCATCGACTGAACGATTTCAAAAAAGTCCCGGATTCCGGATCGCGGGATGTCCCGCACGTGGGCCGCGACGTAACCCGTCCGCTGCCGCTCTTCCCGATCAGCCTTCATGGCGATACTTTAAGCCGCTCTTCGAAGGCTTCTGATCCGAACAAGGTTCCCTGTTCCTTGTAAGTCTTCAGCTTGAAGCGGGTGGCGGTGGAGAGCACGCCGTTGATCGAGGCCAGCTTTTCGGAGACAAAGTTAGCAACATGCCGGAGATCGGGGCCTTCGACAATGACGAGCAAATCGTAGCCGCCACTCATGAGGTAGCAGGTTTTTACCTCGTCGAATTTGGCAATCCGTGAGGCCACCCGGTCGAAGCCGCCCTCGCGCTCCGGTGTGATTTTCACTTCGATGGCGGCACTGACATGGTCGCGGCCCGCCTTATCATCGTCGATGATGGCCTTGTAAGCGAGGATGACCCGGTCTTCCTCCAGAGCCTTGACCCGCCGGAGTGCCTCATCAACAGAAATGCCGAGTCGATCCGCGATCACCTCCGGGGAAGCCTGCGCGTTTTCTTCGAGAATTTTTAAGATTGGGTCCATGAAGTTAAAATTTTAGCCGGGATGTTCTCCGGCGGGTGAACGGGGGTCAGGCAGCCTACGCTCAGGGAACAATAAAAATATTTCCGGTGTAGGGGCACTTAGCCTGGGTACCGGAATTGAGGCCACTGACATCCACCTGACCGGCATGAGGGGCAAAGGGGCTATAGACACGTCCTTGCTTGCCGGGGACCGACTTGGCCACCGGGTAACTGGTGCGGGAGCTGGTGCTGCTGTCTGAAGACCAGGGCTTGGGACTGCTGGAGGCCGGGCGACGCGTGGAGTAGGTGCTGCTCCGGCTGCTATTCTGGCTACCAACATAATTGCCATTGTCTTCACCGTAAGGAGCCACTTCCGAATCTTCCGCGTAGGGGCCCTCCGTAGTGCCACACGCTCCCAGAGTCAGCAGGGAAGTGATGATGATCAGGACTGAGCGATAATTTTTCCGAATGATCTGCATTCCCCTATTATCCAACCCCTTGCCAAAGCTTCAACTTATTTTTTCTCGGGTATGGACTCAATCTTCAGGGTAAGGTCGAACTCAGATGCCTCCCCGGCTGCGATAGAATAGTCCCATCCGAAGACAATCGAGGTCCCCTGATATAGGGGATCCATCGCCACCACGGCTCCGCCGGAGGTGCGCAGCGGATAGCACCAGAGGTTCATGGGCTGTGGAGAGGTGAAGTGCAGGCGGACACCCCCGTCCTCCGAGGCCACCCTCAGATCGTGGCACCGTTCCTCATAATGATCTGCGTCGAGTGAGAAGGACTCCCCTGCCCCTGATTGCCCGGTGCCGTCGTTCCCGGGCACGGATACGAGCAGATTCACCTCACTGGCGAAAATGCCATCCATCGGGTCATGCCCTTCATTGATAACCTCATAATGGACATGACATTCCCGGCCGCACTGGCTCCAACGGTAGGACTTCCGCACCCGGGTGCGCACACCTTCTCCGCCGATTTCGACTCGCCCGACGCGTTCGAGCACGCACTGGCAGCCCTCCGGCTCCCGCACGCTGGTGATAAGACGGTAGCGGCCACCGGCAAAGGTTCCCAAATCCGGCTGCCCGTTCCCGGCCAGTTGACGGACGGTTAAGCGGCGCGGATAAAAATGCTCATGGAACCAGTGGCGCTCATAGGCATCGACGGGAGGGTTGGGCTGCTGATCGTGATTCCGGGCACTTTCTTCTCTCCGGCGAGTTAGGGTGTTGGAGAGATTCAGAAGTGCGGGCAGGACACTCAATTCCACCAGGGAGCCTCCATCGGCGGGTGAGATGACTGCGGATATGGTGGAATTATGAAGCACCACTTCCTTCACCCCGTCGGCATTGAAATCGGATAACTCGATTTGCAGTTCTTTCTCTCCCTCATCGAGCAGCCTCTGGGCGGAGAGAAGATTTTCCCAGATCGCGGCGCGCAGGTGGGGCAGATAGATCCCGCCGGAGGTGCCGTGCCAATAGGCAGTGTTGCATTGGGCGCGCCAGAGGAAATCGTTAAAGCGGTCATCGTCCTCTATCCCGGCAGGCATCCGGTTGCGCAGCCAGATTCCCTTCTTGGCCATCAGGTGGGCCTCTCCGTAGCGGGCCCGGAATCCCTCCCATGATCCGGCCCGGAAGTAGGGGAGAAAATGCTCGCGGTCATGGCGGAGGGAGAGCTGCTCCCGCGCCTCATTGAGGCGTTCCCGCGCTTTATCAGGCAGTGACCAGATGCCGAGATCGATGGGCGATCCTTCCGGCAGGTAGCAGCGGCCCCGGGGCGGCTGAGACTCGATCACGGCGGAACAGAACCCCGTTTGGATCCAATCCTGGCGGGCGATGAGATCAAACCAACTTGCCGCGACTCCGGACTGCTGGACTTTTTCATAAGTGCCGGGCCAGATGCCCCAGCGCTCGGCCACATCCGCATAGGTCAGCACGACACGGTGACGATTGGCCTGACGGCGGAGATAGGTCAGCACCTCCTCCTCATTTCCGAAAGGAATCATTCCGGTCAGCGTGGTGTTGACCGGGAACAGGGCCAGGGTGTCGCCCAGGTACTCGGTAAAGAAGTGCCCGTTGAGTTCGGCCGGTGAAAGTCCGGCCTGGAGAAAACGGTCAGACCGGATCATGGTATAGTCCAGTCCAAGCTGCCGGAAGGTAGCACACAATGATGTCTTCCAGACCCCTTCCGCCAACCAGGCCCCGCACGGGCGGCAGCCGAAGGTCTCTTCGATCCATCGGCAATTCTTTCCGATCTGGCCGAGGCGGTCCTCGCGGGGAATGTTGACCAGAACCGGCTCATAAAATCCGGTGGCGATAAATTCGACCCGCTTTTGCCCGACCAGATCCCGGACCAGGTCGAGGTATTCAGGATGGGATGCCTGGAGGAATTCCAGGAGCGGCCCCGAGTAGGAGAGGTGCACCTTCAAATCCGAATGAGCGGCCAGACATTGGATCAGAGGCCAGTAGGCTTTCTGATAACAGTCCTCGAGGACATCGGTGAAATTTCCCACTGGCTGGTGGTGATGAAAGGCCAGTTGAAGCTGTAGTGTTTGTTTCAAAATTTCTGGAGGCTGCCGTCTAAACGAACCAGTTGCGCCGGTGGAATTCGTCCCCCGGCCCCTGGAATTCCAACTGCCCGTGCTCCGGGTAACGCTCGGTCTCCACCCCGTCCCGAATCAGGCGAATATTAAATGCACAGCGCTTGCCGCCGGAAACCAGCAACCCGATGAGCGGCAGGGGGATGGCCAGCATCAGACTGGAGCGTCCCCATGATTCTATCCCCTCCAAATCCGGCAGATCCGCCTTTTCCTTCACTGACTCACCCGGATGAATATCCCAGCCCGATTCCGTCGGGACCGCCCGGATGCCAAATTCCTCCGGCTGAACCCATTCAATCATGACCGCCTCCATCTCTTTGCTTTTTAGATCCAGGCGCAGGTAGAAATTTTCCCGGCTGAACCCGAAGTAGAGATCGCGGGCCATCCGGTCCGACTGGAACATGGCCGTCGATTGCTGCTGGATGTCCAACCGCCCGGCACCGAGCCAATCGTAAAACCCGATGGTCTCCTGTCCGCAGGGCGGCTCGATCCAGCGGCTGGGAGCGGTCAGGCTGTCGTGCCGTCCGGACTTTCGGATGGGCTGATCGAGATGGTCCGGTGCCTCGAGCCCGAGAATCCGGTAAACATTTTGCAGGTGCTTACGGAACAGGGCATCGAAAAGCATGTCGCTGTCATTGTGAAAATCCGGTCCATACCACCAGAACCAGTCACTGCCTTCAGCCGCATAAATTTCATCCCAGGCCAGAGCCTCGGTCTCAGGATCGACCTGATGGGATTCAAGATGCCGGAGCAGGTCGGCACGGGTCCGGGCAATCCACTCCCAGCCCTTGTTCTCTTCCGGGTCACCAATCCAGATATCAAAGTTGGCACTGATCCACGAACCGGTGTGAAGATGATCGAGTGTGGACGGCGTGGCACCCTCATCAAAAATGTCGCCCATCCGGCGCGGATGCAGGCAGGTGGATTCCAACATTCGGCGGTAAAAGGATTCAAGAAATTCCTCACCCCCATCCGGAAATGACTCCCAGGCATTTTCGCCATCCAGGGCCAGAGTCACGACCCGATCCGGGTGCCGCACCACGTCCGCCAGGTGTTCGAGGTGATGGATGAGATGATCAGATGCATCGCGCGGTGAATTGCGGGCGGCATTGAACCCGATAAAGTCGGAGAGCGGACGCTCCCGGAAGAGGGCGGACACCTCCGCCCCGTCATAGGCGATCTTCCAGGGCTTAAAGAGTTCCAGGTGATCGGTCCCGGCTGGCAGGCTGCGGAAGAGGATGTCCTCATCCGTGCAGAAATACTCGATCCCGGCCTCGGCAAAGAGCGGGATCAACTCCGGTGCCACCGACCCTTCTGAGGGCCAGAGCCCGCGGGCCTTACATCCAAAGACTGCTTCATGCTCTTCCTGAGCCTTAATCAAATGGGCTCTGACATCATCCGGTGCCTGCAAGCGGTCAGGAAATTCCCGCTCCGGCATGGCCCGTTTTCCGAAATCCGTGTCATAGACCAGGGGCATAATGGGATGAAAATAAGGAGTGGTGGTCAACTCGATCCGGTGCTCATCACTGGCCTTCCGGTAGGAGGCCAGCACCTTGCCCACCACCTCATGATGGATATCCAGCAACCGGTTTTTCTCCTCCTCAGAAAAGCCCCGGCCCTTGCGCTTGAACTCCTCGATCTCCGGATACTCCCCGGCAACAGAGAATCCGCACCAAGCCAGATTATACCAGACCTGCAGATCACGGTAGTCCTGCGTGTTCAACATCGGGACCGACTCGCGCAAAGCACGGGCGTTGGTCTCCGGCCCCCGCAGGTCGAGCAACTCCGCGTAACGCGGGTAGGGGCGCAGGCACGTCTCGTGATTGATCTTAAAGAAATTTTCCAGCAGGGCATACTGCTGATCGGGTGCCAATTCCTCCGCCGGCGTGCGTGACCATGATTCCCAGAGATCGGTCACACGCCCCTCCGCCAGTTCCCGAATTTGCCGCACCAGCACCGGAGTAAAATTGAAATTGAGCCGCACTTCAGGAAACCGCTCTGACATCCGGATCATGTCATAGTAGCCCTTGACCGAGTGGAGGCGCACCCAGGGCATGAGCGCGACCTTGGTCTCCGGATCGACATAGTAGGGCTGGTGCATGTGCCAGAGCAGAACGACCGGCAGGGTTGGCAGCGGGGCTCTCATGAATCCAATGCCTCCCGCAAGGTTCCAGCCGCTTCCTCCGGGAAAACGGAGTTGATGTGAAACCCGGTGCCAAACTCGAATCCGGCGATGCCCGTCAATCTCGGCAGAATCTCAATGTGCCAGCGGAAATCCTCATCAATCGTTTCCCAATACCCCGGACGCCGGTAACGCATGGGCGCGGTGTGCAGCACGAGGTTGTAGCTGGGGCGGCTCAAAGCCCGGCGATAGGCCTTCAAGGTGCGGAGCAAAACGTCCGCCAACTGCATCAGCTCATGGTCATGGGCACGAAAGTAATCCGCCTTCTGACTCCTGGGCATGATGCAGGTCTCAAACCCGAAACGGCTGGCATAGGGACAGAAAACCCCGAACCCCTCATTCGATACCACCATCCGCTCCCCGGAACGGATCTCGTTGATCAGGATGTCATTAAAGAGCGATCGCTCCTTGTTGGCATAGTAGGTCCTCGCCGATTTCAATTTTTCCTTCATCACCATCGGTGTCACCGGCAGGGCGATCAACTGGCTGTGCGCGTGGGGAATCGAGGCCCCGGCATGAGATCCCACGTTTTTAAAAACCATCAGGTAACGGAAGCGGAAGTCACGCTGCAAATCCTTCATCCGGGCGCGGTAAGTTTTCAAAACATGGGCCAGGTCCTCGAGGTCGAGATCTTCCATCTCCACCCCGGCCTTCGGGCTTTCGATGATCACCTCATGCGCTCCGATTCCGCTCATCCGGTCATAAATCCCGTCCGCCTCTTTGTTCAGCGGGCCTTCCACCCGCAAGGCGGGAAAGCGGTTGGGAACGACCCGCACCTTCCAGCCGGGAGAATTAGGAGCACTGCCCCGCTCCCGGACGGCATAGACCTCGGGCGGGGTAAAATGTTCATTTCCTTCCAGAAAAGGGTTTTCCTCATCGGCCAACGGTGCGGACTCCGGCTGGGAAAAATGCATCGGGCGCTGGAGACGTTCCGGGCTGAATACCACCCAGCGTCCGGTAATGGGGTCTTTTCTCAATTCGGGCATAATCAATGATCCGTCAGAAGTGATTGATAGAGTGTTTCATATTTTTTTAAAGCGTGATTCCAGGAAAAATCCCGCCGCATCCCATTGAGCCGGATCTGGTGCCAGTAGGCCGTCATCTTCCTGAGTGCCGTCGCTTGAGCAATCGTCCTCATGAACTGCTCCGACCCAAATTCGTTGAAAATAAATCCACTGCCGGTTCCCCGGAAAAATCCACGGGGCCGAACCTGCCAGGCCTCTACCGTATCCTTTAATCCGCCCACACCATGGACAATAGGGACAGTTCCGTACCGCTGGCTATACATTTGATTCAACCCGCAAGGCTCGAAGCGCGATGGCATCAGGAAAAAATCCGAGCCGGCCTCGATGCGATGCGCCAGTGATTCATCAAATCCCACTTCCACCGAAAATTGATCCGGAAAAGCCAGACTCAGATCGGTCAGCTCCTCCTCCATCCGGGGATCTCCCGAGCCGAGCACCACCGCCCGCGCCCCCCGCCGCAGCAGATCAGGAAGGATCTGCACCATCAGGTCGATCCCCTTCTGGTCCGCCAGCCGGGAGATAACCCCGAAAAGCGGGCGCGATATGTCCGAATCGAGATTCCGCTCCCGCAGTAATTCCCGCTTGCAGAATTCCTTCCGGTCGAATTGCCCCGGCCCATAAACCACCGGCAAGTGGGTGTCCCGTTCCGGATTCCAGAGCTGCACATCGATTCCGTTGACGATCCCCGTCAACTGACCGGAGCGGGTCGTCAGGACACGATCCAGCCCGCAGCCGAATTCCGGCGTCAGGATTTCCTGCGCATAGCCCGGACTGACCGTGGTCACCTGATCCGCCATCAGGATCCCGGATTTGAGAAAATTGAGCTGCCCGTAAAATTCGCAGCCCGAGGGGGAAAAATACGGCTCAGGCAAATTGGTCCACTGAAATTCACGTGCCGGGAAACTGCCCTGATAGGCCAGATTGTGAATGGTCAGCACCGTCCGGTAGGGCAAGCCCTCCGCCTTGCAGAACACCGCCGCCAGTGCCGTCTGCCAGTCATTGAGGTGGAGGAGGCGGGGCTGGGGCTCGATGTAAGCCGCCAGGCGCGTCACCGCCTTAGAGAAAAAAATGAAGCGTTTGGCATTGTCCTCGTAATCCCAAGGATCCCCATACAGTCCGCTCCGGTCAAAGAATTCCGGATTCCCGATGACCCAGATAACCACCCCGTCCCGGCTGCGGGCCGTGTGGATATCCGCCCGGTAGTGCTCCTTGCCCAGAGGAATATCGATCTTCAACCCGGTGAAGGTCAGATCCGGCAGCCGCCCCTCATCCCAGAGGCAACGGTAGCCCGGCACCACCACCGCCACCCGGTGACCCGCCCGCCGGAGCGCGGCCGGAAGCGCGGCCACCACGTCCCCCAGTCCGCCGGTCTTGGCATACGGCGACATCTCACTACTGGCAAAGAGGATGTCAAATCGCTCCCCCCGGATCGATTGATCTTTCAATTCTGTAGCTTCCATGTTTTTGTTTGCGCTGTGTTTAGAAAAATAACTTCCTCTGACCTTCGGGCGAAAATTCTCAATCTGGCCGGAAAATCCGATTACCAGCCATTAACCGTAAATGAGATCACTAGCAAACTGAAACTTCCCCCCTCCGTCGCTGAGACCCTGGAACCGGAACTGGAAAAAATGGAACTGGAAGGGCTCATCACCCGCATCCGGCAGGATCGCTGGGTCAAACCGGAGGATGCCGAGCTGATCACCGGAGTCCTCCAGGTCCATGAAAAAGGATTCGCCTTCCTCGTTTCTGAGCACTCGGAGGAAGACATCTTTGTCGCAGCCGAAGATACTGCCACCGCCATGCACCAGGATCTAGTCGTGGTGCGCTATAAAAAAGACCGCCCCCCCCAGGGCCGGGACCGCAGACGGAAAGAGGAACCCAGTAAACGCGGACGTGTCATCCGCATCCTGAAAAGACGCCGCACCACCATGGTCGGCACCCTCCAGCACACCGGAAACTTTCACTACGTCGTCCCGGATGACCCGCGCTACATCCAGAACATCTACGTCCCCACTCCCCAGGCTCCCTACCAGACCGGCGATATGGTGGTGGTCAAATTCCTGAAGTGGGAAAGCCGCCACATCAATCCCGAGGGAGTACTCGTCGAACGGCTTGGACGCCCCGGCGATCCCGGCGTCGATATCCTCGCCATCATCCGGAAGCACGATCTGCCGGGGGAATTTCCCTCCGAGGCTCTCGCCGAACTGGCCGACTTTGCCCACCCCGAGGGTGATGCTTCCGACTCCTCCGGCTCCCGCCGCCGTGACCTCCGCCAGGAACTTATCATCACCATCGACCCCGCCTCCGCCAAGGACTTCGACGACGCCATCCACGTCAAACCCCTCGGCTCCGGACGCTGGGAAGTCGGAATCCATATCGCCGACGTCGCTCACTATGTGCAGCCCGGCAGCGCCCTCGATCAGGAAGCCCGCCTCCGCGGTAACAGCGTCTATCTGGTCGACCAGGTCATCCCCATGCTTCCGGAAGAACTCTCCAACGGACTCTGCTCCCTCAAGCCCCACGTGGATCGCCTCGCCTACTCCGTCGTAGCCGAGGTCAATGCCGACGGCCAATGGAAACGCCCGAACATTTTCCGCTCCATCATCCACTCGAAGCGGCGCTTCACCTATGAAGAAGCCTTTGCCATTCTCCAGCGCAACCCACAGGGTGAGATCGAGACCCTCGTCCACCGGGCCTGGGAAGCCGCCGCCTCCCTGCGCGCCGCCCGCATGAAAAACGGCTCCTTCGACCTCGACATGCCCGAGGTCAAGGTCCGCCTCGACGAACAGAATGTCCCCATCGCCATCGAACGGGTCGAGCACGATATCTCCCACCAGCTCATCGAGGAATTCATGCTCCTGGCCAATGAAATTGTCGCCACCCAACTAACCCGCAATAAAGTCACCGGCATCTACCGCGTCCATGAACCACCGGATCCGGAAAAACTCAACGCCTACCGCGAACTCCTGAAAGTTCACGGCATCCACGTCGGCAACCTCGAAAACCGGACAGAAATCCAGAAGGCACTGAAAAAAATCGAAGGCCGCCCGGAAGCCCATGCCCTCAAAGTAGGCCTGCTCCGCTCAATGAAAAAGGCCGACTACCGGACCAAGTGCATCGGCCACTACGGCCTCGCCAAGCCGCTCTACACCCACTTCACCTCCCCCATCCGCCGCTACGCCGATCTCATCGTCCACCGCGCCCTCGCCGACCGCAAATCACTTCCATCCAAAGGGCAGATGGATCAGGTCGCTGCTCACATCTCCAGCACGGAGCGGACGGCGTCCGATGCCGAAATGGAATCGGTGAAATTAAAGAAACTCCAGTTCTTCCTGCATGAAGCGGAGTCGGATTCCCCCACCCATTTCGACGCCATCATCATGGATGTCCAGAATTTCGGCATCTTTGTCGAACTTCCCGATGCCCTCATGTCCGGACTGGTCCACGTCTCCACCCTCGATGATGACTTCTACCACTTCCAGCAGCGGGAACTCAACTTCCGGGGCCGCAAAACAGGTAAGATCTATGCCGTCGGTGATATCGTCAAAGTCGTTGTGGACAGAATTGATCTCTTCAAACAACAGATCGATTTCAAAATCATCAGTGCGGAAAGAGGAAAAAGCGGGAAAAGCGGAAAAAGGGGTAAAAGAGGACAAAGCGGGCAAACAGGAAAGAGTGGTAAAAGCGGTGATCGTGGCAAGAACAGCAGGAGGGGATCGGGCAATTCGAGTGAAAGGGGTGGTCAAGGAGGAAAGGGCGAAAAAAGAGGAAATAGTGGAAATAGTAAAAAAAGTGGAAACCGGGCACCTCGCCAGCAGAATGAGCAAAAAAGAGGTGGAAAAGCAAATAGTGGAGACAAAGTAAGGGGTAACTACGAGCAACCCTCCTCCCACCCCGCAGCCAAACAAAAACCCGACTCCTCCGCCCAGGGACAAGCCCGGCCCCGCCGCCGTCGCCGCCGTAGGCCAGAGCCCAGACAGGCTTGAGTGGCTGTCTAAAAACTGAGCATATCAACGGAGTTTTGTCCGTCGATAAAGTAAGAATCTTGATTGACTATAATAGAGCCCATGGGGTCTTCACCACTGCTATCAACGCCCATCCGGAAAACTTGTTCCAAAGTTCACTCTACCAATCTGAAACCTAAACAAACAGGTGAACAAGAAAAATCCCGGATTCCTGGGGTGAGCCGGTTGATATTTTCATGAACGTTACTAATTTCTTCACATGCAAAATCCACTGAACCACCTTCTTGGCCGAAAAAACCTACACTGGGTGATAGCAACTTGGTTGACCGCCGCTGCCGCCCCAATCGAAGCTCAGAATACAGGCTCCGTCTCCAGTCCTGATGTGGTCAAGGGAAAGCATTCGGCCGAATACCGTTCCTCCTACGATTTGGAAAATGATTTCTTCTCACACCGCATCCACTATCAATACGGTTTTACCGACAGCCTTCAGGGGCGGGTCATTCTCACCCAACGCAAGGAGGATGGGGAAGATTTCGATTTCCGCTACGTGAGATTGGAAGGCATGTGGCAGTTGCTTGAAGACGAGAAAGCCGGTTTTGACAGTGCCCTGCGCTTCGAGTTGCAGTTGGCCGATGGCGATGACCCGCCCCACCGTTTCCGTGTCGGCTGGTCGAATAAAGTAGATATCAATGAAAATTGGCAATTCCGGGGAATTCTCATAAGCGGACGCCAATTCGGAAATGACTCGGGCAAGGGGGCACTCCTTGAGGCACGGGCCCAATTGACTCGCAAAATTGCCGACCCCGTCCGCCTCGGCGTCGATTACTATGCCGATATGAATGACACCGAGACCATCGGTAACTTTAAAGAACAGGAACACCAACTGGGGCCAGTCATTAAATACACTTTGGGAGGAGGGTGGTCGGGACAGGCCGGGCCTCTCTTCGGACTTTCCAACGAAGCACCGGACACCGAACTCCGTCTCTTCCTGACCAAGAACTTTTAGA